>DZBD01000034.1 GCA_022729795.1 Sulfuricurvum sp. | reverse complement strand
GCCAAACATTTCCACATGCCGAGATTTTATGTATTGAATTGTATGTATGATATAATATTACTAAAATTAAAAAGGTGTTTCCAATGACGATTCGAAAAAATTTTTTGCTGGATGATGAGGTGGCGGAGCATCTGAAAAAAATAGCACAAAAAAATGCGACAACCCAAACCGAGGTGATTAAAAACCTGATAGAAAAAGAGTATGAAGAGGTCTCAAAAGAGGAGAAACTTGAAGCGTTTTATAAGTTTGCAGGGAGTGGAACCGGGCTTTGGGGTGAGCTTACACTTCAAGAAGTAAAGGCGAATCGGGATGTATAAAAGTGTCTTTTTAGATGCCAATATTTTTATCGATGCAAACGATGACAGCCGTGCAACATACGAGCAGAGTTTCAAAATTGTTCCTTATTTACTGAGTCAAAACATTAAAATGTACACAAGCTGTGACCTTATCACAACCATCTATTATATCCTTGCAAAAAAGGATAAATTTCAAGCGCTTGGGAGTATTGAGCAGCTGAGCAAGTTTTGTCGCGTGATTGAGTTTTCTAACAAAGAGATAGATGCGACCTGTACATTGATGCGGGAAAATGGGCAATATAGCGATTTTGAAGGTGCACTGCAATATGTACTGGCAAAAAAACAAAATTGCGAACTTATTATCTCCAATGACAAATACTTTTACAGTCAAGATTTACCTCTGCTCTCAAGCCAAGACTTTTGTGCAAATTATTTACAAGGAGTGTAAACGATGCATTATTTCCTTTTAGTTTTTGCCCTTTTATTGAGTGCGTGCAGTATGAAAAATTATGAGATTACCCAGACAAAAATCATCATTATCAAATCACCAAAAATAAAATTTGCGGATTTAGGTTATGTGAGAAACAGTGAAAAAAGTATAGAACTTGAGCTTTTCATAGCCGGCAAAAATATAGAAAAAATCAGTATCAATCATCTTATCTGCACCGGTGAGGGGTGTATGAGTAAAAGCGGATTCAACAAAGATTATTTAAGTGCTTATTATCCTGAGGATTTGATGCAAAATATCCTTTTGGGAAGCCCTATTTATGAGGGGAAAAACAAAGTGCAGACGCAAGAGGGTTTTGAGCAAACTATCAATGACGGGCATGTGGAAATAGTGTACAAAGTAAATCCACATGCCATAGATTTTAAAGACAAAAAAAACAATATATTATTCAAAATAAAGGATACAAAAGAATGAGCAATAAATTTGTAGGAGCGCACACTTCCGCAGCGGGCGGTGTTTTTAATGCAGTGACCAACGCAGAAGCAATCGGCGCAAAGGCATTTGCACTTTTTACGAAAAACCAAAAAAGATGGGATGCAAAACCACTGGATACAAAGACTATAGAGAAGTTTAAAGAGAACTTGCAAAAGAGCGGCATCTTGCCAAAACATGTTCTTCCTCATGATTCTTATCTAATAAATCTCGGTCATCCGGAAGATGAAAAAAGACTAAAATCAATGGAAGCTTTTTTGGATGAGGTGCAAAGATGCGAACTTTTGGGACTGAATAAACTCAATTTTCACCCCGGAAGCCATCTCAAGCAGATAAGCGAAGAGGAGTGTCTGGATAAGATTTCCGAAGCTATGAATAGAACACTTGATAAAACGAGCGGAGTCGCTTTGGTGCTTGAAAATACCGCAGGACAGGGAAGTAATCTTGGCTGGAGATTTGAGCATTTGGCGTATATTATAGACAAAATCGAAGACAAATCCCGTGTCGGTGTTTGTATCGACACATGCCATATGTTTACAGCCGGTTATGACATACGAACAAGAGAAGCGTATGAGAAGACTTGGGCAGAGTTTGAAAGTATCGTCGGTTTTAAATATTTGATGGGGATGCATATCAATGATTCGAAACCCGATTTGGGCTCGCACGTGGACAGACACGATTCTCTGGGCAAAGGAAAAATCGGTCTTGATGCTTTTAAATTTATCATGAATGATGCACGGATGGATGATATACCGCTTATTTTAGAAACAATAGATGAGAGTATTTGGAAAGAGGAAATAGCACTTTTATACTCATTTGAAAACCAATAGAGAGTTTTTGCATTTAGGAAATAAATGAATTTAATCTAAGTTTTGTTACACTGAGTTCATTTTAAAAAAAGGGGACGTATTATGTTGAAAAATACAAAAAAAAGTCTATTTCATATTATGTTTATCTCCGCATTGTTTGTTTTTAACGGGTGTGGAGATATAGAAAATTCAGATGAAAATACAGTGGGGGCAAATTTTGTCAGTGCAGAGATAATTGATGATATTAATGCTTCGGTAATGCTGCAAGTAGTAAAATCTGCCATTTATTCATCTGCTACAAATGCTTTTGGATATAAGGCTGTGAAGATTCATTACAACACGACAATGCAAGACGGAAGTACGGTTTTAGCTTCGGGTTTGCTTATTATTCCAAGTGCTACGGATGCGTATAAACAGTATTTGACCTCTTTAGGCAAAACCTATTCTATCTCTATGATTTGCGACAATCACGGAACTATTTTTACAGATGCCGAGGCTCCGACGAATGTAGAAGTGCACAACGGAATGCCCGATTACAGTGTGGCAGTTTTAATGGCGGGATATGCAGGATTTGCTGCAATAATGCCCGATTATGTAGGCTACGGAACTTCTCATGGGAAAAATCATCCCTATATCTTGGAAAAAGGCTCCGCGCAGGCATCACTTGATATGATTAAAGCAAGTGTGAAATATATGACGGACAACGGTGTTTTGTTTAACGGGCAGCTCTATGTGACGGGATACTCCGAGGGTGGATATGTTGCAATGTCCTTGGCAAAAGATATAGAAGAAAATCACTTTTCAGAATTTACCCTCACAGGTGTGGCACCTATGGCTGGACCTTATGATGTCAAAGGGCTTGGCGATATCGAAATAGATGCATCGCACATTATGGTTTATCCTGCTTTTTTAGCTTATTTGGCAGATGCATATTCTCAAGGCTATAGCGATATCTCTTTGAGTGATGTAGTCAAAGAAACGAATACGACAATGTTTCATTCTCTTTTTGACGGTTCAAAAACAAACGTAGAGATACATTATGCGCTTGGACTGACTGTGAACTATGGCTTTGGGTCTTATCCGGCGAATGCCCTGTTTAAAGACAGTTTCATAGCAGATTATCAAAGCAGTGATACGAACGTTTTTAAAACAAGACTTGCTCAAAACAATGTAAACGACTGGACACCAAAAACAAGGATGAATCTTATCCATTGTGTGGAGGATGAGATTATCCCCTTTTCTATGTCTCAGGGTGCGTACGATAATTTTATTGCCAATGGGGTGAGTAGCTCGGATCTTACTTTATCACCGATTCCTACTTCCTATCTCACAGATACCAGTAGCTCTTTTGTCCATGCTAACTGTGGAAGTACAGCATATGGTGTAGCGGTCACATGGTTTGATTCAATAAGAGGGGGGAACTAAAAATGAGCAATAGAGTATTAAAAATTACGGCTTTGAGTATCGCCTTAAGCAGTTTACTTATAGCAGGTGGCTACAAAATACCGGAAAATTCACTCAATGCAGTGGCTTTGAGTGCAGCAAACGTTGCAAATAACCATTCAGCGGATGCAGCGTATTATAATCCTGCAAATATGGTTTTTATGGCGGATGAAAATAGCGTGGAAGCAGATTTGATGTATATCGGGCTTGATGCGACACATTACAAATCGACAGCAGGTGCTGAGATAGATGCGAAAACGGAGAGTTTTTATGTCCCTTCAATCCATTATGTTTCTTCAAAAATAAGCATGATACGTGTTGGCTTGAGTATAGTTTCCCCGGGCGGACTCACAAAAAGATGGAGTGATTCTCCCGCAAAAGATAAGGCGGAAGAGTTTGCTTTACAAGTAGTGGAAACAAATCCGACAATTGCTTTAGAATTGGCAGACAATCTTTCTTTCGGAGTCGGATTTAGGATTTTACATACATCGGGAGTAGTAAAAAGTTCTGCTGTAATTTCGCGCGATTTGAAGGGGGAGAGCATTGATGCGGGTTATAATTTTGCACTTGCATATAAGCCTCTCAAAGATTTAAGTTTAGCACTTACTTACCGTTCCAACGTAGATTTGAGCGTGGAAGGAAACGCAAAACTTGCTCTTAGTGGAACAAAAGTATATGACGGCGGTGCTAGTGTAAGTGTACCGTCTCCGGCAACATGGAACGTAGCCGCGGCATATACGCTCCCAAGCCAAACTACGGTTGAATTTGTATACGAAAGAGTGATGTGGTCGGCGTATAAAACATTGGATTTTAATTATGTCAGTCCAATCCCCGCTGCTTTAGTGCCGTACTTTGATAACCCAATTGAAAAAAATTGGAAGGATACTAATGTATACCGTTTGGGTTTGACTCAAAAGTTAGATGCACTTACTCTTATGGCGGGTGCCGTATACGACGAAACTCCGGTTCCGGATGCAACACTCAGTTTTGAACTTCCTGATTCTAACTCCTTAGCTCTTTCTTTGGGCGGACGTTATCAAATAGATAGTTCGTTTGATGTAGGGCTTGCGGCGCTTTATTCTATGAAAGATTCACGCAGTGTAACGAATGCTGATTTAAGCGGAGAGTTTTCTAACTCGAATATATTATTAGTTTCTGCGGGCGTAGGTTATAAATTTTAATATCGATTAACAAGGGGAATTTTGAAAACATTAGTTAATTTTTTAGAAGAAAAAGAGATAGAAAAATCGGAAATATTTGTGCATTTGAAATGCAGCGTTACTGAAGCGGAGATGCTTCGGTATCTGGCAAAAAAATATATGCAGGGACAGGATGATTTTCTTGTTTTGGAACTTTTACAAGATTTATATGAAAGTGAAAATTACGAACATTTAGAGCATTTAACAGAGTTGAAAAATCTTTTAGAACTCGGCTGGCTACATCAGCAAAGTTTTACCCCTATGAAAATATCTGAAGTAACTCCTTTAGAACTTTTAAATACGGCAGTAGGACTTACTCCTGCACTTTTGAAGCTTTTACAAGAGGGAACTTTGGATGTTGATTTGCCCGATGTAAAGCCATATGCAGACCATTTGGAATACCTTCAAGACCAATTTTTGAGAATTGAGCTTTATCAAAAGATGAGTATTATTCGCCAGAATGTACATGAACACTCTTTAGGGATAGACAGAGTCCAAAATAAACTCAAGGTTCTTGAAAAGCGGATTGAAGAGAGAATAGCACAAACCGTAGAGACTTTAGTACTGGATAAGTTTTTTAAACAAAAAAAGATGGATCAAAAAGAGCAGGTCATTTTTATAGCTCTTTTACGTGAAGAGTACAGCGCAACCGATAGCTCACTTCGGGAGATGAACACGTTAATAGACTTAATCTCTTTGGATGAGTACGACAGGATTAAAAACAGATCGCTTCTTGAAGACGGTTCCAATCTGATTGGCGATGGAATTATTGACTATGAGGAGATGCTGAACCCTTTTGGAGGGATTTCAAGGTCTTTTTATATTGTGGATGAGGTGCTTCAAAGTATTATCCATCCGCAAAAAAATAAAAAAGTGCGCAGATTAAAGCTCAATGCATTAATGAGCGAACAGGATATTTTTGAGCTTATAGAGCCGGAGACCTCATTAGAAGATGTTGTTTTGAACAAAAAAACAGAAGATACTTTGCAAAATCTTATGAGACAAGTGGATAAAGAGGTTGTGAATCGTCTTGTAGCTTGGGGCGTAAAAGATAAAAAAAGCGGTATAGATGCACGTATTATCTTTTACGGAGCTGCTGGAACAGGGAAAACTATGACGGCATATTCCCTCGCAAAGTCTCTCAAAAGACAGGTACTTGCATTTGACTGCTCCAAAATTTTATCGATGTATGTCGGAGAGAGTGAAAAAAACGTCCGTAAAATTTTTGATACATTTTATGATTTATGTGAAAAAACAAAAACGGAACCGATTTTACTTTTAAATGAGGCAGACCAGTTCTTAAGCTCGCGATCCAGCGGTATTAGCTCAAGTGCAGACCAAATGCATAACCAGATGCAAAATATTTTTTTAGAGCAGATAGAAAAATTTAAAGGGATGCTTATTGCAACAACAAATCTTTTAGAAAATATTGATAAAGCATTTTCAAGAAGATTCAACTATAAAATTGAATTTAAAAAACCTGACGAGGGGCAAAGAGTGGAGCTTTGGAAAAAAATGTTACCCGCAAATGCTCCTTTTGATGATTCTTTTGATGTTTTGGCTTTGTCTAAATATTCTCTTACAGGGGGACAAATTAATCTGATAATAAAAAATACGGCGTATAAAGTTGCCGTACGTGAAAAGCCTGTTTTTACGCAAAAAGATTTTTTAGAAGAGATACAAAGAGAAAAAGACGCAAGTTTTGAGAGTGAAAAATCAATGGGCTTTTTAAATAAATAAAAAGCCTTTTTCTTTGTAATCAAAATGCAACATAATTTTTTTATAATTTCTTTTAATTATATACAAGGATGCATAAGAGCATGGCCATATCTATTGAAAATTATTTCGCGCATAACTATCCTTCATTTGATAAATTACCGCAAACAATCCGCAAGGTAATCATCTCTTTATTTAAGAAAATGTTTCATGAAGAGGAGATAAATAAATTTCTTCTTGAACACAAAAATTTGGATGCTTTTAGCTTTATTGAATCCATCCTTGATTATTTCAATCTCGATATTGCCATCAATAAAAATCAGCTTACAAGAATCCCCTCTTACGGAAAAGTGGTCATTATTGCAAATCATCCTTTAGGTGCCCTTGATTCTTTGGCGCTTTTACATGTTTTGAGCGATATCAGAAAAGATGTGAAAATAGTTGCTTCCAATTTTCTAAGCGGATTTGAAAATTTAAATGAAATTTTAATTCCTATAGAAAATATCAAAGGAAAAATGGACCGAGCATCAGTTGAGGCTATTTATAGTGCTTTGAAAAAAGAGCAGGCTGTTATTATCTTCCCATCGGGTGAAGTAAGCCGTGCCCGTCCTAACGGCATCAAAGACACAAAATGGAGAAGCGGATTTTTGAAGGTAGCGCAAAAGATGCAGGCACCGATATTGCCTATTTATATAAATGCAAAAAATTCAAAAGCATTTTATCTCATCTCTATGATTAATAAATCTTTAGCAACTGCAACTATCCCGCATGAAATGTTTAAATATCAAGGGAAAAAAATTGCTTTTTCTATCGGTAAAAGTATTCCGTACGAAAACTATAATATTCCTTCTTTACCTATGCCTGATAGAATTAAACTTTTCCGCAAGCATTTTTATCTGATATCAAAAAATAATAAAGGGATATTTAAAACGCATAATGCTATTGCATTGGCTGAGAATAGACAAGAATTAAAGCATGAACTGCAAAACGCACAAGCGCTTGGGGAGACTACGGACGGAAAAAAGATTTATCTTTATTCTAATGCCGAGGATAATGTTATTCTTAAAGAGATAGGCAGGTTAAGAGAGATAAGTTTTCGACAAGTTAAAGAGGGAAGCGGAAAAAAAAGAGATATTGACGAGTATGATTATACGTATGAACACATCATATTGTGGGACGAGATAGATTTGGAAATTGTAGGTTCCTATCGTATAGTTAAAGCACAAGAGATTATTGATATATTCGGTTCAGAGGGGCTTTATACCTCCACATTATTTAAATATAAAAATGAATTTTCAAAATATTTTACCGACGGTATAGAACTTGGACGCAGTTTCGTGCAGCCAAAATATTGGAACTCCAGAGCACTGGATTATTTGTGGCAGGGGATAGGGGCTTATCTTAGGGCAAATCCAAGTATACGGTATATGTTTGGACCCGTAAGTATTTCACGCTCTTATAATAATGAAGCTGTTGCTTTACTTGTGTATTTTTATATGAATTATTTTGGTGCAAAAATCAAGAGTGTGGAGCACTTTGAACAATATAAAATTTCAGATGAAAATAAAAAGCAATTTAAAAAACTTTTTCTTCATGATAATTATCGTGAAGACATTATTACTCTCAAAAATCTGCTTCAGGCAAGTGGATATGCGATACCGACACTTTATAAACAATATAGTGATTTATGTGAAGATGACGGAGTGCAGTTTATGGATTTTGGGATTGACAAAGATTTTGATGATTGTGTCGACGGATTTATAGTTGTGGATATTCATAAATTAAAAGAACAAAAAAGAAAACGTTATCTAAGCGCTTAAGTTCTATTCATAATAAAAGTTAAAGAGAATTATTATAAGGCATTATTTATAATAATTCTCGTTTAATTTTTATAATATTACTATTCTACACATTGATTTCCATATGCCAAATAGAGTGTTGCGTTTTGTGACATTTTTATCTTCTTAAATATATTTTTCTCTTTTATTTAATACTCTTTTCGTTATAGTGCAACTAACTGTTTTTTCTGATGCTTTTGTAATGATGCAAAGATAAAGTTGATATTATTAAACATCACAAAACAAATATATTAAAAAATCACTACCGAAATGGATGTGGTTTTTGAATTAAAAGGTAGGTTATATGGAGCATATCAGTACTGCAAATCCGTACTTTGGGGTATTTGTACTTTTTGTAATAACATTTGGTGCGTTTATAGGGACAACAGTAATTGCTCGTCTTGCTAGTCGTGCATTAGCTGCAAAAGATTCTGAAAAAATCAAATTATCAGTGTATGAGTGTGGGCCTGAGGTAACAAAGCAGCCAAATAGAATATCACCGCAGTTTTATTTATTTGCGCTTTTGTTTTTACTCTTTGATGTAGAAATTGTTTTTATGTTCCCATGGGCAGTCGATTTTAAACTGCTTGGCTGGTTCGGTTTCGCTGAGATGTTAATGTTTATATTGTTATTGACTATCGGTTTTGTATATGCATGGAAAAAAGGAGCGCTTGAATGGCACAACATAAAATAAATTACACGCAAGACGGCGGTTTACCTGTAGCGCTTACAAGTATAGATAAGATTGTAAATTGGGGTCGTTCAAACTCACTTTGGGCACTTACTTACGGACTTGCTTGTTGCGGTATCGAAATGATGGCTTCGGGTGCATCACGATTTGACTTTGACCGTTACGGTACGATTTTTAGAGCTTCGCCTCGTCAGGCAGATGTTATGATTGTAGCAGGAACACTTACAAAAAAACATGCCGAGTTTATTAAAAGACTTTATGATCAAATGACAGAACCGCGATGGGTTATCTCTATGGGTTCATGTGCAAATACGGGCGGTATGTTTAATACTTATGCTACAGTGCAAGGCGTGGATAGAATTATTCCGGTTGATTTATATCTTCCGGGTTGTGCGCCTCGCCCTGAGACACTTCAGTACGGAGTGATGCTTCTTCAAAAGAAAATTCGTGCGAACAAAGCCGGTAATGCTCAAAAACCAAAGAGGTTAATGTAATGAGAGCCTATACACCTAAAGATGACGTACAAGCAAAACCTTACTATACAGATAGATTTTATGTGTCTCCGCAAGTGCCAAAACAAGATGTAGAAAGTGATGAAGTTTTTGCAGCAGATTTGGCAGCTATCAAAGCAAAATTTGAAGTGAGCGATGCATTTATTCAAGTTGGGCAAATGGTTGTTTATATAAACGCAAAAGACAACTACGGTGTTTTAGAGCTTATGAAAAATGAGCTAGAATATACACAACTCACTGAGATGAGTGCAATAGACTGGTTAGCAAAAGAAAATAAATTTGAAATTTTTTATCAAATGCTAAGTATGAATAAACGCAAACGTATCCGTATAAAAATGTTTATTGAAAATGGTCAAGCCGTGAATTCAGTTGAAAAACTTTTCCGCTGTGCCGACTGGTCAGAGCGTGAAATGTTCGATATGTTCGGTATACAAGCAAACGGGCATCCATTCATGAAAAGAATTCTAATGCCTTACGACTGGCAAGGGCATCCGCTTCTGAAAACTTACCCGTTAGAGGGTGATGAGTTTGCTGCTTGGTATGAAGTAGATAAAATTTACGGTAAAGAAGCTAGAGATATTATCGGGCCTGAGCTTCGTGATACTGCAAGGGTAGACCGCTATGATTCCGAGAGATTCGCTCGTTTAGGATATGAAGTTCCGAAGGGAACAAAAATTACGGGCAATGAGCCAAAAACGGAGCAAAGCTACCAAGAAGAAGGCGGCGTGTTCTTGATTAAAAAATTTGATAAAGAGTCATCGGTAGTTATTGATGATCCTCAAAGATAGGGTGGTATTAGTATGGCACAAGTAAAAAATAGATTAACACCGTTTTTTGAAAATATCACTTTTGACAGAGAAGACAATGAACTTGTACTCAACTTTGGTCCTCAGCATCCCTCTGCTCACGGACAGTTGCGTTTAATGCTTCATCTTCAGCAAGAGCAGATTGTAAAAGCGCATCCGGATGTTGGGTATCTTCACCGCGGTATGGAGAAGATGGCAGAAAACATGATTTATAATGAATTCATGCCCACAACTGACCGTATGGATTATATTGCATCTAGTTCAAACAACTACGGTTTTGCGCTTGCTGTTGAAACATTAATTGGTTTAGAAGTTCCTCGCCGTGCAAAAGTTATCCGTATGATGCTTTTGGAAATTAATCGCTTAATGTCTCACCTTTTTTGGCTTGCAACAACAGCGCTTGATATCGGTGCGATGACGGTATTTCTTTTTGCATTTCGTGAGAGGGAATATCTTATGGATATTATCGAAGGGTATTGCGGAGCAAGACTTACACATGCCGCAATCCGTATCGGCGGCGTTCCTTTAGATTTACAAGATGGTTTTATTGTGCAACTCAAAAACTTCCTAGATAAATTACCTCAAAATATTAAAGATTATGAAGACCTTCTTGATACCAACCGTATTTGGTTGATGAGAATGGAAGAGGTAGGAACTATTTCTACGGAGATGGCACTTTCATGGGGTTGTACGGGTCCAATGCTTCGAGCTAGCGGCGTGGCTTGGGATATTCGCAAAGAAGAGCCGTATGAGCTTTATGACGAAGTGGAGTTTGACGTTCCTTATTCCGATAAGGGTGACAACTTTGCTCGTTACCGCATCTACATGGAAGAGATGAGACAAAGTGCAAAGATACTTTATCAAACAATAGATATGTACGAAGCAACCGTGAAAAACAACCAAACAGAGTTGATGGCGCATGCACCTAAATATATTTCAGCTTCAAAGCTTGATATCATGACGCAAAATTACTCTTTGATGCAACACTTTGTACTTGTAACACAAGGGATGAGACCGCCGGTCGGTGAAGTTTACGTAGCCACAGAATCTCCAAAAGGGGAGCTTGGTTTCTTTATAAATTCTCAAGGTGGACCTTACCCGTATAGATTGAAGCTTCGTGCACCGTCATTTTGGCACACGGGAATTTTAACGGACCTTTTACCGGGACATTATATTCCGGATGTTGTCTCAATAATCGGAACTACAAATATCGTATTTGGAGAGGTAGATCGCTAATGAAAAGATATGATTTAAGACATTTAAAAAATGAATTTGAACCTCGCATGAAAGAGCTTTTAGCTTCCCACTCCAAAGGTGAGATAGCAATATTTTTATTTGAAATCGGTGATTTTACATCGGTTCAAAGATCAGCTGATGTAGTAAAAGAGTGTGGTTATGAGTTGATGAACTCTTTAAAGTTTAACGAAGTCGACTGGACTATCGTAACAAAAAAATAGGCGGGATTTGATTGTGAGTAAAGTCTATTTTTCAACTTGGAATGGGGAATTAGTTAATAATATTAATACACCTATAGAAGAGTGGAAAGAATCAGCTTATAACCTCCCTGCACAATATGATGATCACCGTGATTCCAAAGCCTTTATAGGCTGGGACGGTGTATCATTATTTGATGCCGATGTAGACGTAATCCGTTTAGCTATGGAATATGCTGCACAATACCAAGAGTACTCTGAGGCATGTGGAAGATGTGCCCCTGGAAGATGGGGCGGAAGAATCCTCTACGACCAGCTAGATAAGATTGCTCGCGGTGAAGGGTGCGTTTCTGATTTGGATCACTTAAGGGAGATTGGTAAAAGCATGCAAATGACTTCAAAATGTGAAATAGGTAAAACGGTTCCAAACCCGATTTTAGACCTGATGAAACACTTTGAAGATGAATTTTTGGCTTGTATCAATGAGCAAAAACCATCGAAGCATTACCATGCAAATGTTGGTTATATAGCTAAGATTACAGCACCTTGTACGGATGCGTGTCCTGCACACGTAGATATCCCCGGATACATAGAGGGTGTAAGAGATTTAAGATTTGATGATTCACTTATGGCGACACGTCAAACAATGCCCTTGGCACATGTTTGCGGTCGTGTTTGTCCTCACCCTTGTGAAGATGCTTGTAGAAGAACAAATCTTGATGAACCTATTTCCATTATGGCGCTTAAACGTCTCGGTGCGGATTGGGAGACAGACCACGGATATGATTTTTTCCATCCTATGGAGAAAAAACCAAGCATAGGCAAAAAAGTTGCGGTAATCGGTGCCGGTCCTGCGGGGCTTACTACTGCGTACTATTTAGCGGCAGAGGGGATTGAAGTAGATGTTTTTGAAGAACTTCCGGTTCTTGGCGGAGAGGTTGCTGTTGGAGTCCCTGAATACCGTATGCCGGTTGATAAATACAATAAAGATATCGAATGTGTTCGTGATATGGGTGTTAACTTTATAGTCAATAAAAAAGTCAACGCAGACGATATGAGAAAATTTGAGCAAGAATATGATGCAACTATGATTGCCACAGGAACTCGTATCTCTAAAAAAGTATATTGCGAAAATGAGAGAGCATCTATCAAAGGATATTGGTCTGCAATAGAGATGCTTGATCAGGTGAATCTTTGGGACAAATACGCCATTGGAGAAAAAGTAGACTTAAGCGGCAAAACAGTTGTTTGCGTAGGTGGCGGGTTTACTTCTATGGACGTTGTGAGATGTGCAATACGAGCAAATGCAAAAAAAGTGTATATGATTTATCGCCGTGATGAGAAAACAATTATCCGTAATACGACTTATGAAGAATATCATGAAGCGGTGGAAGAGGGTGTGGAATTTTTATTCCATTCAGCCGTGAATACTATGACGGATGAGAACGATGTGCTTAAGTCTTTGATTATAGATAAATTTGAACTTGTTCCGGATCCAAACGGCGGTCGTGCAGAACTTGTAAAAGTAGAAGGTGCCTCGTATGTGATTGAGACCGACTTTTTAATCCCTGCAGTTTCACAATCTGCAGATTTGAAACTTTTGCCTGAGGAGTGGGAAATCGAGAAAACTTCTTGGGCAACAATCAAGACAAACGGCAAAGACTATATGACCTCTAAAAAAGGGATTTTTGCTTCAGGCGATTGTGAATACGGTCCAATGACAATCGTAAATGCCGTTGGACAGGCAAAACGTGCCTCTTCGGTGATGGCTAGATATGTACAAACCGGAGAGATTTCTTTAACTGATGATGAGATAATGGAAGATCACCTTCGTAAACTTCACGTGTATGATAAAAAAGAAAAAGTAACAGGCTGGTTGCCTGGACTTGCTCGTGAACATAGTGAAGTTGTGGATGTTGATATTAGAAAATTCAACAATATGGAAGTCAATCTAGGTTTTACGCAAGAACAAGCACTCAGCGAAGCGGATCGCTGTATGCGTTGTTATTACATAGCTATGATAGCTACATAGGAGGTATTGGATGATAAATAATATGATTCAATTTAAAATTGACGGTATCTCTGTTGAAGCGAAAAAAGGTGAGACTATATTAAATGTAGCCCGTAAAAACGGCATTTATATCCCGACTATGTGTTATATCTCTAAGACTACGCCATGTGCATCGTGTCGCATGTGTGTTGTAGAAGCAAAAGGGGTTGAAGGATTTGTACTGAGTTGTAATACTCCTCCGACTCAGGGAATTGAAATAACAACCAACACCAAAGAACTTGAGCTTGAACGTACTAACATTATGAAACTCTATGATGTGAATCATCCTCTTGAATGCGGTGTTTGTGATAAATCCGGCGAATGTGATTTGCAAAATAAGACTTTGGAATTCAACGTCTCTACGCAAAATTTTAGTACTCGTGAACAGCACCGTCCGGTTGAGCATTGGGGTCTTATTAATTATGATCCTGCTTTATGTATTATGTGTGAAAAATGTGTGCATGTATGCAATGAAGTAATCGGCGATGATGCAATTGACGTAAAGTTTGGTGGATATAGTTCTACTATTATCCCTAAAAAAGGGGATACGCTTGATTGTACATTCTGCGGTGAGTGTATTGCTGTTTGCCCTGTGGGAGCACTTGTAAGTTCAAATTTTCAGTATAGTGCAAATGCATGGGAACTTACGCGTATTCCGGCAACTTGCGCACACTGTTCCGGCGGATGTGCATTGGAATATGAGACTCGGCATGTGGGAATCAGTAACCGTGATGATTCAATTTATAGAGTAAAAAATAATTTTGAATTTGCATCTTTATGCGGAGCCGGACGTTTTGGTTATGATTTTGATAATAAAGTGGATGAAAAAGATGAAAAGGCTTTTACAAAAGCCGTTGCAGCGATAAAGAGTACAAAAGCAATCCGTTTTTCTTCGATGATTACGAACGAAGAAGCACATATACTTCAACTCCTCAAAGAGAAGTTAGGGGTGAAACTATTTAATGAAGATGCAAGAAAATTCAAAGAATTTATGAATGCATATAGTTCTATTAGCGGAAAAAAACACCATAGCGGATCTCTTGATGCAATTAAGCAAGCGGATGCCGTTATAATCTTGGGATCAAGAATATCTACGGACAATCCTGCTTTAAGATATGCGCTCACAACAGCTGCAAAACATAACGGTGCCAAAATTGTTTATGCACATCCTATGGAAGATGCTTTGATGCAAAATACTGCTACGCAGTTTATGAAGTACGAAGTAGGAACAGAAGAGGGTGTTTTGGCTTTATTGGCTAATGCTATTTTGAATGATGCAGATTTATCCGAGCATGAAAGAGGATTCTTTGATGCACTTGATTTGGGATATCTTGAAGCTGAGAGCAATATCGGAGATGAAGAAATAGCGCTCATGATGAAATCATTTGTAAGATGTAAGAATTATGTTTTAGTCATTGGAAATGATTTGATAGCACACGAGCGAGCCTTAAATATTGCGAAACTTGCGGCAATCATTGAAAAATACAGTACATTTTCTTTAGTAGTCGTACCAAATGAAGTAAATACGCTTGGCGTGTCTTTAATTGCCGATTTGGATACAGATGAAGATATAAATGATGTAGTGGGATATAATGCAAAAGGGAATTTTTTAATTTCCTCATTAAAATTTGCAAACTTGGCGGTCGGATCGCTCAATCAGCAAGAGGGAACTTTTGTAAGTATTGATAATAGAGTGCTTCCAACGAATGTTGCAGTGCCTTTTCACGGATATACATTAAATGACATTGCGTCGGCATGTGGAATTATCAGCGAAAATACAATTGACTATACATCAAAACTCAATGCAGAATCAGGATTCAAAAGTGTTGACTTTGATTCTTTGGAAAATTTTCTTTCTCCTACCGGAGATGATTTAAGAGGTTATCTGCTGAATGAAGTTGAATGTAAAATGGACGGTACTTTGGAAAATGTAGGTGATTTGCCGGAGTTTAACGGTACGGTTATTTATCATTCTAATCCCGTTTTACAGTTTAATGCGTACACGAATATAGCCAAACAGCTAGATAAAGACACAACTTTAAGAGGTTCTGCTCAGTTTGCGCAGGCGGCGAAAATTTCTGATGGAGATAGAATTGAAATAAGTTTTGGTTCGAGAACAATTCAGAGAAACTTTAAGCTAGATAATGAACTCAAAGGTACGATAGCCTTGAATCCAATATTTGATGACGTAGCTGATGCTAGTAAATATAAATTTGAAAAATCCAAAATAGTGAGAGTAGTACATGAGTAAAATTACGATAAACATTGACGGAAAAGAAGTTCAAACGCACGAGGGTGAGTATATATTAAATGCTGCACGTGCGAACAATATTTTTATTCCGGCGATATGTTATTTGACAAGATGTAGCCCTACGCTTGCGTGTCGTATTTGTCTTGTTGAAGCTGATGGAAAACAGGTATATGCTTGTAATGCAAAAGCTAAAGACGGTATGAATATTACGACATCCACACCAACAATAGAAACTGAAAAACGTGCCATTATGGAAGTATATGATGTTAACCATCCTCTTCAATGCGGGGTTTGTGACCAATCCGGTGAGTGTGAACTTCAGAACTACACATTGGAAATGGGTGTAGATTCCCAAAGCTATGCTATCAAAGACGTAGATAGAAGTTCAAAAGATTGGGGTCATCTTCACTATGATGCCGGATTATGTATTGTTTGTGAACGCTGTGTAACTGCGTGTAAAGATATGATTGGTGACAATTCATTAAAAACTGTTGCACGCGGTTCCGATGCCTTGAATGCAGAATATAAAGAGAATATGCCAAAAGATGCCTACAGCATGTGGAATAAACTCAATAAGTCTGTTATAGGTTTGACGAGCGGTGGAGATATGCTTGATTGTACATCTTGTGGCGAATGTGCCGCAGTTTGTCCTGTTGGAGCCTTAGTTGATACCGACTTTATGTATAAGTCTAATGCTTGGGAATTAAAACAAATTCCGGCAACGTGTGGACATTGTTCGGCAGGATGTCAAATATCTTATGATGTGAAACATACAGATATTACAAATCCTGAAGATAAAATATATAGAGTGAAGAATGAGTGGAATTATGTTTCACTTTGTGGTGCGGGTCGATATGGCTTTGACTATGAAAACAGAGTTGCACATAAAGATGAAAAAGCATTTTATGATGCAATAGCAGCATTCAAAAAAGCCGATACTATTGAGTTTACTTCAACAATTACGAATGAAGAAGCATATGTATTACAGTTATTTAAAGAAAAACTTGGATTGAAGCTTGTGAATAAAGAAGCTAAAGCTTTTCAAACTTTTTTAAATGATTACAGTGAAATTAGTGCAACGAAGCTTTATGGAAGTGATTTAAAAGTTGTTCATAATTCTAACTTTGTGGTATCGGTCGGTGCGGCACTTAAAAGCGACAATCCTAATGCGAGATATGCACTCAATAATTCAATGACTGTAAATAAAGGTGCCGGCCTTTATTTCCATCCTGTGAGTGATCCCGTAATTGATGGGATGGGGAAAAGTATTATAAGTATAAATCATGCTCCTCTACAAGAAGAAGCGGCTTTATATTTAATTCTTGATTTGTTTGCAGATAAAACAAAACTCCCTTCTGAGATTGTAGAATATTTAGCATCATTTCATTCAGAAAAAACGGTTACGGTAACAGAGGAGATAAAAGAAAAAGTAGTTGAGATTGTTAAAGAGATGAAGATGAATAAAGAGACAGGGATGGAGGAAGAAGTTTCGGTTGAAAAAACTAAAATGGTTCCTAAAAAAATCTCTAAAGAAGTAAAGGTTGACCATAACCGATTGCTTGATATTTTAAATGCAGGTGCCAAATTTGAGGAAGATTTAGAAAAAAATCTTAAGAAAAAAGATGCATTTGCTTTGATGGTAGGACCGGATTTATATACACATCCAAACTCAAAGAATCTCGCTCGCTTAGTTGCTTTGATTGAAAAGTACAGTGCGTTCGAAGTTACAATGATTCCACCTTTAACCAATTCTTTGGGTGTCGCACTTATCTGTGACCTTGATGATGCTAAAGGCTCTTACACAATCGGTTACAATACGAAAGCAGATTTTACTCTCTCAGCCCTTGGTGATGGAGATTTGGATATGCCGGCACTTAATCAGCAAGAGGGAACGCTAACGAGTATCAATAAAAGAGTGAACCCTACGAATGCGGCACTCTCTTATCATGGTTATGAGTTAAATGATATTGCAAATGCACTTGGAATACGTACGGAAAATATAATAGATTATACGGTTTCATTGCCGATTGGTGCCGGCTTTAAGTCAGAAAAATTTGACGACTTACCAAACTACTATAAAAATGACGGTACGGAAATAAGAGGGTACCTTCTTGATAATATAGAAGTTAGTGTTAACAGTGATGAAAGCGTAGAGCAATTAAAAAAAGATAGGCTTGAGGGAAGCTTGATTTATCTTGCCAACCCTGTGAGACAATTTACTCCATTTACAAATAAAACAAGAAATCTTACAACAGATGGGGGTGTTTATATGAGTGAAGAGTATCTTAAAAAGTCAGATTTCAATGAAGGCGAAAGTGTTCGTATCAAAAACGATAACGGTGAATTGATTGTTAAAATCATAAGTGATAATAAAATCGCCGGCGAAATAGCATGTTTACCAACATTTGATTCTAAAATAAATTCAGAAGCTCTGTTTAGTTCTTATCGCTTTGCAACAGCTTTAATTGAAAAGGTGTAATATATGGACACAGCATATTTAATAGAAACGGTAATAAAAGTCGTTGTGGTTTTACTGATATTTTCTGCTTTAGCAGGAATCGGAACTTATTTTGAAAGAAAGATACTTGCTTTTATGCAGCGCCGTTTAGGACCGATGAATGTAGGTCCTTACGGATTGCTTCAGGTAGCTGCGGATGGTGTAAAGCTCTTTACGAAAGAAGATATTATCCCTACGAACGTAGTGGCTAAAATCTTTAAAATAGCACCGGTAATAACAGCTGCAACGGCATTTATGGCAGCAGCTGCAATCCCTTTTTTACCACAGTTTGAATTATTTGGATATACGGTTCATCCAATAGTTGCCGATATAAATATAGGTATTTTATATATCCTTGGTATGATGGGTGTGGGGCTATATGGACCGTTACTTGGCGGTATGGCATCAGCGAATAAGTTTTCACTTCTTTCTGCTGCTCGTGGTGCTGCCGTATTTATCTCTTATGAGGTAGTTACAGGGTTGTCAATTCTCGCTCCGATTATGATGGTGGGTTCATTGTCTTTGATTGATTTTAATGAATATCAAGCGGGTGGAATCGGTGATTGGATAGTTTGGAGTCAGCCGGTTGCATTTGTACTGTTTTGGATAGCTGCTTTTGCTGAAACAGGTCGTACACCATTTCACCTTATAGCGAATGATCATGAGATTATTGATGGATTCGGTACAGAATATTCAGGTATGAGATGGGGACTTTTTTTTATCGGTGAATATGCAAATATGTTCTTTATCTCTTTCGTAATCCCTTTAATATTCTTGGGTGGTTACGGAGACGGCAGTTTTCTTGGAGCTTTAGGTTTGCTTGCTAAGATGTCATTTTTCTTCTTTTTCTTTTTATGGACAAGAGCTGCTTGGCCGGATGTAAGACCGGATCAATTGATGTGGTTATGTTGGAAAGTACTTATGCCTATTGCGGTGATTAATGTCGTAATCACCGGTTTAGTAATGATGTTTTAAGGGGATATGAATGAATAATGAGCAATTTAATAACAGAAATGTGAGTGACAATGGCTACTACTTAGTAGACATTGAAGATTATCCTACGGATGGTTGGGGTAAATTTAAAAGAGTGGTAAAAAGAACTTTCAGGGGAGAGTTATTCATAGGTCTTTGGGTAGTTCTTCGTGAGATGATTAAGTTTGATATCCATACTATACAGTATCCTCAGGAAAAGATGCCGATTGGTCCTCGTTACCGTGCGGTTCATGAGATGAAAAGATTATGGGAATCTGGCACAGATAGATGTATCGGTTGTGGACTGTGTGAAAAAATATGTATCTCAGATTGTATTAGAATGGATACAAGAATTGATGAAAATTCTCGTAAAGAAGTTACGGAATATAGCATCAACTTGGGTCGTTGTATTTTTTGTGGCTACTGTGCTGAAGTTTGTCCGGAACTTGCTATTACACATGGCGGACGCTATGAAAATGCAAGTGAGCAGAGAGAACACTTCATTATGTATGAAGATATGTTAACACCGATTGATCAACTTAAAGCTGGTAAACAGTTGGAGTTTGAAGGTTTCGGTGCAATTACACCACATGAAGATGAGCGTGTTAAAAAAACACCTCT
>DZBD01000140.1 GCA_022729795.1 Sulfuricurvum sp. | reverse complement strand
AAGGGTCTGCTGCCATAACGGCTACAAGTCCATTTTCCATTTTCACTCGTACTCCTATGTCGGAGTATCCGCTCTCTTTATTTGAGAGAAATCTCTGAATATATTCTCTTTCTATAACCCCTCTAGGTGTTGCAATCCCTTCCAAAAAACAACAACTATCCGTCAGTAAGCCGGGAGAAAAAAATGGTGTACTAAAAGCCGCTAAACGGTTGAGCCCAACCTGTTTCTGCACGATTCGTCCCTTGCGTGAAGTGTGATTATTGACATAGAAGATATCTGAAATGTGTCTTTTATTAAAAAGAAAAGGATAATTAAAACCCTTAGCATCTTTTACAAGATAAAGTCCTAAAAAAGGGTCACTTTTGAGTATTACGGCATGTGGAATTTTTTCTGAAAAAACAAGTCTTTGATGCTTTGCGGTAGGTATTTGAAGTGTTTGATTGACGAGAGTACTTGAGTCGATAATTTTTTGGATGCAAGAATAATTGTCTCCCTTGCAAGCAAAAAGACTAAAAACAAGAAGATGCAGAACTACTAATAATCGTAGCACTTACTTAATCCCAAAAGGGTTCAAACCACCTAGTATGCTTAATATTCCTCTGCCATTTTCGACTTTAAAAGTTTGGGATGCATGGAAATGCATCCCAGTAAGCATTTTATTTATATCACCAAGGCTTGGAAACATAACTAAATACTCTCCGCCACGTAATCAATATTGTTATTGTCATCCAATATAACGACTTTTGGCATATAAGACTCAAGTTCTTTTTCGTCATATGTTGCATATGCAACTATAATAACTTTGTCACCCTTATGTACTTTTCGAGCAGCAGCGCCATTTAAGCAAATATCTCTTTTGCCGCGTTCACCTAAGATGATATATGTTGAAAATCTCTCACCGTTATTGACATTTAAGATTTCAACTTTTTGTCCCACTCTCATCTTGGCAGCTTCCATCAGCTCCTCATCTATAGTAATCGAGCCAACATAATTTAGATTGGCATCAGTCACTGTAGCACGATGAATCTTGCTGTATAACATCTCAATTGTCATCTATCTTCCCATCTGCTTTTTCATCTCGGCAGGAGATATCGGATTATCCCATAGTTCAGAGCTTATTACATACTCTTGCACTACATTCCCGCCTATAATATGTTCGGCAATAATTCTATCTATTTTTTCTTTTGTTAAGCCTGCATACATAGTATGACCCGGCTCGACTAACATAATTGGACCGGCATTGCAGCGGTTCATGCATGAAGTACGAATCGGCTGTACCGTTCCCATAATTCCTTCTTTCATCAGAGCTTGTGCCAAGTGCTGAAAAAGATCCTGAGTTTGAGCTGTAACACACGATGGCTTTGGCATACCCGGAGGAGCGGATTGCTCACATTTGAATATGTAAAATGCCGGTTGAGGGATTCCCATAAAATAATCCTTAATTTTTATGAAATTATAGCAAAAAAAGTATCTATCTAAACGCATTTAAACAAATAAGTTCTTATCTTTAAGAAACAAAACAAGTTTTTAGATATAATTCCCGTTATCCCAAATTGCAATAAGGAAACTTATACATTGATTCTCAATACATTTTATTCCCCCAAGCCGTCCCTTGGTTTGACTCGTTTGGTTCAAAAATTTATACTTTTTTTAGTGCTCATTAGCACTTTATCTTCTGATGAAAAAGTATATATCGGTACAGGCTACGGCTATCATGACGAAAACTTCAATAAAGATATCAGTGCTCATAGTACCAGTAATATGGGCAAATTGAAGTTTGGCTATGGCGATATTAAAGCGTATGCAATAGAATTGTCTTTTGATTATATCGACAACCGCTCAAAGATATTTTCCCCTGATGACAGCGCAAAATGCGGACTTAATTTGGATTTTGTAAAAGCTTTCGACTTCAACATACCTGTAAATCCATTTTTCAAAGTTGGATTTGGAGCAGGATATTTTAATGTAGAGAGGGAGCTTGAAAATAGTTTGAGTTACGGCTCTTTTAATCTTGGCGGAGGTTTATTTATTCCGCTCACCGGCATTATAGATCTTGAAATTGGATACGAACATAAATATACCACTTACCAGGCCGTTGAAACAATAGCTAGCAAAATAAGTTACGAATCCTCTGTAAACATAAGCTATCTCGGCTTCAATGTAAGATTTTAGGAGGAAATGATGCAACAAATACGAATAAGCTTTTTATTTTTAATTGCTACGATGTTTATGGCATGTGGAAATAATACCACAACAGTAGTAGTGCATGATATAAGCAAGATTTATATCCATAACGACATTACAAGTATCCGCTCTACGGACAATGCAGTGAATTTGAGCGCAACGGTAGTGTATGACGACAATACGACTGCCGATGTGTCTCATTCTGTAACATGGCGTAGTTCTAATACCTCAGTGCTCAAAATGACGAGCAACAGCGCTCTTGCAAGCGGCAACGGAGGAGATGTAAACATAAGCATTCTCTTTGAGCAATTCAACGATACGCTTGCGTTTAAGGTTCACAAACTCACAAATATAACATTTTCACCCTCCGAGCTTAATACTACAGGGCAAAATATTATTGGGGTAAAGGGAACTTTTGACAATAACGAGTCCAATATTACCATGAACACAAATATAGACTGGAACAGTGATTTAAATGCTACTTATGTAAGTTCCGATGAAGAAAATATCACATTTGATTTTCATTCTTATCCCGCAAGAATTACAGCGAAGGTATTCGAAGATGATTTTAACAAAACCTATACAGGGAACTAAGAACTAAAATTCCACATGCCAAGGTTCTTTGGCATGTGGAATAGTTTTATAACTCTTAAATATTGAGAAGTTCTCTTACAACTTCCCTATCATCAAAAGGGAATTTCTCATCATAAATAATCTGATACGCTTCATCCCCTTTACCTAAAATTACGACTACCTGCGATTCTTCTTGATCATCAAGTGCCATTTGAATTGCTTTTCTTCTGTTAAGCTCTACTACCGTGCTGCTTTTATCTTCTATCCCTTTGAGTATATCTTCTATAATTAACTCAGGGTCTTCATGTCTTGGATTATCACTTGTAATATAGATTTTTTTTGCTAAACTTGCAGCTACTCTTCCCATTAAGGGTCTTTTTTCTCTATCTCTATCTCCGCCTGCACCAAATACGACAAGAAGCTCTTTTTCTTTAAGAGCATTTAAAACCTGTTGCATTCCATCCGGTGTGTGTGCAAAGTCTACAATGACATTGGGCAAAACAGAGACCTGTTCCATTCTTCCGCTCACGCCTGCAAAATTCTCAACTACATCGCATATTTCTTCCAAGTTTTTTGAAGTCAAAAGATGTGTTGCCGCTATTGCGCCCATCAGATTGTAGAGGTTAAAAAAACCGTGCAATGAAGAGGTAAAAGGGATCACCTCTTGAAAATGTTGCACAATTCCGCTTGATGCTTCATTTAAAGAGTATGCAATTAATTTATATGTTGAGGGGTTTTCTATACCGTAAGTATAAGCATTTTTAAAGTTAAAAGAGGACTTTGGCTCATCTTTATTAATAAGCTTTTTACAAGTATCGGCAAAAAAACTATTTTTTACTGCCGTATATTCTTCTAATGTTTTGTGATAATCTAAATGATCTTGTGTAATATTTGTTAAAACTTTCAGCTCAAAAGGAAGCCCTTCTACTCTTTTTTGAACAATCGCATGAGAACTTACTTCCATAATAAAGAACTCACATCCAGCGTCTACGGCTTGATAAATATGCTTGTACGTATTTAAAACAGAAGGGGTAGTTAAAGTTTTTCCTTCGATAATCTCATCATTCATAAAAAACCCGCGCGTTCCCTGCATTGCAGCTTTATAGCCCAAATCAAGTAAAAAAGAATAGATGGCACTTGCTGTTGTTGTTTTGCCATTTGTGCCAGTGATTCCGACTATCTTAATCTTATCAACTCCAAACAAAGCTGCAATATCTTCTATGTTTATTATGGAGTGCGCTTTGTTTTGTTTTGCATTATAAAGATATTTTTCATTTTGTGTTGTGAGAACAAAGGCTGTATTTTCATCACATTCTGCAGAGTTTTCAGTAACGAATTGAAAACTTTGATTAGGCAGTTCTATTTTCAATTTTTTTGCCTTTGGATAATTTTTTAAGTAATTTTCTTAGTAGCTCATCACTTGGATAAACACTCAGCGCATTTTCCAAATATGTCAATGCCATCTCTGCAAATCCGTGTTCAATAAGATTATCTAAAAAATCGATAAAATCTTCTTTTTGCGTAATAATTACACGGGTAGAAAACATAATATTTTCAAATGTTTCCTTAAAGCTCTTTCCGCTTTGTAAAATAGCCTTAAAATCTCTATAAAGAATTCCATCTTCATATTCAAGTCTTTCACGTAGCGGTTCAGAAAATACTTCCGCTAATTTTTCTAGGGTGCCGTCCATATTTTGAAGAATATCTTCCATAATATTGTCTGCTTGTTCTTGATCTTCTTCTTTTAATATCTCATAATAATCAAAAAGAGCTTCGGCACCACCCTCCCCGCTCATTGCCATTTCTGAAAGTATGACTCCATTGTAAGCTTCTTTGGAATTAGGATAGTTTTGTAAAACTTTTGCAAATTGCTCCAAAGCATCCTTGTAATCGGATTTTGAAAAGCTCTCTTTTGCTAGTGTCAATATTTTATATTTACTTATAACGCTCATCCCTTCTATCTCTTGCATTTAATTTTATAAATTCTCTATATCATTTTCCATACCAAAAGGTACGTTAACTACGATGAGTTCCGGATGTATATCCATTCTCAGTTGTCTCTCTACGCCGTACTTCAAAGTACTGCCGCTACTCGCACATCCTATACATGCGCCTTTAAGTTGCACATATACCTTTGCATTCTTTACGGTCAAAAAATCTATATCTCCACCGTCAAGTGCCAGTGAAGGGCGAACTTTATCTATAACATTTTTAACAGGTGCCATCAATTCTTCATCAGAAAATGGAATCATTTATCATCCTTACATATTTTTTTATTTTGATACTCATAAAATAGGACAAAGTCGCTTAACAAGTCATAAAAAATTTAACTAGCTTGAGTGTTTTAGTATTGCATAGATGTCCAGTTTCACCACGTTATGGTTGCCTAGTTTCATAAATACAAGCAAT
>DZBD01000033.1 GCA_022729795.1 Sulfuricurvum sp. | reverse complement strand
ATAATATATGTTTCTAAACGGAGAGAATATGGAAATAAACCAAAAAGAGTTACAAGATTTAGTTGATATTATATTTTTAGAAATTGATCAGTACAAGAATGAGAACGCGACTGTTCACCCTTATGATATTGCCGAACAGTTATTAGAGCTTCGTGATATAAATAAAGATGAATATCTCAAAGTACTAAAAAAGCTTCCTCATGAGCTTTTTGCAGATATTTTATCTGAGATGCCCGAGCATATTCAAGAAGAAATTACCGATCTCTTTAGCACAAAAAAAATCGCCGATATTGCTTCAAAAATGGATACGGATGATGCTGCAAGTTTTATCTACACATTAAGTGAAGACCATAAAGAGATGGCGCAAACCATCCTTGAAACTTTTGATGATGCAGACAAAGAGATACTCGAACAACTTCTTGCTTATGAAGATGATGAAGCTGGTTCTTATATGCAGACGGAGCTTTTTAGTGCACAAATTAACGATAATATCGGCGAATCGATAAAAAGACTCAAAAGATTGAAAGAAGCAGGTGAGATTGATAATATTTGGCATGCACATATTGTAGACGCTCATCAAAAATACTTAGGTTCGGTCGGGCTTGAAGAGCTGATTATTTTTGAACATAATTTAAAATTTGAAGATATTCCGTCTGATAAATACCGAAACTACTTTGTAAACCATAAAACCGACATACAAGATGTTGTCGAGATGGTTACGAACTACAACCTAACCTCTATTCCCGTAGTCAACGACAACGGTGTACTCATAGGAAGGATTACGTCTGATGATATTTATGACGTTATTCAAGAAACTGCAACGGAACAAATCTATAACCTTGCAGGGGTAAACGATGAGGCGGAACAAGAAGAAGACATGTTTGAGATTGGAAAAACGAGAGCCATTTGGCTGGGATTGAATCTCATTACGGCTATTGCTGCATCTCTGGTCATCGGAATGTTTGATGCTACCATTGAGTCTCTCGTAGCACTCGCTGTATTAATGCCTATTGTTGCATCTATGGGCGGCAATGCTGGAACCCAGACACTCACCGTAACCGTACGTCAAATGGCATTAGGTGATATTGACGGTGAGGATGCAAAAAAAACAATTTATAAAGAGGTTATTATCTCTTTGGCAAACGGATTATTGTTTGCGGTGGCAATCGGTACTGTTTCGTATTTATGGTTTAATATTCCTATGCTTGGAGTTGTTATTGCAGTCTCTATGGTTATTAATCTTATTAGTGCAGGTTTTTTTGGAAGCGTTATTCCCTTGCTTCTTCAAAAAGCAGGTATAGATCCGGCTATCGGCAGTACGGTTTTACTCACTACGGTAACAGACGTAGTCGGCTTTTTCAGCTTCCTAGGTCTTGCCACACTCATTTTATTATAAAGGTATATTTTGCACGATAACATAGAAAAAGAAGACAATACTCTGAGATATTTTATTGAAGATTATTGGGATATTATTTTAGGTGTTATATCAATAGCAATCGCATTTTATTTTCATAAACTGGGGCAAGGCGGGTTTGCCACAATGTTTGCAGCAATCGGCATTGGAAGTTTGTCTTTAACGGTTTCGGAAGTTGCTGAAATTTTATCCGAAAGACTTCAAGAACCTTACGGAAGTTTTGTGCTCACCCTAAGTGCGGTCGTCGTTGAAATCATCCTTTTATATATTATTCTACTCCAAGCATTCGCGAATCCAGAGGTAATAAATACCGTCAAAGGCGGTATTATAGCAGCCGTAATCGTAGATATGAATGTACTTCTTGGTTTAGCCGTATTTTTAGGCGGCTTAAAATTTACTGAGCAAGAACACAATAAAGAAACTTCAAGCGCTTACACAACAATACTTTTTGTGACCAGTGTTGCTCTTTTGGTTCCAAGTCTTCTAAGCCACGGAGAGCATGCACCCGGAGCGATTCAAGATGCTTCTATGCTTATTGCTGGTTTGTTGATGGTTTTTTATATTGTTATTCTCATCTTTCAGACAAAAACACACACCCATTTTTTCAAGCAGACTGCAAGAAGCAGAATCTTTCGTATGAAACGCAAAATGAAACAAGATGAAGCAATACAAGAAGATAATTATATATTTGATAAGTTTAGTAATTTTGGACTGATATTTTCGATTTTTATCTTTATCATAGTTATAGCACTCGGTGCTGAAGTTTTTGCAAACGATGGGATAAGACTGGCAAAAGAATACGGTGTTTCAGCCGGTATTTCAGGTCTTTTAATAGCTATTGTTGCCGTTTCGCCGGAGATAGTTACAGCTATTAAAGCCGCTAAAAACGATGAGATTCAAAGAGTTGTCAATATTGCAATGGGAGCGTCTACTGTTTCTATTCTTTTAACTGTTCCTATTTTGATGGCACTTGCGTATGCGAGCGGGATTCGACTTACTCTTGATTTTAGTCCGCTTGAGATAGGTTCATTAATACTTACAATCATTTTAGCTTGGAAAACAACCGACGAAGGACATACTAATTATTTTGAGGGGATATCGCATCTGATGTTCTTTAGTGCATTTGCGATTATTGCAGTATATTATTAAAAATAGAGTACCGCTTAGTATCTCGCTAAATGATAAAAAACATTGTATCGAATCAATGTTTTTTCCGTAGGTCTAGGATAACGACTGTACGCATATTCGATAGTTTCTTTTGTGGTATCGTCAAGAACATAATAACCGCTCTTACTCAAAAACTTGAAGTCTGTCATATCACCGTTTGGATGAAGATAAAACTCTATAATATTGCTTGTGTTTACATTCAAATCTCTAGGTATGTTGACATTCGCAACACGGGTGAGAACTTGTTGCGTGATTCTTCTCATAATCTCTTTATTATCTAAGATATATTTTTGTTGTCCCGGAGTAAGTTTACCGAATTCATCTCCATAAAGCTCTTTAATATCTTGACTTAAATTACCGCCGTCTTGCGTTTGGTTCTTTTTCTTTTGTTCTTCCTCTTGTGAGGATTTATCTTCCGAGAGCATAGAGTAAAGAGAATTTTCAGTCTTAAGCACCTCTTTTTTTACTACTTGCTTTGTTATATTGTTTTCTAGCTTTGCTTCTTGCACATAAACATAAGGTTTGTCTAAAGGAAGAGGTTCCACTTTAGGTTTTGCTATTTGCTTTTCTTTGAGTGCCTTAGGCTCTTTATTGAGTTGCGGAGTTCGAACCTCTTTTTGCGGTTCGTATTGTATCGGTGCATTTTGTGTCAATTCTTTGAGTTGGGAACCTTTTGGCATAGGTGAAGCAATTTCAGTCTGCTGAATTTTTTGTTTTATTTTTTTAGTCTGTTTTTCTTTTACCGGCATCTCTTTTAATGATATTTTTATTTTTTTTTCTTCGGGTGGTTTTTTTATTTCAGGAACCATGGTACCGAATATCCAAAAAATAAGTGCAAATAAAAAGTGAATTAATAACGCTACAAAAAGCGCAAAAGTGGTTCTATTCAAGTTTGTCCGATATAAAATTTTTGCGTGATTATAACCAATATAAATTAATTCTACTTTGCTATAATGACAAAAAATATTAAGGTCAATCCATGAGCATAGACGCATCGTTAAAAGCATTTGAAGAAGCACAAAGTTTAATTCCCGGAGGAGTAAATTCTCCCGTTAGAGCATTTAAAAGCGTTGGAGGAACACCTCTTTTTATAGTAGAGGGTGAGGGTGCGTATTTAACAGACGTTGATGGAAATAAATATATTGACTTTGTTCAAAGTTGGGGACCACTGCTGTTTGGTCACAGAGATGAGAATATAGAAAAAGCTGTTATAGAGGCGGTAAAACACGGTCTTAGTTTCGGAGCTCCAACTTTAGCAGAAACAGAGTTGGCAAAACTAGTTATATCGTTTTTTGATTCAATTGATAAAATAAGATTCGTCAGTAGCGGAACTGAAGCCGTAATGAGCGCTATCCGTCTTGCTCGCGGTTTTACGGGTCGTGATGATATAGTGAAATTTACAGGTTGCTATCACGGACATAGTGATTCGCTTTTAGTTCAAGCCGGCAGCGGTGCCGCTACTTTTGGAAATCCAAGTTCACCGGGTGTTCCGGCAGACTTTACTAAACACACCCTTTTGGCAACCTACAACAATATAGAGAGTGTGAGAAAGTGCTTTCAAGATTCAAAAGATATAGCATGTGTAATTATTGAGCCAATCGCAGGAAATATGGGTTTAGTTCCGGCAGATAAAGAGTTTTTGCATGAACTAAGAAAGCTTTGTGACGACAATGGTAGCTTACTTATTTTTGATGAAGTTATGAGTGGTTTTCGAGCAAGTATAAATGGTGCAGAATCTATTACTGGTGTAAAACCAGATATTCTGACTTTAGGAAAAGTTATCGGTGGCGGTATGCCTGTCGGTGCTTTTGGAGCAAGAGCAGAGATTATGTCTATGCTTTCACCTGAGGGTCCTGTATATCAGGCGGGAACTTTGAGTGGTAATCCGGTTGCGATGGCAGCAGGGTATGCGGCACTTACTAAATTAAAACAAAATGCAAGAGTGATGGCTGTTTTAGAAGAACGTGCCAAAAGACTTGTTGAAGGGATGAAAGATGCAGCCTTGGCATGTGGAATTACAATGCAAATAGATGTAAGAGGAAGTATGTTCGGCTTTTTCTTTAATGAAAAGCCTGTAAAGAACTTTGCGGATGCTTGCGAATCAGATGCTGAACTCTTTGCAAAATTTCATTCCGGTATGCTCAAAGAGGGCTATTATTTTGCTTGTTCGCTCTATGAAACAGGTTTCATCTCAACAGCAATTACTGATGAGATGATAGAAAACACTATAAAAGCCAGTGCAAAAGTACTCAAGGAAATCACAAATGGCTGAAGATACACAAGAGGAAAAAACTCCTCGAATTAAACCTATTATAGAGGCTGCGGATAGTCTCTCTTTGGGTATCTCTATGGTTGTAGCTGTTCTTATGGGTGTCGGAATCGGCTATTTACTTCGTCGATGGACTGATATAGGATGGCTTTTTTGGGTTGGAGTGGGTGTTGGTATAGCTGCTGCAATTTTAAATATTTACAAGACCTATTCAAAACAATATAAAGAATTTGAAGAATTAGCAAAACAGCCAAGATATGCAATCAAAAAAAAGCTTGACGAAGATGATGATGAGGACTATGGTGAAAAAAGCTATTAAGTTTATCGTCATTTCAGAACTTTTGATTGTAGCGACTTATTTTATATCATTTAAAATTTTTATTAATTTACAAATTGCATCTTTAAGTAGTTTTTTCATTATATTTGGTTCCATGTATGCTTATAAAAAGATGGTAATACGCCAAGTTGAAACAGAAAATATTGAAGAAAAAAGGGAGTTGCTTGATGAAATCGAAGATCCCCATGGACTTTATGATGAAGAGTCGGATCTTCAAACCATAGTAAAAGAAGAGAAAAAAAAGATTAAGACTATAAATTTCAGCGATATGAAAAAAGGTTTCAAAGCCGGATTTTCACTCTTTAGACTTATCCCTTATGTTTTTTTGGTTTTAGGTTTTATTGCTTTAAAAAATCATGGGGTTTTAGATATAGCCGTGTATCTCTTATCTCTTTTAGTAGGAATTTTTGTTGCTTATCTGAGTGCAAAAGAGATACTTCACTAATTTTACTGCCTTAAAAAATTAGGCAGTAATCATCGGAATATTAATTGTGACATTTCTTTTTTGTATATCTATATAAAAATCGCTTTTCTTGGCTAAAAGCTGTAATTCATCTGCTTTTGTCGCGTTAGCATTTTCTGCACTCACTGTAATGGAAAAAATACTATATTTATTATTTTCAAACTTAATATGTTCACCTATTCTATAGAATACCTTTGTTGTAATGATTTCATTATCACTAAAGTATAAATATATCTTATTTAAAATTTTGATTATACTGTTTGAATTAATAATAATACTTGGAATAGTAGGATCAAAATCTTTTATAAATTTTATTTTAGAGTTTATAGAGTTTGTAGAGATACACAAATCTATAATTGTATAGATATTTGTCAATACTCCGTTTGGTTTTGGATTATTAAGCTTAAATGATGGTGCCTGATAAAGTTTTATCCCTATCTCTTCCTCATTTTCATACCCAATCGTAAGACCAAAAAATTTATATCTTCCAAATTCCAAATCAATAAATGTAGTCTTGAATCCAAACGTTACATTAGCATAGGTTGTAGCTAATTCAAAAATTTCAGTAACTGTTGTAGCACCTAAAAGAAACTGTGCTTCTGAATTAAGTGATAAAATTTTTCCGCTTGAGCTAAAGAGTATGAATGGATTATAATCATACTCTATCCATTGTTGTTCAAATGTCACCGATTACTCTTCTATATAATTTTTAAGTTTTCTTCCAACTTTAGGATGCTTGAGCTTTTTGATAGCACTTGATTCAATTTGACGAACTCTTTCACGTGTTACGTTGAGCTCTTTTCCTATCTCTTCAAGGGTTCTGTCGCTTTCATCATCCATAATACCAAAACGTAATTTAATAACAGCCTTTTCTCTTTCGTTTAATTGTTCTAAAACACTTTCGATTTGTACTCTTAAATCGTCTTTTAAAATAGCATCCGATGGAGAAATTGATGTTTTGTCTTCAATAAAGTCACCAAACCTACCATCATCCTCGCTTCCTATAGGAGCTTCAAGAGAGATAGGCTCTTTTGTGATTTTAATAACATTTTTCACTTTTTCAACCGACAAACCTACTTCTTCGGCAATTGTATCTACATCCGGTTCTCTTCCGTGTTCTTGAAGGTGTTTTCGCATGATTTTGTTGATACGATTAATTGTTTCAATCATATGAATCGGGATACGGATAGTTCTTGCTTGATCGGCAATAGCACGGCTTATCGCCTGTCGAATCCACCAAGTAGCATACGTTGAGAATTTGTAACCTTTTTTGTATTCAAATTTATCAACTGCTTTCATTAAACCGATATTTCCCTCTTGAATAAGATCAAGAAACGGTAATCCGCGATTTGTATATCGTTTTGCAATAGAGACAACAAGTCGAAGATTGGATTTTGCCATTTTTGTTTTGGATATTTCAGAAATATTTTTACCACGCTTGATTTGTTCTAAAATATCTGCAAGTTTTTCAGGTTCCATATCAAAACTATTTCTTGAAGCTTCTTTTGTTTGAACAAGTTTTTTGATTTCCATATAGGTGCTTACCATGGTTGCTTCGGGTACCATTCCGGCAATATCTTCTTTATTTAAATCACAAATCCGACTTACTAAAACTTTATGGTTTGCTTTGAGCGTTGCATTAAATAACGGAAGTTTATATTCAAGCCTTCTCAGTTCTTTATCATAGCCTTCATCACTTTTGAGTGCAGTTTCCATTGCCCGCACAAGCTCATTGATAAGTTTAGAAGTTGGTCCTAAATCTAAAAGAGTTTCCTTAAGAACACCTTTTTTAAATGTCACTCCGATATAGTATTGAACAATCTCTTCCGTGAGTTCACCATCAATATTATCAGGCATTTTTTCTGCTATCTTAATCCACTCTTTTTTTGCTTTTTCGAGTGCCTTAAAGCTTGTTGTTACTTTTTCAACTCTGCTTTTATCTTTTGCAGTTAATGTTTTTTCTTCAGTTTCTTCGTCAAGATTTTCATCATCATCTTCAATTTCCTCTTTTTCGTCTTTTTCATCCTCAAAACTTTTAAAAAGTTCTTTTACTCTTCTTTCACGATTTATCAGAGGTTCTTTATAATCTAAGATGAAATCGATAAGATAAGGAACAGAGCAAATAGCATCAATAATAATGCTCTCTCCATTTTCTATTTTTTTAGATATTTCAATCTCTTCTTCTTTTGTGAGCAGAGGTATTTGCCCCATTTCACGTAGATACATACGAACGGGGGAGTCTGAACGTGACCATTCAAGTAACTCATGTTCTTTGAGAATATCGAACTTATCCGACTCATTATTCTCAAGCATTTTTCGTTGTGCATCTTTTCTTGCTTCGGCTTCTCTGTCGTTAAGTTTTTTAGCATGTTCTGATGATGTATAAAGACAAGCTTTACTTTTGAGAGCAAGTTTAAAAATATTTTTTACTTGTGCGGATGTTGGCTGTTTATCAAAAAGTTTCACCAATGATTCATACGTTAAACACTCTTTTGACTTGGGATTCGTAAAGAATGTTTCTATAGCTTTGTTCAGTTCTTTTGCTGTCATATGGTGATATGCTCCATAATTTTAAGTTTTTTTAAAGAGTGGATTATACCGAGATAATATTAAAATCACCTTTTTTTATAAAAGATAAAGTGATTTGAAAAATTGGTACACTATTTGCTAACTGGATAAAAAAGATGTATTAAAAGGTTTTGTATGCAAACAGGTTATTATAGTTCAGCAGCCGGAATGGTTGCTCAGTTTAATCGTCTTGATACTATTTCCAATAATCTTGCCAATGTTAATACGGCGGGTTTTAAAGAAGATAATCTCGTAGTCGGTGATTTTATGCGAATTTACAAAGAAGCACGAGATGAGTTGCCCAACGAAAATCAAACACAAGAGGGCGCACAGTTTTTAAATAGAACTATGACAAGAGCTCCTCAAATTGTAGATTCTTATACTGATTTTTCACTTGGGAATTTACAAAAAACAGATAATACTTTGGATTTTGCACTTTCCAAGGAAAATATATTTTTTGCCGTAAAAACTCCTCAAGGGGTAAGATTAACGCGGGATGGCTCTTTTACAACAAATGACGAGGGCAAACTTATCACAAAACAAGGCTATGAAGTTTTACCGAGTGATTATTTTACAAGCGGAAATTCTATTGAGTTAAACTTGCAAGATAACGTTGTACAAGTTGATAAGAACGGTCAAATTAATACAACCGGTTCCAAGTTGTTGATTATTCAGCCGGACAACACGGCACTTCTCAAGAAAGAGGGAGATAATCTTTTTAAGTATGAAAATGAATCGGAATTTTTACCCATTGAAGATAGTAATGCCGTAGTACAGGGATTTATAGAAAAAAGTAATGTAAATGCCGTGAAAATGATGACTCAGATGATTGAGACAAACCGTTTAGTTGGAATGTATCAAAAAGCTATGAGTGCTCAGATGGATGATATGAATATGGATGCAATTAACAAAGTTGCTTCAAAATCTTAATTAAGGACTAAAGAATGATGCAATCACTTTATACTGCTTCTACCGGAATGCTAGGAATGCAGACGCAAATCAATACTACAGCAAATAATATTGCCAATGTTAATACTATAGGTTTTAAAAAATCACGTGCAGAATTTGCCGATCTTATGTATCGAGTGATGGAATATGCCGGAACTTCTACAAGTGATGTTACAAAAAGTCCTACAGGTATTGAGGTCGGTCTTGGTGTTCGACCCACAGCGATTAATAAAATCTTTTCAGAGGGAAGTTTAAAGCAAACTGATAATCAATTAGATATTGCAATAACAGGCGGAGGTTTTTTTAAACTCCAGCTTCCAGATGGAACACAAGTCTACTCAAGAAACGGTGCTTTCAAAGTCGATAGTAATGGTACGGTTGTTAATAGTGACGGGTATATTCTTACTCCCGAAGTTGTAATTCCACCGGATGCTACGAACGTAAATATAGGAACAGACGGTACGGTAACAGTAGTTCAACCCGGACAAACACAAGCGACACAAATAGGTCAAATTACCACAACAAGCTTTATTAATCCGGCAGGTCTTCACTCTATGGGAGACAACCTTTATATAGAAACCGACAGCTCAGGACAACCGGTTGAAGGGACTCCCGGACTTAACGGTCTTGGAGTTTTGAGACAGGGATTTGTGGAGCTGAGTAATGTTGAACTTGTAGTGGAACTAACAGATCTAATTACTGGTCAAAGAGCGTATGATTCAAATTCAAAAGTAATCACGACAAGTGATGAAATGCTTCAAACTACAAATAATCTAAAACGATAGCAACTTCTATAAAATAGCTTGATACTAAATGGTATCAAGCTCAAAGCTCTATTTCCACATGCCAAAGAAAATATATTTAGATTTATAAATATACAACCTCATTTTAGATACAATCGCAAATTAATTAGAAAATAAACTTAGGATTTTATATGCAAAAAGCAAATATTGATGGAAAAGTTTGGACTTTTGGAAAAGATATTGACACGGATTTAATCATAGCTGCCCGCTATTTAAATACGTCGGTTCCGGAGGAATTGGCAAAACATGTTATGGAAGATGCCGATCCGGAATTTGTGACTAAAATGGGCAAGGGGGACATTATTGTCGCCGGTGAGAATTTTGGTTGCGGAAGTTCACGTGAACACGCGCCTATAGCACTTAAAGCTGCCGGTATTGCTGCAGTTATCGCACCTACTTTTGCAAGAATTTTTTACAGAAATGCTTTTAATATGGGGCTTCCGATATTCGAACTCAAAGAGAGTGCGGAAATAAAAGAGGGTGATGAAATCAGTGTAGATATGAATGCCGGAACTATCACTAATAAGAGCACAAATAAAATCTATTCATTTATTCCTATCCCTTCTTTTATGCAAGAACTTATTGATGCAGGCGGATTAATGAATTTCGCCCAAAACGAAATTAAAGCGCAGGAAACCAAATAATGAAAACATATAAAATCGCACTTATTAAAGGTGATGGAATCGGTCCTGAGATTATAGATGAAGCCGTAAAAGTTTTAGATGCAGTAGCGTCTTGTTGCGATTTTGACTTCTCTTATGAAGAGGCATTAATGGGCGGTTGCGCCTATGACATCACCGGAGATCCGCTTCCTCAAGAAACAATCACTACTGCATTAAACAGTGACGCCGTACTTTTTGGTGCCATCGGCGGAACAAAATGGGATAATTTACCTCGTGAAAAAAGACCTGAAAGCGGACTTTTGAGATTTAGAAAAGAACTTGGCGTATATGCAAATCTACGTCCTGCCGTTGTGTATGATGAGCTTGTCAATGCTTCTTCACTCAAGCCGGAAGTAGTTCGCGGAGTTGATTTAATGGTTGTCCGTGAACTTATCGGCGGCATCTATTTTGGTGAACCAAAAGGTCGTGATGAAAATAGGGGTTGGAACACTATGGTTTACACTCGCGGCGAGATAGAAAGAATCGCGCATCAAGCTTTTAAAATTGCAATGACAAGAACTAAAAGAGTTTGTTCTATAGATAAGGCAAATGTTTTGGATGTTTCTCAACTTTGGAGAGATGTTGTAACTGAAATTGCTACACAATACCCTGAAGTTGAACTTTCTCATATGTATGTAGACAATGCTGCAATGCAGCTTATTCGTGATCCAAAACAGTTTGATGTAATGCTTACGGGAAATATTTTTGGTGATATATTAAGCGATGAGGCGAGTATGCTCTCCGGATCAATCGGATTATTACCGTCTGCATCGATTGGCGCAAGAATAGGCGTCTATGAACCAATTCACGGTTCAGCACCGGATATTGCAGGTCAGGGGATAGCAAATCCTATCGCTACTATATCGTCTGCATCTATGATGCTTCGATATGCTCTGGGTGAAATAGACGCTGCTAATAAAATAGATAATGCTATAAAAAGAGCTCTCAGTGAAGGTTACAGAACAAAAGATTTGGCACAATATGACGCCAAGGAAGTTTGTTCAACAAGTGAAATGGGTTCTATTATCGCTAATTACTCGGCAAAATGCAAACACTAACATTAGCAAATATTTATGAACTTCAAGGACTCAAAGAAGAGGCTTTAGAAATTTATAAAGAAGTTTTAAAAAGAGATCCCGCAAATAGTGATGCAAAAATTGCGATACGAAGACTCTCGGGCATGAGAAAAAAGTTTTTGAATGTCAACACCCAGATGAAAGCATTTTTCTTAAAAATGGATGATGATGTTGAGTTTAATGAATTTGAAAGGTGGTTATTAAAATCATGGAATTAAAAGATGTAATACTATCCACTTTAGCAGAAATGGAAGACGATGAAGTTACGAAAAAAATTTTAAATAATACTAGTACTCTTGAATACAAAGAGTCCGTAGAAGTAAAAATAGAACAAGAGAATGAAAAAAGTTCTATAAAAAATGAAGTTAATAGAACAACTTATGAAGCTCCCGGCTCTACTGTTGAAAGTGAACTGATTTATTTGAATTCCATAAGAGAGAGGCTTTTGGTGCTGTTTGAAGGTTTTCAAGCGCCTAATAATAAAAATATAGAAGCAAAAGTGGATATGACTCTTAATTTTTTGGAATATGTTTTAGCAACCATAGATTCAAGAGTACAATTGTTAGAAAAAGGACATAAATAGTGAGTCAATACAGGGTATTAATCCATGCAAATGATGAAAAAGGACTTGTATTCAAAGTATCAAGTACTTTTTATAATTATAATTTAAATATTCTTTCCAATAGCGAATTTGTCGATAAAGAGAATAATAAATTTTTTATGCGAAGTGTTGTGGATGGAGATATTAATCCATATGAACTTCAACAAACCTTAAAAGATATTTTACCGGAAAGTGCAAATATTGAAGTTATTGAACCAAAAAAGAAAAATATAATTATTATGGCAACAAAAGAGATGCATGCTCTTGGAGATATTCTTATTCGCCATGAAGCCGGTGAATTGGAAGCAAATATATTGGCTGTAATTTCTAATTATTCCGATTTGGGTTCTTTGGTAAGTAAATTTAATATTCCTTATGTGACAATTTCTCATGAGGGACTTGACCGTGCCGAACATGAGAATAAAGTCCTTGAGTGCCTTAGAGAGTACAAAGATATAGATTATATTGTTCTTGCTAAATATATGAGAATCTTGACTGCGAGATTTGTCGAAGCGTATGAAGATAAAATTATAAATATTCATCACTCTTTTTTACCTGCATTTATAGGTGCAAACCCTTATAAACAAGCCTATGACAGAGGAGTTAAAATTATAGGGGCAACTTCACATTTTGTTAACAACAACCTAGATGAGGGTCCTATTATCTCTCAAGAAGTTATCCATATTGATCATGCATATGGTTGGAAAGATATGCAAAGAAAAGGTAAAGATGTAGAGAAAATTGTGCTCTCCCGTGCACTAAAACTTGCTCTTGAAGATAGAATTTTTGTTTATGCGAATAAAACAGTCATTTTTTAGTGTCTGAATTAAGGAATTTATTTGTTTAATATAGTATTGGTTCATCCACAAATCCCTAATAATACAGGTGCTATCGGGAGATTGTGTGTAAATGCAGGTGCATCACTTCATCTGATAAAACCTATAGGTTTTGATATAGATGAGAAAGCTGTAAGGCGTGCCGGACTTGACTATTGGCACAAACTGGACTTGCATGTTTGGGAAAATATAGAAGATTTTTTTGAACACAATACAATCACTGATAATGCTTACTTTGCCACTACTAAAACGAATAAACCTTACTTTGAAGCCAATTTTAAAGAGGGTGATTATATATTTTTTGGTAGTGAGACAGCCGGAATACCCGAGAGTATTTTAAACAATTTTCATAAGCAAAATATTACTATCCCTATGACAAAAGAAGGGAGAAGTTTAAATCTTGCTATAAGTACAGGTATTGTACTTTATGAAGCTATTAAACAGAATTTTACACACTTTAAGGAAAATATATGAGCCCTATAATCGATGGAATTATGACATTTCTTTTTATATTATTTTTAATTTTTATTTTTGCCGGATATCACAGGACTAAATCAGAACAAAGAGAAAAGAAAGAAAAGGAAAATGAGAGTGCAAGACCAGACGACAAAGATTGAACAGTTTGTAAAATCAATTCACTATCATCATAGTAAAGATATACATAATAAGGAACACTCCTCTTATTTTTTTAAAACAACTCACTACACATTGCTTCTAACACGATTCTTTGCACTTAAAAATGATGCGCTCGATGGTATAACAACCCCATATATTATCAGTGATGCAATCATACTCAAGTATAATCGTAAAGAAAATAGATATGAAATAATGGAAAAAGGGCATGAATCCATACAAGAGTCTATTGATCAAGAACTAGCTAAAAGTGAAAAATTGGTTATGCAGTACATTGAAGAGGTGGATCAGCTTGAAGATGAACTTTATATGCGTAAATTATCTCCTATCTTTTTGGACGTATGGTTTGATCTCAAAAAAGATATCACAAGAATTGAAAGAATACTGGAAAGAGTTTATGAGACTTTAAAACTCTATACAAAATATCATGAAACATTGGAATCATTTCCGCACGAAGGTTTTATTAATATTATTGAACATATAAAAAGATATCAAAGATTAGCCGCACTCAACTCTAATAAACTTGATACTTTATATAACTATTACAATTCTCTTAAAAGTGATAAAATGAACAATAATATTTATGCATTGACTATTTTGTCAGGAATCTTTTTGCCGCTTAATTTAATTGTCGGCTTTTTTGGTATGAACACGGAAGGCTTATATTTTAGCGGCAATCCAAACGGTACATTCCATGTTGTTCTCATTTTGTTATCATTGTTTTTTGTTTTTGTAGCGCTCATTCCAATTATTAGCATTATTGAGCGACTTATATTACGAAGATTATTGGGTCGATTTAATCTTTATAATAAACTCGTTAGTAATATTAAAAACATAAGTCTCTTTAATAATAAGTAGTATTAGAAAACTTTATTTGCCCATTTTTCGATAGTATTTTCAAATTTTTCAAATAAACTTTCTACATTTTTTATCATCATTTGCATAACACATCCTTTAGTTAATTTAGAAAATAGTACATTTTTTTAAAAAATATTTAAAAAAAATTGCAATTTGTCATAAAAATTTTGACTTTATTTCATTTTTGTATTATAATTACTAAAAAAGAGGTTTTTGTCATGAATAGCTTTACAGATATTGTTGAAGAAATAAAAAGTATAGTATCGTCGGATTTTGGAAGCAAAAAGATATTTGATAAAGATGTAGCTGATTTATTACATATTACTCAGATGAATTTTGCAACTATGAAAAAAAGAAATAAGGTTCCGTTTAATGAGCTATTAGACTTCTGTGCAACAAAATCTATTTCCATAAATTGGATATTGTATGGTCAATCACCGGAAAGTCTTGTGGAAGCTACAAATAAATATTACATGGTGAAATACTTTAATGATATCAATGCATCTGCCGGAGGAGGAAGTATGACCGAAAATGAAGAGATACAAGATCTCCAAATACCTATAGAATTTGTATATATGCTCGGCGGAGAGAAGGAATTAAAAAATATCGAAGCTATCAACGTATCCGGTGATTCTATGGAACCTACCTTTAGTTACAACGATATCGTTTTTATAAATAGAGCAAAAACCGACTTACAAAGAGGTGGCATTTTTACAATAAGAACCGATGCAGGTCTTTTTATTAAAAGAGTGCAAAAAAGGATAGATGGAAAAATAGATATAATATCTGATAATAAAGTCTATTCCACCCAAACACTTCATCCTAGTGAAATAGAGGTTATCGGCAGGGTTGTAAGTAGATTCGGTGATGTAGATTAAGGGGATTATGTTTGAAATATTTATTAGCCGCTTTGTTTAGTTTACTATTTATTGCTTGTGCTTCTCGTCAGCCAATAAGTGAAAAAAACGAGATATATGATTTGGTACATATTCCTCAAAATGTAGAATATTACACACAGAAAATGGATTCTAATGAAACTTTTTATGAGATTCAAAAAGAGTATGAAACATTTTATTTCGGCATGTGGAATACAGAAAAACCTAAAAGTACTCTCGAAGATATAAAAGAATCATTTAAATTTTATAATGTAAGCAATAGTTATGGAGAAAATTTACAAGCTTTAGAACAGGATTTTTTTGATGCTATGTATGAAAATTCAAATTTTGACTCTTTTGCTACACTTAATAAAAAAGCAATAACACTTCAATACTCCAATATCAGAGTTTTTCCTACAATCAGACCACTTCTTAAAAATCCATCACTTGCAGGGGAAGGCTTCCCCTTTGATTATCTTCAAAATAGTTCTATTCATGCCAATGAACCTATCTTAGTTTCTCACTATTCCAAAGACAAAAAATGGGTTTACGTGTTTAGTAATTTTGCAGGTGGCTGGCTGAGGGCAGATGAAATAGTTTTTTTACAAACAAAAGATACAAATGCTTTGCAAAATACAGAACACGTTTTTATTACAAAAGAAAATATACCCATTGTAAGCACGAGCGGAGATTTTTTATTTACCTCCAAAGTAGGAATGATATTGACTTTAATAGGTGAAGATAAAACAAGCTATACAATTTTGGCAGTTTCCTCTTGTGCAAATTCAAAACCCATCTTTTTGCAATCAAAAATATCAAAAAAAATTGCACATAAGGGTGTTCTCAATTTAGCCGGTAATAATTTAAATACAATTATTACTGAAATCTCCACTACAAACTATGGTTGGGGTGGAATATACGAACAAAGAGACTGTTCGTCCACAATGCGTGATTTGTTTGCACCGTTTGGAATATGGCTGCCAAGGAATTCATATGTCCAAAGTAGGGTAGGGAAAATTGTAAACCTCGAGGGACTCGATAGTAAAGAAAAGATAAAAATTATAAAAGAACAAGCGATACCTTTTCAAACACTTTTGTATAAAAAAGGGCATATTCTTCTTTATGTAGGAACTTACAATAATGAGATCATTGTATTTCATAATATTTGGGGAATTAAGACAAAAAAAGGGGACAAAGAGGGGAGAATAATTATAGGAAAACCTATTTTTAGTACCCTACAGCTTGGTAAAAATCAAAAATATTACGATAAAAATGCAGAGATACTCAAAAATCTAAAAAGTATGAATATTTTAACTCAAAAAAAGTAAATTGTTTGGCATGTGGAATTTGTATTTCCACATGCCAAAGATAATTAGTGTAGATCGGCGTTAAGCTTAATTTCTCTTGTTGAGCGAGAAACCGTCATTTCACCCGTTTGTGAATTTTGTCTAAAATGAAGACCGTTTAATCCCGCCAAATCTTTAGCTTTGAACACATTGCCTTCATTTTTAAAATTGATATTGACTTCTTTTATTTTTGAAAGTTCTTGCGCATTTATAGATACTTTTGTCCCTGCAAAAATTGCCAATCCACCATCTAAAATACAGCCATCGCCCATTGGAATTCCACAAGTCGAGTTTGCTCCAAGAAGAGTATTTTTTCCAATGGATATAGGGTTTCCGTCTGTTCCGCTTAGTACACCCAAAATAGAAGCACCACCGCCGACATCACTTCCTGCTCCTACGATTGCAGAACTTGATATACGACCTTCTACCATAACAGGACCGGTTGTTCCGGCATTGAAATTAATATAAGAAGCTCCCGGCATTACGGTAGTTCCTGCTGCGAGTTGTGCACCAAATCTTACTTTGGAAGTGTCAAGAATTCTCGTATTGTCTGCTGGGATAATGTGCTGTAAAAACCTAGGAAATTTATCAACAAAATCAATGTGTGGATATTCGTTTGCCAATTTTAAATCTATTTCGAATTCTCTTAGATATTCAAGTTCAATCGGTGAGCCGTTTGACCAAGCAACATTTGGCAATGCACCAAAAGCACCATTGAGATTTACGCCTCTAATCTCTACTTTTGCTAAAGAAAGCGCATAAAGTTTCAAATACGTAGCTTCTACACTTTCCAAAGGTGTATCTTCAAAGATAAAAGTAACTTTGAATTCACCCTCCAAACTACCGCTTTCCATGATTTTGTTATAAAGAGAAGATACTACTTGAATATTTTTGTGCGCATCACCATACGCTTCATCAGAATAAGGTGTAAAGGCATTTAGGCAGCTTTTTAAAAATTTTGCATTGATGTCACAAACAACTTCGCTTTTGGTAAAATCGATATTTACCCCTTGTTCTGCAAGTGCTTGAATAAAAATAGCGGCACTACCAAAATTTTCATTCCAATTGATAATAGGGTAGGTTGCCTGAAGAGTTTTTTCAACATTTAATTGCCCTAAATCTACTCTACAAATACCAAATGCTAAAGGATCTTTATAATCAGGTAAAGATGATTTTATATCTTGAATTAATGCCTTAAAAGCATCTGCTGTTTGAATAATTTCCATGAATTCTCGCTTAAATGATTTGTTTGTAGGATTATACTTAAAAAATGCTAATGACATTTTATATATACTATAATAATAATAAAGGGTTTTTTATGCACAAATGGCTAGATTTTTTAAAAAATAACGATTATTTAGGTGTTAAAAAATATATCAAAGAGGGTGCTGACGTCAATGATTTTAATGAAAGCGGTGAATCTGTCTTGGCATGTGGAATTAGAGAAAGATGTGACTTTGAATTACTTATGCTTCTTATGAATAGCGGTGCAGATAAGTTCGACTTTGATGAAGAGGGCGTCAGTATATTTGATATGGCAATAACTTATGATAATACAGAGATGGTTCGCTACTTAATAGAAGAGGGAATAGACGTGAATAAAACTACTCGAAGGAGCGGTTTTACATCATTGATGGCTGCTGCTTGTTATGGGAGAGTTGAAATTGCTAAAATTCTTTTAGATAAGGGCGTAAATCAAAATGCTGTTGATGTAAAAGGTTTTAGGGCAGTGGACTTTGCCAGAAAAATGAACAAAAAAAGTGTTTTAGCTTTATTGGAATATGATATAAGTACTCCTAAAAATACAAACCATGCAAGATAAAATCAGATAAGTTTGTATTCTATGTTAGAAGTACTAAGTTCTTTGCAAAATAGATTGAAATAATACAAAACATCTTTCTCTTCGTATCCGCTTAAGGAAAGTTCCACGGATGCTTTCTTGTCCTTAAAAATTGGTAGAGAAGAAAGCTCGATATGCGACGGAAGTTCTTTCATAAGCGTAATAAGGGTATTTTCACTTGTATTTGCAAGCAGCGTGTATCTGTATTTTTTCTGAGATGATGAAAACAACTTTTGAATCACTTCTCTTATCATTGGATGTGCCATCTCAGGAAAACCGGGTACAAAAAAATATTTATCTTCTAAGCTAAATCCGGACATGTTGTTTACAGGGTTAAATAATAATCCGGAATTTTGCGGTAAATCTGACATGTGGATTCTATGAGGATATGACTCAGAACCAAATTTATTTATGATATCTTGTTCAAATTGTTTATGACGAACCAAAGCCATCGAAGTAAAAACTTCCGCAGCAATCTCTCTCGTTAAATCATCAGGAGTGGATCCGATACCTCCAAATGAAAAAAGAACAGATTTTTTATCCGTTTTCACAAGTTCGTAACAATTTTTTATCAATTTTTTATCATCTTTAATAATAAAAGACGCAAATAGTTCATGTCCATACTTCTGAAGCTCAGGTCGAAGAAAATTAAAATGTTTATCTTCTCTTCTGCTATTGAGTATTTCTGTTCCAATTATTATCGCATAAAAATTCATTCTTAACCTAACCTTCAAATTGCTATTTGATTACATTTTAGTAAAATTAATATATTTTACATAAAATCAGGTGAAGATACTTATATTTTGTGTATTATTTTACAAATAAATTAGAAGAGGTATATTATGACTCAGGCACAAAAACTAGAAGAGTTGATTACAAAGAGTGTTATTCCTGATCTTGACGAAAGATTGGATGAAATTTTTGAAGAGATTGCTGATAGTAAAGAAGCAAATGCGGATGCAAAAGAAGAAATAGAAGAGCTCCGTGAATTTAAAGCTGATCTTCAAGATATTCTTGCCGATATACAAAGCGGTGATATAGAAGAAGATGAATGTACTGAGTTAATCAATGATATTTTAGAAGCACAAAAAGGTAATGACGAAGACGACTTTGGATTTACAGAAGAAGACTAAAAAGAAATTCTTTTTTAAGAACCGCATGACACAAATGCCATTTTTTTTTGGTATTTGTTCCTATAATTCATTTCCTGTCTCTATACTATTTTATCGTTAGTTTAACTTCATTTATATATAATAACATCAAGAAAATCAATAGGATAAATATGAGAATAATATTACTTGGGGCACCTGGTGCCGGAAAAGGTACACAGGCTCAATTTTTAACGAAAAAGTATAATATTCCCCAAATCTCTACGGGAGATATGTTAAGGGCAGCGATAAAAGCTGGCACAGACATGGGAAAAATGGCAAAAGCTACTATGGATGCCGGTCAGTTAGTAACTGATGCAATTATTATCGGTCTTGTGAAAGATAGGATTACTGAAGATGATTGTAAAAACGGTTATCTTTTAGATGGTTTTCCTCGCACTCTTCCT
>DZBD01000032.1:10020-20345 GCA_022729795.1 Sulfuricurvum sp. | reverse complement strand
GCTCTCGCATACACTAAATTCTTTTTTATTTCATCAAATTATCAAGATAATCACTATACCAACTGACAATAAATCTCATCTCTTTTAAATTATCTGCTCGGTTATATGCCTCTTCTACATTTCCCGCTGTTTTATGTGCAAGTACACGTTCCACAAACTCATTTTTCAAGTTATGCTCTTCTTGGTTTTCTTTACACACTGTTTTAAACATAGCTCTCATCCCGTGGGCGGTTTGCTCTTCTTTTGTAAATCCCATTTTTCTCAAAGCGTGGTTTACAGTATTGTTACTCATGTGGGTATTGAGGTGTTGCGTGTTCGGAAACAGATAATTATCAGATATTCCCATCGCTTGAAGTTCTTTCAGCATTTCGACTAGTTTGTCACTCAATGGCAAAATATGTTCTTTTTTCATTTTCATTTGTGTAGCGGGAATAATCCAAACTTTATCATCAAAGTTAATATCGCACCACTTGGCGGTTATAATGCTTCCTTGACGCTGTGCTGTGTGAATACTCATCAGTAAAGCGTATTTTGTTAGCACTCCATACTTATAATTTGAAATTTCACTGTATAGCCTTTTAATATCATCTTGTTTTGTGAGAGTAGGGTTATTTCGTCTATCGTCTTTAGATTGCGTTTTAAAGTTTTTGAGTTCCAACTTTGCAAATATTTCTGCATCTTTTATTATGCCCTCGGTATAAGCATACTTGAAAATTTCAATTATCAAAATTTTTACTCTAAAAAGTGTTTCAAGTTTATTCTCATCTTCTATCTTTTTTAAAAGAGTGACTATTTTGTCAAAAGTGATATTATGAATAATTGTTTTATTTTTGTAAGGTGTCAATTCATTGTAAAAGTGATTTTCTAATCTGCCTTTTGCTTTTGCGATTGTAATATCTTTAAGTTTTTTATTATGCTGTTTAAGTTTTAAATAGTCATTTACTATTTTTTCGATCGTATGCTCTTTTTTGAGTTTCTCTTCTTTTTGCTTTTGTCGTACTTCTTTATTGTTTTCTATCGGATTGATATTTTTCTCCAGCAAGTCTCTAAACTTTTTGGCTTTTGCCCTCGCACCTGCAAGGCTTACACTTGGGTAACTTCCAAAGGCTGTAACTCTTCTTATTCCATCAAAAGTATATTTAAACTCCCATACCTTGCTATTGTTTGGTTTTGAAATAAGTCTTAATCCGCCGCCGTCATTTAAAGATTTTTTTTCATCTGAATATGAGAGTGCTTTGACCTGTTCAGCTTTGAGAATATTAATAGCCATAATCTACCTTTGAAAAGTGAGATAGAATTTACCTTACAATTTGACTTACTATTTTGTAAGGTATTCATTGAATGATATTAGACTAACTTAGATTAAAAAGAGGTTAAGTATCTCGTGTTTTAGGGGTTTTAGTGGGTTTTATTAGAGGGGATTAAATCAATGGGTGGTACCTGCGGGCGGACTCGAACCGCCACAGCTCGCGCTAGCGGATTTTGAATCCGGCGTGTCTACCATTTCACCACGCAGGCATTTTTATTGGAGAACGAAATAATAGTGGAATTATTCTTAAAAGTAAATAACTTTTTGTCGATATTCAAATTGGAACTTTTATTGCTAGAATATTTCCAATAAAAACGATTATATATAAAGAGGCGGAGGTGTATTTTGCGTATAACATCGAGTATGTACTATGATAATGTATATGGTACGAATAATTCTAAACTCAGTCAAAAACTTTTTGATGTCAACAAGCAAATAGCTTCCGGTCTCAACATACAGTATGCACAGGATGATGTTACGGTTTTTACTCAGACAATGAAGCTTGATAACGAAATTGCAACCTTGAGTCAAATAAAAAAGAGTACTCAAAGCGGATATAAGACTGCCAATCAAACAGATCTCACGTTGAATGAATTTGATACGACCCTCACTCGTATCAAAACTTTGCTTGTGAGCACCGCAAATGCAACCAATAGTAATGCATCTTTAGATGCCACAGCATCGGAACTTAGGGGTTTAGAATCACACCTGAAAAATTTGGCGAATACTTCTATAAACGGTCAATATTTGTTTTCCGGATCAGCCGTGGATATAAAGCCCATTCGTGATGATGGAAAATATATGGGAAATGATGTTGCACTGAATGCATTTATAGGCTCAAGAACACAGCAACAATATAACCTAAGCGGTGCTGATCTGTTTTTGGGTGAAGATATCCTTATGCAAAGAGAAATCACAAGCAATGTCGTACAAAAAGATTTGAGTGCAAAATATCCTAATTTTGAAGATCTCTCTATTGGAGGTACGGATGCCGTTATTACGTCACAAAGTACAATCCGTGATCTTATGGGTGATATGGATAATATTATAGACGATTCGAATGAAAAACATCATTTTTATATTCAAGGAGTTACGAGTGGGGGAATATCTTTTAATGAAAAGATTTCTCTCAAAGATACCGATACGGTAGATAATCTTTTAACTCTTATAGGTAACGCTTATGGAAACACGCCTCAATTAAAAATGGTCAATGTTAGTTTGAATAATTCTGGCGAAATTGTTATACAAGATATACAAAAAGGTTCGAGCAAGCTTGATTTTCATATGGTTGGAGCAGTAGATTTTAATCAAACGGATTTTAATGATGCTGCAGATGTAAGTGATCCGCTTTATGCAGTTTTAATGGGCAAGATAGATAATTTGGATGCAGGTGAAAAAGATTTTGACAAAATTATAAACGGCACAAGCACTGCTATAAATCCAAATTTACATGTAAAAGAATTTATAAAATCTGATTTTACACCTGCAAGCGGAGCCGCTACCAATATAGACGGTCTCCTTTATGACAGAACTCAATTCAGCAAAAACGGCTCTCTCTTATCATCCAGTGTTCCCCAAATAATTAAAGATACGAACGCCTTTGCCACAGCATCTACTAAAATATCGGAAGTGGCTGATTTGACGCAAGAAACAGCGGATTCACTTGATGCAACACAGCTGAAACTCACCGGTCAAAATATTTACGGTGTGTCTTTTGATGTGCAGATAGATTTTAAAAATACTGCAAACGGCGGTTCTACCTTTTCATTAGACGGGGGTTTGACAAACTACGATATATTTAATGTAGAAAATCCAAGAATTGCCGTAGATGCCGATCAGATGAGCTATAGGCAGATGATGGACGTAATGAATATGGTTATTACCGATCAGTTGCCTGCTCCAATTGGGACACACACACATCCGGACACAACTCCTTTTACTGCTGCAGAAGAATATGATGAGGCAATAAAGATTTCAAATTTGAACGGAAATACTTATTTAAGCGACAATGGAAAGATTGAATTTGGACAGGTAGGGGTTACTACAACAAAGGCTACTATTGCATTATATGATGTCAATAGCGGTAATTTTACGCCGGGTTCACCCACTTCCGTGATGACATTTAATTCTAATAATGCCCTAAGTGTCCGTGATCCAAAAACAGATTTTTTTAAAACAATTGATGAAATAATAACTGCAGTTGAGAATCACAAAGTGCATCCTGATGCTCAAAACGGTGATGCCAGAAATGTGGGAATACAAAATTCCATTAAAATGATTGATGATCTTTTAGAACATGTATCCCGTGCTCACGCTTCTGTAGGTGCACAATCCAATAGCTTAACAAATGCACTCGATAGAACAACTATATTAGAAGTCAGTACAATGACTCTGCGTTCTTCTATAATTGATACCGATGTTGCAGAAGCCTCCCTGTCTTTAACACAGTTATCTCTTAACTACGAAGCGATGCTTTCGACTGTGGGAAAAATTTCAAAACTAAGCTTGGTAAATTATTTATAAATTTTTATCTTGCAAAATGCCAAAAAAAGCCTTAGCGGAATATTTTTGGCTATACTTCTTTTTCATTTTAACATATTTTTTTAAAGGCAAAACGATTTGAAAGATACGGTATTTATAATTATTTTTGGAGTTTTAATTTATCTTGGGTTTGCTACTATTTTTGGTGATAGTGAATTAATGGGAAGTTATGGTGCTATTTTTGCATCCTATAATCAAAAATATTTTGGATATATCTCTTATGTGTATTTGTTGGGGCTCCTCGTGCCTCTGTATCTCTTGTACAAAAACAATTTTTTTGACATTAGAAAAGTTGAAGGGATAATGGCTTCTTTTTTACTGTTTTTTGCTTTACTTTTAGCGCAATCTTTACTTGTGGAAAATGCACTCAGAGGAAAAATTGCTGGAGATTTTGCAGATTTCTTAGCTCCTTTTATAGGTGCTTTTGGCTTATGGATTTTTTGGTTTATTATTAGTTCTGTTTCTATCGTAATTATTCTTAATAAAAATACGGATGAACTTTTTGAAATATTTTTCACAAAAGTGAAAATTTTTTTTTCAGATGAAATAGAAGCACAGCCGCAACAAGCACCTCAAAAGAAGCAAGTTAAAAAAGAAGAAAAAAAAGTAGCTTTACCTGTAGAGCCTCCCGTGGAAACCGTATTTGAAGAAGAGATAGATAAACCTGCATATTTGAGACAGCCTGAAGTTCATAAAGTGATAGAAAAAGAGATTGTTCAAACGCAGCCGATAGAAATAAAAAAAGTAATTGAAAAGATAGAAGAAAAAATAGAAGTAAAAGTACAAGAAAAACCGCATAATATACTTGAATTGGCTTCAAAAGTGAGAGAACAGAAAAACGCACTGATTGTGGATGAGCTCGAAGAGAACACAAAACTTTTGGAAAGCATAGAAAAAGGAGAAGTGGAAAAACCTAAAAATTTTACTTTACCTTCCGTAGATTTTTTGCAAAAACCGAGTTCTGTTGCTCATAGTGTAGACGAAAGTGAAGTGGATGGCAAAATCCGATATCTTATAGAAAAGCTTGCACATTTTAAAATAGAGGGAGATGTTGTCAGAACCTATGCGGGTCCTGTCGTCTCTACTTTTGAGTTTAAACCGGCGGCAAATGTGAAGGTATCGCGTATTTTGAATCTTCAAGATGATTTAGCAATGGCACTCTCAGCCGAGAGTATCCGTATCCAAGCTCCAATCCCCGGAAAAGATGTAGTAGGAATAGAGATACCAAATGCCACCGTAGATACTATTTATCTAAGAGATTTACTTGACAGTAAACTCTTTAAAGAATCTTCCTCCCCTTTGACGATAGTTTTAGGAAAAGATATTGTTGGAAAACCATTTATAACCGACCTTAAAAAACTTCCACACTTGCTTATCGCCGGAACAACAGGTAGTGGAAAAAGTGTCGGTATTAACGCTATGATACTTTCACTTTTATATAAAAATTCACCTGATCAGTTAAGACTTTTAATGATTGACCCAAAAATGCTTGAGTTTTCAATTTACAATGATATTCCGCATCTTCTTACTCCTGTAATAACAAAGCCCAAGCAAGCCATTGTAGCCTTAAATAATATGGTACATGAGATGGAGCGTCGTTATGAACTCATGAGTGAAAACAGAACAAAAAATATAGAAAACTATAATGATAAAGTAAAAAAAGAGGGTGGGGAGCATTTTCCATATATTGTTGTCATTATAGATGAGTTAGCAGACTTAATGATGACAAGCGGTAAGGATGTAGAACACTCTATAGCCAGACTTGCACAAATGGCAAGAGCTTCAGGAATACATCTTGTTGTCGCTACACAAAGACCTTCCGTAGATGTTGTAACAGGTCTCATTAAAGCAAACTTGCCATCGCGCATCTCTTACAGAGTAGGGCAAAAAGTTGACAGTAAAATTATATTAGACCAACAAGGAGCAGAATCTCTTTTAGGCAAGGGCGATATGCTCTTCACACCTCCGGGTGCCACCGGTTTGGTAAGGCTTCATGCACCTTGGAGTACCGAAGAAGAGATAGAAAAAATAGTTAATTTTATAAAATCTCAACGAGCACCTAATTATGATAAAAGTTTTTTACTTGAAGAAAATGAATATAGTTCCTCTTCAAGTGATACATATGAAGAGTTGGATCCGCTTTATGAAGAAGCTAAAAATGTTATTTTAACAGATAGAAAAACTTCCATCTCTTATCTGCAAAGAAAACTCCAAATAGGGTATAACCGTTCGGCAAGAGTTATTGAACAGCTTGAAGGCGAGGGGGTATTATCAAGCCCAAACATGAAAGGTATCCGTGAAATTTTGTAAAAGTTTTTTGTATGGTTAAAGCAGAATTTATTTTTACAAAGTATCAAAACTCTTTTAGCGTAAAAGTACAAAATTTAGAACAGCTCTCTGTAGAACAGATTCAGGAGATAGAAAATTTTGTCAGGCAAAGAAAAGGTATTTTTGATTTTGAAACCTACACTTTTGTTATTCAGAAAAAACTAGAGTTTGAAGAATTTACAACTTTACTGCAATTTCTAAAAATAGAAGCAAAATGCAGGGAAAGTGATTTTCTTTCAGTTGCGAGCGAAGTAAAAATAAGTTTTGGAAAACACAAAGGGATGTATTATTCAGAGCTTCCCGATTCTTATATCTCATGGCTCAAAGTCAATTACAGAGGAGACGAGAGAAGGTTTCTTGATGCCGAATTAAAAAGAAGAAAGCTATAAAAATTTTTAAACTTCTCTCTCATTCAAAAAGTATCTTAGGCTGATATCACTCCATTGGCGTGAAAGTACAAGATGCTTTTCTATAGATGCATATACTTTTTGAAAATTTTGATTTTTAGCACCTAAATCTTCTATTACTTCACTAAGGGCTTTTTTACCTGCAGCTATGACATCACTCGGATAGCGTAAAAGCGTTACATTTAACTCTTTTAATTTTTGAAGCGCTATTATATTTTGGGCATGAAATTCATATGTCATATTTGCATTCATTTCACTTGATACTGCTTCTATGATAGACTGATGCTCAAAAGCAAGTTTATTCCAAAACGGCTTATTAAAAGTAAGTTCCAATATAGAACCCGGTTCATGCCATCCCGAGTAATAATAGGGTGCAACTTTATAAAATCCCATCTGCATATCAAGTGCAGGTCCAACCCATTCTGTAGCGTCAATCACTCCTCGTTCAAGAGAGGTGTATATTTCACCTGCATCCAACAGTATAGGGTTGACTCCCATCTTTGCAAAAACTTCTCCGCCTAGTCCGGGAATGCGCATTTTAAGTCCTTGCATATCCGAAAGAGAGTTTATAGGTTTTCGGAACCATCCACCCATTTGAATATTGGTATTTCCACCCATAAACGGGTGTAAATTATATTTTGCATAGTCTTCACGCCAAAGCTCCAATCCTCCTCCAAAAAGCATCCAGGAGTTAATCTCCTCTGCGGTAAATCCAAAAGGGATACCGCTATAGAGTGAAAAAGCCTCATTTTTGCCTTTCCAATAATAGGGTCCTGAATGAAAAGCATCAATCTGACCGCTGGAACATGCATCAAAAACAGCCAGAGCAGGGACTAAAGTGTTTTTTGGATAGAGCTTTATCTCTAAAGAGCCGCCACTAATATCTTGCACCCTCTGCGCCATTTTTTCAACACCGGTTCCCATAATCGGAAAATGGGCAGGCCAGCTTGTTGCTAGTTTAATAACTGTTTTTTTATTTCTAGTTATATTAATGTGTTTTTTTTCATCACTCTTGGCATGTGGATGTTTTGAATAATCTATTGCCTCACGGTTGTTTTCGTTGCAGCCTGCAAGGGCAAGAGCGGCAGATGCGGTAGTGGCAGTTGCTAAAAAATCTCTACGGTTCATAAATTTTTCCTTAGAAGTCTAAAGTGAGCTGTTGGTATATTTTTGGTGGGCTTAAAAGTATCGATTTGTCTACGCCTACAATGAGCGCAAAATGAAAGTTACTTTTTTGAAGAATATCTCTAATCTCTTTTTTGTTTTTATAAATGAAGAAATTCTCTTTTTTTGCATATTCTTTGGCATGTGGAAATGTTTTTGTTTGGGCAGGAATGATATAAATTATCTTTGCCCAGTTTGCCTGCTTTTGTAAAAAAATGATTTCACTTTGTATTAAGCTTGTATTAGACTCAAAGATGAGTACTTTATCACTTGTTCCAAATTCTTTAGGCTCAAAATTTTTGTTTGTAAAGACTGCTTCAAAATGCTCAATCGGAGTGAACTTTCTAATTCTAAAGTTTATTTTCAAGCTTTTATAGAGATGCAATAACTTTTCAAGGTAGGGGATAAAAAAAGGGGAAATGAGTTGTCTTTCATAGAAAACATCATCATAAATAAATGATGTTTCAAAGAGAGTTTTTTCCATTATTACAATGGGTTTTGCCACAGTGCTTGAAATAGTTTTGACATTAGTGAATATTCCTTCATCACATGAATCGGGACAAAAGAGGAGGGTAGTACCATTTTCCACATGCCAAAGAGAGGTAGCTATAGATTTTATATCTCCAAATACAACAACAAAAGTAGGTTCTGTAGTGACTTGAAGTGCGAGTTTTAAAATGATTTCGTTGCATTCATATGCAACTACATCTTTTTCGATAAGCCTAAACCGAAGTAGTCGTTTGACTGCATCTTCTAATTTAGTGACTTTTATCCAAGCAATCTCACTATCGCTGATTTGGGTAGGTCTATCAAAAATAATACCGTATGCACCGTTAAGAACAGCTATTTGTATATCGCTTTGAGAGAAAGCTATAAAGAGATCACCACGCTTTATTTTATGTGCTTCAAAAACAATATTTTCAAAACTATTTATAAACGGCTCATTTATAAGTGTGCCGTGAATAAGTGCAAGGGTATTTTCAAGTCTCATCCAATAGGGGTGCCCGCTTTTTTAGATTTTTCGGGTCTTATTAAACATAAGCCCTCTTCATCCTTAGCAGCAAGAAGCATTCCCTCTGAGAGCATACCCATTAATTTTGCAGGTTTTAAGTTTGCAACAACACAGACTTGAGTATTTACAAGAGATTGGGCACTATAAAATTCTTTGATTCCAGCTACAACTTGTCTGAGCCTTCCATCGCCCAAATCCACCTGAAGTCTTAAAAGTTTTTTACTTTTAGGAACTTCCTCAGCTTCTACAACGACACCTACTTTAAGAGATGTTTCAAAAAATTGACCGATTTCTATAAGATTATCACTTTCCTCTTTTGCCTTTAAATCTTCTTTCATTTGATCGTTTGGTTTATCGTCAGGCATTGCTTTTGGTGCTTCTGCCATTAAAGGCTCTTCTACACGAGGAAAAAGTGGCGGAACAACTTTAATATTAAATACTTTCAATAGCTTTTTCTCTAAAATAAGCTCACTATAACTCGCATTATTTATAGTAAAATTTAAGGCATCTGCAATTATATTTGTTGTTTTTGGCATCACAGGATGAAGCATAATAGAAGCTTTTGCCAAAATATTTGCTACAAGAGCAACAGTTGCAAGTGCTTCATCTTTTTTACCTTCTTTCATTTTTACCCATGGAGCATGTTGCTCTATTGCTTTGTTGCCGATTGCAAATAATCTCCAAAGTTCTTCTAGATATCTGTGTGTCTGCATATTTTCCATAAAAATATCCAGTGAATCTAAAACAATATTCATAGAATGAAGTTCTGCTTCGTGATATTTTGCAACATCTACACTGTCTATTTCATACTCGGAGTATTTTCCGCTCATACCGATGATACGATTGAGAAGATTCCCTAAATCATTGCTAAGTTCTGAATTTATTCTATCAATGAAAGCTCTTTGAGAAAAATCGCCGTCTTGCCCGAAAGGAACTTCGCGAAGCATAAAATATCTTAGATTTTCAGATCCATACACATCTGCAACTTGTTTAGGAGAGATTACATTTCCCTTGGATTTACTCATTTTCTCTCCGTCTCTCGTCCACCAGCCATGTGCTCCGATATGTTTTGGTAGAGGTAAATCTAAGCTCATCAAAAATGCAGGCCAATAAATTGCATGAAAGCGTAAAATGTCTTTACCGACAAATTGCGTAGAGGCAGGCCAATAGCGCATATTAGCATCGTCGGTGCCATAACCAAGCGCCGTGATATAGTTCATAAGTGCATCGAGCCAAACATACATTACATGTTTATCATCGTTCATAGATGCAGGCATTTTTACGCCCCAGCAAAAAGATGTTCTTGTGACAGACAAATCTCGTAAGCCGCCTTTGACAAAGTTTATCACTTCGTTAGCTCTAGAACGAGGTAAAATAAAATCAGGGTTGTCGGCATAATGTTTCAAAAGAGCATCTTCGTATTTAGAGAGTCTAAAAAAGTAGCTTTCCTCTTTTACAATACTTGTACTTCTACCACAGTCTGGGCAAAATTCACCATCGATGAGCTGTGTTTCAGGAAAAAATGTTTCACAACTTACACAATAATGACCTTCATAAAAATCTT
>DZBD01000032.1:0-9920 GCA_022729795.1 Sulfuricurvum sp. | reverse complement strand
GTTTCAGGAAAAAATGTTTCACAACTTACACAATAATGACCTTCATAAAAATCTTTGTATATATCACCTTTTGCATACATCGCTTCAAAAGCTTTTTGTACACCTATTTTATGATCTTCGTCCGTCGTACGGATAAATTTATCATAACTTATATCAAATTCATCCCACAAATTTTTAAATGAAGCACTTATTTCATCTGCAAACTCTTGGATAGGCTTGCCGTTTTTTGCAGCAGACTCCTCTATCTTTTGACCGTGCTCATCCGTACCGGTTAAAAAATAGGTATCCTCACCCTTAAGCTTCTCGTAACGAGTCATTGTATCTGCAATAAAAGTAGTGTAAGCATGCCCAATATGAGCTTCGCCGTTTACATAGTATATAGGTGTTGTAATGTATTTGCTCAATTTTTTTCCTCTAAATATTTAGTGTAATTTTATCGAAATTGTCTTAATTAATCGAAGAAGGCTCGAGTTTTTGGCGCAGAATTGGAGAGTAAATACTTTGAGTTTTAAAACTCAAAGCCACCTGTTTCACCTTTGGACATGCTGTTGTAGACTGCTTTAACATAATCGGTTCGCAATATACAATTTAGATATTGTTCACAGTTGCTACAACTGTGAACAATACTCTTTTTTTGGCATTCTCTTATCTTTAAAACCATTTCATCAAGATAGAGTTCAAATTTATCAAATTTTTGTTCAGTTGTGTTTTGCATACACTTCTTTTACTCTTGCTATTTCATACTTTGAGCCAAAAAAACATGGAGATGTTCCGTGTATATGGTCATATGATAACTTCATAATGTCCTCATTTACACCATCAATAGCATCACCGCCGGCTATTTTGAATATAAATGCAAAAGGATACACTTCAAAAAGTTTACGTAATTTTCCATCCGGTTTGTCTGATGTAGCAGGATAAGAAAATAGTCCACCACCTTTTAATAATATCTGATGTAAATCAGGAACCATACCGCCGGAGTATCTTAGACGATAGCCTTCTGAAAAAAAACTATCTATAAGTTCTTTATGGTAAGGTGCCCAGTTTTGTTGTGTGCCGCCCGGAGCATTGAGGTTTCCCTTTTCATTTAAACGAATTTCTTTAACAAATTCAAATGCATCTTCTTGGAGTAAAAAAAGTTTTGCTTTTGTTTGAGCAAAAATCATTTCAACCCTAGGACCATAAACCACATAACATGCAGCTACCATATTTTGTGCGCCCCAGCCATTTTCATAAATACCGAAGATGGAACCGACGCTCAGATTCACGTCTATAAGGGATGAGCCGTCTAAGGGATCGTAGGCTATATAATATTTTCCATTTTCATTAATTAGCATTTCGTGCTCTTTTTCTTCACTTGCAATAGTATGAACAGAAGGTATTCTGGATAATTCCTCTTCGATAATTAAGTCGCATTGAATATCAAGCTGAAGCTGTGTTTCACCGGAACTATTTTCTTGCTGAGAATAGCCTATATCTTTTATATTAATCGCATTTTTAATTCTAATTGCAATTGTTTGGATTGTGTCTACGAATATATCTTGCATCTCATACTTCCTTTGCATTTTTTAATATCCATGATATTACTTCATCTGGATTATTTAAATTTAAAATATCAATACCTTTAGGTATCTCATAATCATCTACTTTTACACTATCATCTATTGCCAACGCATTCATATAAGGAAAATAGTCACATTCGAGTGAAGTTCTAAATACACTAATACGTGGCAAAGGTAAATTTTTTAAACCTTCAACCAATAAAAAATCAAACTTATCAAAAAGTTTTATCATCTCATTTAAGTCTTTACTTCTTTGAGAAAAATAAGTTGTTCTGGTTGGAGAGGTTACGACAACTTCTGCTCCGGTATCTGCAAATTTAAAACTATCTTTTCCTTCGACATCAAAACGAGCCTTATCTTTTGGATCATGTTTAATAATGGCAACTTGCTTATTGTGCTCATATATAAGTTTTCTAGCAACTTTCAATATGAGCGTGGTTTTGCCGCTATTGGATGGCCCAGTAAATGCGACCGCTAATCTTCTGTTCAATTTTGTACTCTTTGTTAAAATTGGATAGATTATACAAAAGAGTCATTAAAGATATGTTTAATGAGATATAATTCTTTTAATAATTGAGAGGATTATCATGAAATCTTTTTTTATCATAACAACTCTTCTAATATTTTTAAGTGCTTGCTCACATAAGAATGCTTATACGAATTTTGGAATAACCAAAGAACAGGAACTCGCTGCTACAAGCTTTCAGAGTACAAAAGTAAAAAGAGGAGAAGATGTTGAAGGCATTTTTTCTGCAATATATTTAAATAAAGTTTATCCTCAATCGTATAATCAAAATGAGTATTTTTATATATCTTTATACCTAAAAGAAGCAAAAGAAATTTATAATCCAGACGCATTGAAGAAAATAGGAATCACTTTTCGACTTAACTCAAAATTGCCCGTCAATATTCAAGAACTTCCTGCCGAGAATAAATTTTCTCACCTTGGATTTATGAAAGAGAGATGGAATAAATACTATTTAGTGATTTTTGAGAATCAAGGAAAAGAGCTTAACCTTGTGCTCGAAAGCGATCTGTCATCTTCGGCTGCATTAGCGTATCAAAAAGGTGAATGATAGAAATATCCTCACCTAGAATTTTTTTATACATCACATAATTTGCCAAAACTTTTTTTCCATATTCTCTACTTTCTGCATTTTGCATAAATTCCATACTAAAAAAAGGCTCATATTTACCGTCTTTAAAAGTACCGTCTTCTAAATGTCTTCTTAAAAATCCCATGCCTCCATTGTACGCATATGCCATAAAAACAGGATGATAAAGAGATTTTTTCATCCATGCAAGATGTTTAAGAGCGTATTTTATATTATTTTTCGGTATAAACATCTCGTCATAACTCTTAATTGGTTTATCTATTTTTTTACTTAAGTCATCTGTTACAAATGGCATAAGTTGCATCAATCCAAGAGCAAAAGAACGAGAGAGGGCAGCTGGAATAAAGAGACTTTCTTGTTTCATTATTGCATATACTAAAGCTTTTTCATCTATCGAAATATTATCTAAATATTCATCGTAAGGCATGATAAAACTATGCATTTGGTAAGCATTTGCTTTTTCAATAATAAGAGATTGAATAGGAACCATATGTTTGCTATTGTAAGTTTTGGCTAAATTTAAAAGCTTTTCATTTGGTGTATCTTGAATCTCTTTATAAATTTTATCCCATTCGAAAGGGTCTTGGATATTTTTATGAGGTTTTCTGTCCACTGTCTCAAGAGTAGCAAAATAGTTATTAAAAACTTTTCCTGACAACTCGTGTGCATATAAAGTGTACATATTTATATTCATACTTAATAATAATTTATTGAGAGAGTCTTTATTCTTTGAAATTTGATAGATCCAAAAAGAACTTTTGTCTCTATCGATTTGTTTCTTTGCAGTTAAACGGGAAAACTCAAAAAATTCTAATGCTTTTTTTTCTTTTGAATGTCGTAGACAATGTAATGCCAATAAAAAGTTACTTTGTGAATCAAGATTACTTCCATGAAGATTTAAAATTGATTTTTGAAGTTGATCTAAAGCGTCATCATATACAATGATTTGTATCAACTGTGAAATTCGTGCAGAAGAGACAAGAGTATTTATAAAGTGCTCATCAAGATAAATATTTAAATTCTTTCTGCGATGAAAAGCTGTAGTGCTTATAAAGAGCCTTAATACGGCATTTGGACTATAGGATTCGTAATTTTTTTGTGAAAATGGTTCATTTTGAAGCCTAAGAAACTCTTTTTCACTGGCTGAATCTAGCTTCTTCGCTAATTCAAGTCTTTGATTTTTTGTCATGGCTAATGTTTTGTATGGATTTAAAGCCAAATTTAAACACTCTTTGTCTTGAATGTGAAGAAGGTCTTTGTTATTTCTGCAATCTATTTTATATTGGATATATTTATTGTTGCGACTTTTTTTAAGATATGCTTGAAGAAGCGTGTTATTTTCTCCAAGAACTTGTTCGTACGCTTTATCAGCCTGAGTAGATGTAATATCTTGTTTGAGATATTGCCATATCATAAAATTTTTAGCACGGCTTGGAGGTTTAGAGTTGATATCTTGTAGAGTTATCTCAGCATATCCACATGCCAAGATAAAAGGTAAAATAAAAAGTTTCTTTAACATTTTATTTTGGCTAGAGAGAATTTAAAAAAGAACTAATAAGTACGATTATAATTTGAAGAGCAACAACAATAACAATCGGTGCTAAATCCAAACCATTAAATTGTGTTCTTACATATTTTCTTACTAAATTATAGCTCGGCTGTGTAATTCTATGTAAAAATTGTACAATCGGATTATAAGGATCAGGATTTACGAAACTAAGTAATGCAGTTATGATAATCACCCATATATACACGTTTATAAGACTAAGAAAAATTCCACCTAAACCTTGAATGATGTCTACTATTGTATTCATTTGACAATTTCACCTATATAGTTTTTTAAATATTTATACACTTCTGCAACATCCGGGCCATGCTCGGCACCTGTAAGTAAAAGACGTAAAGGCTTAAAGAAATTTTTACCTTTGAGTCCAGATTCTTTCATAATGTAGTTTTTGAAATCTTCATATTCCTCAAAGTAGGGCGCATTTCTTATAGTTTCTGACATGATTTTAGACTGCTCCATAAATTCTTCGGGAATTATTTTTTGTGCAAATATCGGTTCTATTTTTGTTTTTAATTCTTTTGTCGTAGATGCTTCTTCAAGATAAACTTTTGCAAGTTCACCTATTTCGCCATCTGCAAAACCAACATATCTTGACAACTCCTTTGCATCTAAATTTTTTAGATGTTCTTTGTTGATATGTCTGAGCATATCCATATCAAAGCGAGCAGGGGATTTTGAGATTGCATCTAAGCTAAACCATTCAATAGCTTCTTTTATTTCAAAAATTTCTTTAGGAGGTTTATTTCCCATTAATATTAAATAATTAGCAATTGCACTAGGTAAAAATCCCTCTTCTAATAACCATTTTACACTAGAAGCATCATCTCTTTTACTCATTTTTTTGCCAATATCATTCAAAATAATCGGTAAGTGTGCATACTCTATTTTTTTATCATATTTTAAAGAGGCTCTAATATGATCTTGCTTAGGTGTATTGCTCATATGGTCTTCACCACGAATAATAAGAGAAATATCACTAAGCATATCATCTACTGCACATGCAAAATTATATGTAGGTGTTTTGTCTTGTCGCATAATTATAAAGCTATCTACTTCATTAGGTTCAAAACTAACATTTCCTTTAATATGGTCTTTAATAGTTATAGTTTCATCAGGCTTTTTAATTCTTATTGTAAATGGATTCATATTATCAATAACAAGTTCTGCTGGCAAATTCGCGCAAGCATCATCATATCTATAAGCAATTTTATTGTTTTTTGCCTCGTCTCTTTTTTTATCCAACCAATCAGAAGAACAAAAACAGCTAAAAGCTTTTTTTTCATGAATAAGCTGAAGAGCCATTGCTGTATGAAAACGAACATTTTGACTTTGATACATCACTTGAGAATATTCTATGCCGAAAAGATCTAAAATGTTGAGTATTTCTTGATCTTTGCCTTCTATATTTCTTTCTTTATCAGTATCTTCTATCCTAATAATTAAATCTTCATTTTTTTGTTTCGCAACAATATAATTAAATAGAGCAACTCGTAAATTACCTATATGCATATCACCAGTCGGACTAGGTGCAAATCTTAACATTAAAAATCCTAAATTTCATTTTGCGAAATTTTAACAAATTTTTGCTAATAAAGTTCTTTTTTTGATTTTGTTTTTTTGTGAGTAGTTGGTGACCCCAAGGAGATTTGAACTCCTGTAATACGGATGAAAACCGTAGATCCTAACCGTTAGACGATGGGGCCAAATTTCAGTACTTATTTTCCTGAGCCGAAATTATATAGATAATTTTCTTAAAAATAAATAAAAATATCAATGCTCAGGAAAAAAATTAAATTTATTCGTAAAAACTACGAAGTGCTCTTATAATTACTGCATTTTTTGAAATACTTTCAGCTTTTGCATTTTCATTCACTATTTCATATAAGTCTAATGGAAGAGAGATAGAAAATGTTTTAGTCTCAATTTTCTTTTTTTTCGTAATCATAGCAACTACACCAGTAAGAAGTTCAATAATTTTTTTAGTATCTATTGGTTTTTGAATAAAACTATTTACTCCGACATCTATTGATTCTGAAATTTTTTCAATATCATTACTTGCAGAAATAACAACAATAATTTGAGAAGGGCTTATCTCGCGAATTCTTCTAGATAACTCAATCCCATCCATCCCTGACATTATTATGTCGACAAAAATCACATCCGGCTTTATTCTATTAAATGATTCTAATGCCTCATCACCGCTAAAGCAAGAGTGAACATCAGAAAAAAAGTTTTTAAATGTAGAGCTAAGCAATTCATTAGTTACTTTTTCATCTTCTACAACCATTGCAGTCAATTTTTTTGTTTGTTGTGTTAATTGGACTAAATCTACATTTGCCATATTTCACATCCTTATATTTAATTTGCGTAATTATATCTTTTTTTTGGTAACAAAGATAACATTATCAAACATAACCATTATCAACAAGCTTATAAACTACCTAAAATAGCCTTTTATAGACAGTTTTTATTGTTTTAATCTATCGATATTATTATATGTTAGTAGTTTTAAAAGAATTATTAATCATATTTTTTGAATTTTTCCAACCATTCTTTATCTGATTCCTTAGAATCTTCTTTTTGAGTTAGCAGTGTATCAATGATACTAATCAATGTATTGTTATCCATGAATTCCAATAAATCCGGATTAATAAAAGTAGTACTCACTCCATCATAAGTATTTAATAGATTTTGAATATCTTCAATTAATTGTTTTTTAGTACTCATTTTCGCTCCCATAAAATTAAAATACGTATTCTATAATTTTGTTTATTTATTTAACCAATTTTATAAAGTATATTTTAAATTGGTTAACATAATGTAAATTCTATTGAAAATAGAAATTGGCTTTTACCGGAAAAATTAACTGATTTTTATATAAGACTCTTTTAGATATAATTGCAAAAATTTTTTATAGGACTCTAATATTTTGAGAAGTCATTATTGTACAGATTTAAGTGAAGAACACATAGGACAAGATGTTGTTTTAGCCGGTTGGGCTAATAGTTACCGTGACCATGGTGGAATTATTTTTATAGATTTACGAGATAAAACAGGCTTGATCCAGCTTACTTGTGATCCTGCCGATAATGAAGCAGCACATAAAATGGCTGATGGTATTCGTGATGAATATGTTTTGATAGCTAAGGGTACAGTTCGTCATCGTGGCGAAGGTTTGGTAAATCCACGTCTTAAAACCGGTGCTATTGAGATTATGGTTACAGAACTAATCATAGAGAACAAAAGTGCTACGGTCCCATTTGTGATTGGAGACAAAAGTGTCGGTGAAGAAACAACACTGAAGTACCGTTATTTGGAGCTTAGAGCGCCGGATATGTATGAAACATTTCGTCTACGTTCAAAAGCGGCAATAGCAGCTAGAAATATTTTGGATTCAAATGGTTTCTTAGAAGTTGAGACTCCAATTCTTACTAAATCTACCCCTGAGGGAGCAAGAGATTATCTTGTGCCTTCACGTGTACATGCAGGTGAATTTTATGCCCTTCCCCAGTCACCGCAACTTTTTAAACAACTTTTAATGGTTGGCGGATTTGACAGATATTTTCAGATTGCAAAATGTTTTCGCGATGAAGATTTAAGAGCGGATCGCCAGCCAGAGTTCACTCAGATAGATGTTGAGATGAGTTTTTGTGACCAAGAAGATGTTATTAAGGTAGCAGAGGATTTACTTGTGGCTATGTTCTCGGCATGTGGACATGAAATCAAACCTCCTTTTAACCGCATAACATATAATAATGCTATGGAATGGTACGGCTGTGATAAACCGGATTTAAGATATGGCTTAAGAATGGTAGACGTTATTGATATTTTTAAGAGATGCGACAACGAAATCTTTACAAAAATTGCAGAACATCCACATACCAATCGCATAAAAGCGCTTAAAGTTCCGGGAGCTGATTTAATTTTCTCAAAAAGAGAGATGAAAAGCTTTGAGGACTTTGTAAGAAAGTTTGGAGCGCACGGACTTGGATATTTCCAACTTAAAGAAGATGGTCTTAAAGGTCCACTTATTAAATTCTTCTCTGATGCAGATATTGCCCTTCTCATCGAAAGAACTGAACTTGAAGTCGGTGATGTTGTATTCTTTGGCGCAGGTGCTAAAAAGACCGTACTTGATTATATGGGAAGATTTAGAATCTTCATCGCAGAACATGAAAAGATGAACCTCATTGACAAAAATAGATTTGAATTTGTATGGGTTGTGGATTTTCCTATGTTTGAAGTGGAAGACGGTAGAGTTAAAGCCCTGCACCACCCATTTACTATGCCTAAAAACACAGACAAAGAAAATGTGGAAGATATAGAATCTATTGCTTATGATATCGTTTTGAATGGTACTGAACTTGGCGGCGGTAGTATCCGCATCCATAAAGCAGATATTCAAGAAGAGATTTTTAAACTTCTCGGTATCACAGAAGAGGAAGCACAGGAGAAATTTGGTTTTTTACTCGATGCTCTTAAATTTGGCGCACCTCCACATGGCGGTTTTGCTATAGGATTTGACAGACTTATGATGCTGATCTCTAAAAAATCTAGTATCCGTGATGTTATTGCCTTCCCTAAAACACAAAAAGCTTCTTGTATCCTTACTAAAGCACCAAGCCCGGTTGATAATAATCAACTTCGAGATTTACATATTCGTTTACGTGAACAAGTAAAATAATTACATAATATGAAGAAATTATTCTTAATTATCGGAGCACCAGGCTCCGGTAAAACAACAGATGCAGAGTTGATAGCCGAGCAAAATGACGTAATAACGCACTACTCTACGGGTGATATGCTCAGAGCAGAAGTCGCAAGCAAAAGTGCTCTAGGCTCTAAGATAAACAACTACATATCAAAAGGACTTATTGTTCCTATCGAAATAGCCATAAAGACGATTATAAATGCTATTAGAAATGCCCCTACTGATATAATCATTATTGATGGATACCCTAGAAGCATGGAACAGTTACACGCTCTTGATGAATATCTCAGTAATGATCCCTCTTTAGAACTTTGTAGTGTTATTGAAGTTGCCGTGAGTGAAGAGACTGCCCGTGATAGAGTTTTAGGTCGTGCTCGCGGCACCGATGATAACACAGAAGTATTTGACAACCGCATGAAAGTTTATATAGAGCCGCTAGTAGATATAAAAGCTTTTTACAATGCTAAAAATATTTTAAAAGTCATTTCTGGTGAGGGAAGCATAAAAGAGATAGCTCATGAGATGGAAACTTTTATAAAATCTAAAATATAATTGAACCCTTGCAGGCTCAATTAACCTAGTTTTGAAACAATATTCGCCTCAACATCAGCTATATCTGCTGTTCCGTCAACAGTTATATATGTTAATGAGGCTATCTTTTTTGCTTGCTCTTTGTAATAACCAATAAGGGGTTGTGTAAGCTCATGGTAAACTTTGAGACGATCTGAAACTACCGATTCTTTATCATCGTCACGCTGAACTAAATCTTCACCGGTTTCATCATCTTTACCCTCAATTTTAGGCGGATTATAAACTAGGTGGTATGTTCTTCCAGACGCTAAGTGCGCGCGTCGACCAGACATACGCTTTACTATTTCCGAATCAGGCACATCTATCTCAATAACGGCATCGATAGCAATACCGGCATTTGTAACGGCATCTGCTTGAGGAAGAGTGCGAGGAAA
>DZBD01000139.1 GCA_022729795.1 Sulfuricurvum sp. | reverse complement strand
CCCCCCTTTGCAAGATGCGTGTTGTGAAAGTTTACTCCGGCCGACATCAAAGCTTTACGGGCATGGTAAACATTAAGGCGGATATGTTTTTGATAGCTATCCCCTTTTGCTATTACTCTTTTAGGCAATCCGTGTGCCGAAAATATAAGCTCGTACTCTGCCGGGTCTTCGCCGTTTAAACTCTCTTTGATACGCTCTACGATAGAGTTAATATAATAACCGTCACTATAATAATCGTCTATAGTTTTGACTCTGGCTTTGATGCGTAATTTGTCAAAAGTCTCGTACAAATCTTCGTAACTAGAGAGTGTCGTGGTGGTAGAATAATGGGGATACATAGGAATTGCGTAAAACTCATCAACATCACTTGCAAAGGGGGGCGTGTAACGCATCACCATGTGGATAGAAGCATCTTTTATGCTCGATTCAAGGTTTTCAATGAGCTGTTTTGTGTACCCCACAAGCGGAGATTTTCCTCCAATATGAGCGTAATTAGCCTTAGCTTCATCCTTTCTTTTGTAGGTGATAAATTTTGCTATCATCGCGCGGATTGGCTTGGGTGCACCGATAATACGTTTGTCATTAAACATATTGTTCAAAAACACTTCCACTTCGTCAAGATTGTTAGGTCCACCCATATTCATAAGCAATACAGCACGTTTCATAAGACACCTCAATTTTTATTTTATTGTATAAGAATTGAGGATTTGTTTGTATAAGGTATTTGTCGGTTGGTCATTTCCACATGCCAAAGAGTTCTTGGCATGTGGAATAACACGCACGCTTAGAAAGCGATGGTTTATACTCGTGTCTGAGTGCTCTGCCTTCGCTATGAGCCTGCTTGAGAGTTGACTCTTTAACCAATTCATTATCTTGAAAAATACGATTTATATGCAAACTTATATTTTGTTTCATAACCTCAAATAATTCGCCAAGCTGTTTTTGAGTTAGCCAAATTGTCTCACTATTTACTGAAGCTTTTATCTCTAATTCGCCATCATTATAGACTACGATGTTGTTCATTTATAAACTCCATAGCTTTATATTCATCTTTCTAATCGCTCACTTACAATATTTTGATGTAATGACATGCAAATCCTTAAAAGTGCAATTCATTAAATGAGAGATATTTTAGCCAAAATCAAATTGTGAGGCTTAAAATATGTCTCCCTGCCATGAATTTAATTTATTATATTTCCACATGCCGACATAAAGCTTGGCATGTGGAAATGTTTTATGGCTGAACTCACATCATAGTTTTTTCCATCGTTTGCAGTTGTTCGGAAATTCCGAACAACTGCATTTTCATTGAGTTCACCCTCTTCAAAAACATTTGTAATATGTTCACTAACAGTCGATTTAGCTTTACCAAAAAGCTCACAAATTTGGGCTTGAGAGAGCCATAATGCGTTCTCTTCAAACCGTACATCTACTTTTATATCACCGTTTTCATTTTGATAGATAATCATTTGGCTCATAGTTAGCTCCTCAAAATCTTTTCTTTTTGTTTGTGAATCATGGTTGTCCTCTTGGCGAACTACCGAGAAATCCTCGGTAGTTGAAAGCTCATTCGGTTATCCTTTGTATAGGTTTATTTATCATTCTCCAAAAAATCACTCAACTCTGCTTCAAAATCTTCAATAGATGGCAACGAACTTTTAAAATTTTCAGGCAATATTTCTGTCAATTCAAATTCACTTACACCCATTGGTTTATTTATATCTCGCAAGGAAAATTCAACTTCTATGTTGTTTTTATCTCTACAAAGTAAAATACCGATTGTTGGATTGTCATTCTCTTTTTTTAGTAAACTATCCACTGCTGAAATGTAAAAATTGAGTTTTCCGGCATATTCCGGGATAAACTTTTTATTTTTGAGTTCGATAACTACATAACATTTGAGCTCAATATGGTAAAAAAGAAGGTCGATGTATCTATCAACCCCAGCGATTTCTAAGTGATATTGTTTTCCTACATAAGCGAACCCACGACCTAGTTCTAGCAAAAATTTTGTGATATTATCGATGAGTTTATTTTCTATATCTCTTTCAATAAATGGTTTGTCAAAGGTCAAAAAATCAAATACATACGGGTCTTTTATTGTCTGTATCGCCAAATCTGAAAGTGGCAGGGGAAGAGTATTTTGAAAATTATTTATCCCTTTTGCATCTCTTGCATAAAGATTTGTTTTAAGATTGAGGGCTAAAGTATCTCTACTCCAATTATTGGCGATAGTTTGTTGGATGTAATATATCGCTTCATCAATCGTATTTATTTTATTTAAAATCTCTACATGGTGTCGCCATGGCACTCTAAAAAGCGTCTCTTCTAATAGTCCACCATTGAGTTGGACTATTTTATTTTGCTCATTTTAATTTAGTCCACCATCTTGGTGGACTAAATAATTGGAGTAAAACTCATAAAATTTTTTGATATAAAACAGATTTGTTCTTGAAAAACCTTGAAGGTCTGGAAACTCTTTTTTAAGGTCTTTTGCCATGTTTTCTATAAATTTGCTTCCCCATTTCGCCTGTTGTTGTTTGAGTGAAATCATTTGCCCAAGCTCAAAATAAAAATGCAACAATCCACTGTTTACACTCACAGCAAGTTTGATTTGAGTCTGTTTTATTTTTGTAGCTACTTGAGTAATAAAATTTTTGTACTCATTTTCGTTGGCTATTTTATCCATTTATCAACTCCATTGCCATAAGTTCATCCTTTTAAATAGCTCTCTCAACTGTTTTTGTAGTAGCTTCAATTTTTTTATCCGCATACAAAACAACATCTTTTATAACTAGTTTTTGAATAGCGGAGATAAAAGTTCCCATTGTTGCATAATCTGGTTGGCTGTTACTAGTTGGTAGTGAAATATTTAATTCATCGGCATCTTTTGCATAAAAATTTCTTCCATAATCAAACTGTCCGTTATGTGATGATTTATGAATTGCGGTTGTTACAAAAATTGATGCAAATTTTGGCAAATTTTCAGTATGTACAACTGCGATATGGTCATCCCCTCCATAGTTGTAATTTCGATATTTTGCAGAACCAAACATATCAATAGTTGTAGTATTTTTTGAAAAAACAGTAACATCATTTCCGATAAAGGCAGAAATTCCTTCATCGGTCTCACCTGCTGTTACAAAAGGTAAAGTTCCAGAAATTCTGTCTGCACTTTTTAGTCGTCTTCCTCGAGTAGATTTTCCAAATAATTTTTCAAGATTAAAAGTTTGCCATTTCACATTTTTAAAATCAGTTAAAACATGTTGTTCTTCAGCTGTTAAGGCATAATCTTTTAGACCGCTAACAGATAAATAATCTTCCAATTCCGCTATACGCTCTGCTTCCAGCTCCACTATAAAACTTTCCATAAATTCAAAATCTATTTTGTTGTTTTTGGTTGGAAGTTGGATTTTTTCAGTCTTTATTCTTTCCCAACCTGCTTTGTTTGTCCATTCGTAATTACCGAAAATAGTTTTTGAAATTGAACTTGTTAAATAAATATATTGATTATCCGTTATATTATCCGTTGTAGATTTCCATTTTATAGCATAGGCATCTTGCAAAACAGTAAATTCTTTATTTTGATAAAAAGTTGCTCCTGTATTTGCTCCATTTGCAGATATTGAAATTACATTTTTTAAAATAGTTGCATTATCTTTTGGTACAAAATTATTCAAGCCTTGATTTTGAATTCCTGCTGTCAAGGCAGGTAAAACATACTTATTTATTGCTTCACTTGGTAATTCAGCTGTTTTGTATTTTAAAGATTTTACTTTGATTTTATCAAACAACTCTTCAATTTTAAACTCACCCCACTTAACTTTTTTCAATTTCTCGTTAAGTAGGGTATCTACTTTCCCTGATTTTCATCCTTTGTATTTTGTTGTTTTAAAATGCTAGATACTTCCCAAGCCAAATAATCACTTACTGTTTTTTTAAAATCTTGCAAAGTAGGCTTAGTGTCTATAAGTGCTGCTTGATTCCAATCTGCCCCATTTTTTGGGTCGATTGTCCCTTCGTGATACTCTTTATCGCTAAAGATATTTAGTTTGCTTTTTCCAAACCGTACCAAATTTACCAACTCTTCATATCGTTCTTTTGCACGGTTTGTATCTTTTAGGTTATTACTTGCCTTTTTACGATTGGTTCTAGTGTAGCCATCATTAGAAAAATCGATAAACTTTACCATTTCATCATTATGGTGCTTTTCGTTTACTTTAAAAACATATATACTGGTTTGTACACTTGATTTGCCTATAAAGATGTCTATTGGCATTTTGATACTTGCCATTAGGGTGTGTTTTTCTAATATTTTTTTATTGTATTCTCTGGCTTTTCCACTTCCTGCTGAGTTTTGGATAATAATAGCGGCATAACCCTTGTTCATCATTCCAAGTGCTTTTTCCACAAAAATCATCCCATTTCCTTCAGCAGAATATGGAGGATTGAGTACAAAAGCATCCGCAGGAAATTTATCCTCAGTTTTACCAAAACCATAATTTCCATCAAAATCACTCAAAGAGTTTTTGTTTATAATATTAGAGCTTCCATCTCCCATCAAAATCATATTAAGAATTGCCAACATATATACACTTGAAAGTAACTCTAAACCTAATAATTGTTCGGCTTTTATTTTTATCTCTTTTTGAGTAAGTTCTTGGGGCGAAGTAATACTGTTTTTGGCATCATTAAGCATTTCATTCATGGAAGCAACCAACAAACCAGCCGAGCCTGTGGCAAAATCCCATACGAAAGAGTCTTTATTTACTCTTGCTAGTTTTACCAAAAGTGTAGCAACATAAGAAGGTGTTAAAACTACATCGTTGAGTTTATCTTGAGTAAACCCTAACCAACCATACATTTCATTGAAAAGTTTTCCTGTGAAGTCGGTTGTTAAACCTATTTTATAATATATCCCTAAATCATCTATAATCTTGACAAAAACCCTTTTGAGTTGGCTTTCGCCATTGTCAACTTTGTTGATATTTTCGGTTAAAAGTGTATTTTGTAGTGTTCTTAGGATTAAATCTTTTTTTTCTGCGGGAATCTCTTTTGCATCTAAAAAGGCTTTTATTTTTCGCACCACAATTTCGCCGTCAGTATTGCCAATTTCAGTAGAAGATTTTAAATCAGATTTTTCAAGTGGGGTAACTTTTCCGGGAATGCCTAGTGTTGCAATTATAGAAGCGGCAACGAGATAAACACGGTCATTTTCTCCTAAGCCTTTTTCGTTTTGGTAAAT
>DZBD01000138.1 GCA_022729795.1 Sulfuricurvum sp. | reverse complement strand
GTTCAAAGGACTCATAGAACTGAGAAACAGCGCATATCGATTCAGTCGCAAAGGAGCAAAGTTATCGAAATCGACTGAGAATGCTCCAGAATGGACAAATACTCCAGTGCAATTGTTAATCACAGCCGATTACAGCGATAATATGGGCATCGACATTGCAAGAATCGGCAAACTAAAAGTGAGCGACATCGAAACACATCTTGCCAAGCGAATCGATCAAGACCATGTGATTGTAAGTCCATACAGCAAGGGAATTCACGAGTACGCCAAAACCAAAAAACTTGCAATCACAACCTTTTCAGAGCGCAACAATCCGCATGAGCTTGACGATAAAAAGGCTAAAGACCTCAACAACAAGCTCAAGCAGCTCATAGTCGAAAAAACAAGAGGTGTTTCGACCAAATATTTGTGGCATTACTCAAATTGGCTTCTTATTTCGCAAACACATCCTGATTTACCACTGTTAAGAAGCGAAATTGCAAAAAACACATCTGCGTGGACGGGCTACACGGGCTTAGAGCTCAAATATCAACAATTTTTCTCCCATTTTTCCGTCGAACCATACTTGCAAACGTCCAACCGAAAATGGAAAAATCGAATTATCAATTCGTGATATTTGAGGTTCTGCTTGCTGAATCTCAAATAGGTTTGCTGTAATTGCTAAAGTATTTCGTCTTCTAATTCGAATAATTCGTGGTTATCGGATTGTTATTTCCAATTCGAACATAATTGCGACAAAGTACAGTTTTTCTTTAAAAAAACATCTTAAAGCGAATTTTATTACACTATTTCATAAGTCGTTATATTTCTGATATATTTTGTATTTTTGCGCCCCAATTCTCTCGGTAGCTCAGTTGGTAGAGCAGTTGACTCTTAATCAACGGGTCGTGGGTTCGAATCCCTCCCGGGAGACAAAAAAAGGCTGCTATATGTGGTCTTTTTTTTAACGTGCTGGCGAGGCAATTCCAGCAATACTTACCCGAACGCCTTCAACTTCCAGCAAATGCCTTGCGCAAGCTTCAATGGTTGCTCCCGTTGTAATTACGTCATCTACAAGCAAAATATGTTTCCCTGCAATTTTTTCTGGATTTTTTACGCCAAACATATCGCGAACATTCTCATATCGCTCCCAGCGGTTCTTTCGTGTTTGGGTTTCAGTAAATTCAACTCTTACAAGAACATTTTCTTCAATTTTTATTGGCATTGTTTCAACCAATCCTTGCGCTATTACTAGACTTTGATTGTAGCCTCTAATCCGCTCCTTTTTTGGATGCAAAGGAATGGGTAAAATCAAATCGATATCGCTGTATAATTCCGATTCTGACAATAACTTTCCCAGCCTTTGCCCGAAAAATATGCCAATCTCGGGTTTGTGTTTGTATTTCAAGCCGTGCATCAAATGCTGAATAATGCTCTCTTTTTCGTAGAAACACATCGCTGTAGCATTTTCGATACTAACTCTGCCGTAGAACAATCTTGCAACTGGATTGTCGTTAATGGTATGGTAGTCGGTTTGTGGAATTTTAGTTAAACACGACAAGCAAATTGTTTTTTCACCAATCATCAAATTGGTGCCGCATGCAAAGCACAGATTGGGATAGAACAATCGAAATAGTGACTTCAATATCATAAAATCGTAAAAAAAACTGTTTATATCACCCAAAAGTAATAAATTTGCACGTTATTACAGAAAAAACAACATGTATGGAAATGAATGAGTCTCAACAAAAGAAAAAAAATAAAACCTACCTCTTAATCATTGGTATTCAATTGGCTATCATTGCAGTACTTGCAATTTTGCTTCTAACTACCAAGTCGAGTGTAGATACTATTGTGTTGGAAAAGGAAAAGACCATGCAAATGAACGAAGAGCTGCAAATTGAGCTCGATTCATTGATTATGGAGCACGATAGGATTAAGCAAGAATATGGCTATTTGAGCGATCAACTTACAGGGAAAGATAGTCTCATTATGGCACAGGCTAAAGAAATTGAGCAGCTCATCAACTCGCAGGCCGATTATCGCCGAATCAAGAAAAAACTCGATGCATTGCGTCAAATCACACAAGGCTATGTGAACCAGATTGATAGCTTGTATAAGGTAAATCAACTGCTTACCGACGAAAATGTTAAAATTAAGGGTGAGCTCAACGATGCCAATCAGAAAACTTTCGACCTCAACAAAGAGAAGGACGATTTGTCGAATAAAATTAACGATGCGGCCTATCTTAAAGGTTACAATATTTCTGCTACCGGATACAATGTGAAATCGGGAACCAAAGAAGCTGCTACCGACAGAGCTAAAAAAGTTGATGTGGTTCGCATTTGTCTCACCATTGGCGAAAATCCGCTCGTTTCCGCAGGGCAAAAAGATGTCTATGTTCGTATTGCACGACCCGACAATCTTATCCTTACTCAAGGCAGTTATTCTTTTATTTACCAGGGGCAACGAATTCAGTATTCATCCAAAACAGTGATCAATTACACTCAAAAAACTTCACAGGTTTGTATCGATTATTCTCGTGGAGATGTTGAATTGCCTGCTGGAAAATACAATGTTTCTGTCTTTTCCGACGACCACGAGCTGGGCCAAGCCTCATTCACATTGCGATAGATTGGAGGGGATCTTCATTGTTGAGATTCGAAGATGAAACACAATAAAATTTTATTCGAAACTATCGAAATCGTCGTTAGTGCTTTTTAGTAGCGTTTTGACTGTCGAAAACACCATGCTGATATTATAGCCTTTCGAAACTCCAAAGCGAATTAGTTTTTCGCGCTGTTTCCCAATTTCGTCGCGCTGAATCGTTTTTAGCTTCTTCTTTAGTAAGTTTGTAAGCGTCTCATTTTGATTGTCGGGATTGAACAAATACCTAAACTGTTCAATCAATGCCGATTCAATACCTCTTTTTTTAAGCTCAAGAGTTATTTTTAATGGTCCCCAACTTCGTTGGTTTATTTTGCTTCGAATAAACAATTCAACAAAACGTTCTTCGTTGATAAAATTGCTGGTTTGCAAAATTGCAATTAACGTATCCCAATATCGACTATCAACACCCAAACGAATAAGCTTTTGTTTGGTCTCGAAAATACTACGCTCCTGAAAAGCACAATACTTTTCCAGTTTTGGAAGTATTTGTTGAATTATGAAATCGTTTGTGTCGTTTTCCACGGGAAAAAGTTCAAATTACAACGTAATTTCTTCTCCTCGCTTGTTGAAAATATGATACTCAAGCACATGGTAATTGCTGGCTGACAATACGTTTATTTTGCATTTCAACTTTTTGCGCCACGTTTTTGCAATGTTGCTGAAATATCCTTTGGTAATAAAAGCATGAATAAAAGGCGATACATATACGATTAGTGTCTTTTCGTTTTGCTCTTGTGCCAAAAACGACAAGGTATTCTCTATTTAATCTATAATGAGTGTATGTGGTTTAATTTCGCCAGTTCCATTACAAACAGGACATTTCTCAACAATCTCAATTTGAGTTTCTGGGCGCACTCTTTGTCGGGTGATTTGAACAAGTCCAAACTTACTTGGTGGCAAAATGGTGTGTTTAGCTCTATCGTTTTCCATTTCTTCTACAAGCTTGTCGTAGAGTTTACGGCGGTTAGCCCCAAGATGTAAATCGATAAAATCAACCACAATAATACCTCCCAAATCGCGCAATCGCAACTGGCGTGCAACTTCTTCGGCCAATTCTATGTTGGCTTCCAATGCGTTTTGTTCTTGGTTTTTGCCACTATCTGCTTTGTAGCCCGAATTTACATCAATTACATGAAATGCTTCGGTTCTTTCAATTATCAGATATGCACCCGATTTTAGGGTTACCTTTTTACCAAACGAAGATTTGATTTGTTTGTCGATGCCCAAATGCTCAAACATAGGTGTTTTGCCTTTAAAAAGCTTAACAATATCAACTTGTTCGGGGGCAATGCTGCCCAGATAATTTCTGATCTCGGAATACAAAGTGCTATCGTTCACATGAATTGTGTTGTACGAAGCATTTAGCAAGTCGCGCATGATGGTGAGTGACCGGTCCAGTTCACCTAATATCTTTATGGGAGGCTTGGCGTTCTTGAGCGACTGCAATAAATCATTCCAACGACCCAATAGTTCATCGAGGTCGGCTTTGAGCTCATCGAAACTTTTGCTTTCGGCAACTGTGCGAACAATTATTCCAAAATTGAATGGTTGAAGGCTGGATGCAATTTTCTTAAGCCTCGATTTTTCGCCTAAACTTTTAATTTTGTGACTAATCGAAATTCGCTTCGAAAATGGTACCAAAACCAAAAAACGACCCGGAAGGCTTATCTCGGTTGTGATTCGTGGTCCTTTGGTCGATATCGGTTCTTTGGCTATTTGAACCAGTAAATTGCTCCCCGATTGAATTACTCCAGTTATTTTTCCTGTTTTTTCAATGTCGGTATCAAGTGCATAGGTTTCTACTGAAACCTGTTTTCCTGCATTAATATCCTTCACAAACTTATTTAGAGTGCGAATTTGTGGACCTAAGTCGAGATAATGCAAAAATGCATCCTTCTCGTAACCTACGTCCACAAATGCAGCATTCAATCCCGAAATGATTTTTTTTACCTTTCCGAGATAAAAATCTCCAACGGAAAAATCATGGCTGCCGCCCTCGGTATGCAATTCTACCAAGCGTTTGTTTTCTAAAAACGCTATCTGCACTTCACCAGAAGCGACATCAATGATTAATTCTTTGTTCATGAAACAAAATAATGTTGCGGATTAACCGCATGAAAATACAGTAAAGAAAAAAAACTATTTCTTCTTCTTATGTCTGTTTTTACGCAATCTTTTTTTACGCTTATGGGTTGCCATCTTGTGGCGCTTTCTCTTCTTTCCGCTTGGCATTTCGCAATGATTTGATGATTATTTTTTTGAACTTTTTACGCTATCCACAAATGTCTTTGCCGGCTTGAAAGCTGGAATATTGTGAGCTGGGATAACAATCGACATTTTCTTCGAGATGTTACGTCCAGTTTTTTGACGACGATGTTTAATGATGAAACTTCCAAAACCACGGAGATATACATTATCGCCGCTTTCGAGAGCGTTTTTTACTACGTCCATGAATGTTTCTACTGCGCTCTGGGCAGTTAGTTTTTCAATACCTGTGCGACTTGAAATTTCGGCAACAATATCAGCCTTTGTCATAATTTATGTTGTTTAAGATTAGCACTTTACTTGTGTTTGGGGGTGCAAATATAGAGTTTTTTTTCAAATAATGTAATCTGATATAAAAAAAAGGA
>DZBD01000137.1 GCA_022729795.1 Sulfuricurvum sp. | reverse complement strand
AGCTCCAGATGGAGTAGTGTATGTTTGGGGAAATGATTATCATACAGAATTTGATAGCAATAATATAGTGCTTGATGGCGTAGATATAGTATATTCAAACCCTTCTGAAGGGCAAAAAGATGTATCTCCTACAAATAATATGTACTTCTATGTCAATAACTCTCAAGGGCTTGATTTAGACAGTGTAAAAGTAACCCTAGGCACACAAGAGCTAACTATCAAAAATGGCGGTTTGACAACACAGGTGAATCAATATTGGTATGGCGATTCACAAAATAGATCTTTTTATATTAAGGGTGCAAAACTCTCTTATGCATCTGTTAACACAATGGTTATCAGTGCAAAAGACAGCTACGGAACTGCTCTGAGTGAAACAGTGGCATTTACAACGATTACTCCTCAAACAGTAGGTCTTTTACCGGAAGTTAACGATGTTATGAACAATATGAATGATTATTATGGCTATTTGAGAGCTTATTTTAATGTACCTGTAGATGAAAAAAGTGGTACGATAACCCTTCATGATGATACAAACAACAAAGATGTTCAAATGCAGATGGATGAATCGCAATCAGTAAACATACCATATGCAAACATCACAAACACTCCTTATCATGTCGGATATAATCCTAGCGAGTTGCTTCCAAATACAACGTATACAATGAAAGTGAGTGGATTTAAGGCGGAGAGTTACCTAATAGCAGATAGAAGTGTGACATTTAAAACACCAAGTAAACACCTTCGCTATACAAGTGTAGAAAATGGACAATATATTATTGCAAGCAATTTGCAAAATCGTATCGAATTTAACTTCTTTGGCGCTTTAACACAGGAAGAAAAAGATAGTTTGGTAAATAATCTTAAAATCACATCTTCTAACTTGAGTATGCTAACAGATAAATCACATCCGGTGCCATTGGTTGTATGGGCAGAAGATGAATATGGTTACGGAGAAAAGTTGATACTTGCCTTTACTATAGAGGACGGCAAATCGTATGAGATTGATTTTTCTGCAAGCAGTGTTGCCGAGAGTTTAGGAATTCCTCATTCTAAATTGACGTTTATGACACAAATGCAAAATAACACTTCAGAAAGTACTGATGTAGTGGTTGATATGTTCAGTTATGCTTATATTAACAATGAACTCAGTCTAAACGGAGATAAAGTAGTTGCTAGTGGTTATGTGGATGTGCGTGTACCGCAATATATTACTCCAAACGGCAATTATGATTCATCTTCTTGTAACTATAGTGATGTTAACAGCAGTAAAATTACAAAATGGTTTAGTGCAGATGTGAATGTTACATATACTAGCGCATACAATAGTTACGATTACCACAATGGCCATTATGAATATATGTATGATCAGTATGGCAATATGATAGAACAGAATTATGTTTCAGGTTATTATGGCTGCGATACTATTTATTCAGCTAGTTTTAATGTTCCTGCAGACTATAACACAGTTGTAGAAGCCACGATTACTGTTCCGCAAGATGAGATAGGTGAGGGCATTACCGCCAAAGAACTCAGCCGTACTATGACAACAGCTATTGCGGCAGCAGATAGTTATAGTGTTTATAACTACTACAATGGACTTGAAATACATTTTATGTCCCCTGTAAAAATGAGTGATGTTGAGAACTTGCTTATCACTACAAACCCATCGGATTTGAGCCACAAAACATATTCATATTATGGATATGACATAAACGGCACACAATATACAAAATATGTATATGTACAATTTGACTCTACTCAATACAGTGCATTCCAGTACAACCTAAGCGGAACTGTATCAGGCTATAAAGAAACTACAAAAGAGTCGATTAGTGTAAATGTCAAAGAGAGCGGTACCGTGTATACGCAAGCTGACTTAACACCACTAGAAATCTCTTCAAATGCTCCGACAGCGCAAAGCACTAACTCTGTTGCATTGGCGTTTAATAGATATGTAGATAGCAGTAGCGTAATTACTAAAGATATAAATGGTACAGTGACAAAATCAGCATTTGTAATCAAAGATGATTTAAACAATACGATAAACATTACAGATGCTTACAGTGCCTCTCTTGATAACTATGGTGGTTATGCACCTGCCGTTATTTTTTACTTGGATGAAAATTTCAAATCCACTAGAAAATATACGATTACGCAAACACAAGCCATTAAAGCAAGCGGTTCTTGGCAAACACTTGAAGCAGGTTATAGTAAGCTTATAGATGTTGGAGATTACCCGAATACCTTAAGTGGAGAGATAAAAACAGATACTTATCTAACAAAAGATACAGTATGGGCTATAAATGGTTTAGTGGTAGTTAGAGCTCCTGCGAAACTCACAATTGAAGCTGGTACGACGCTTGTTGGTAAAAGTGTTATAGGTTCTGCTAAATCTTATATGATTGTTGATAAAGGCGCACAGATTATCGCTGAGGGCACTGCAGATATGCCAATCGTGTTCACTTCAGAAATCGCTAACAATGGTGGTGCTGCTGCTCCAGGTCAATGGGGTGGTTTGACACTTATTGGTAAAGCTGCAAATTCTCAGGTTAGACCTTATGAAGTAAATGGTAATTTTGTGGCAGACTCTACAGATATGAATGACAGTTCAGGTGTACTTAAATATGTACAAATCCTTAACTCTGGTATCACAATGGATTATGATATACAGATGGATGGTTTCTCTATGGTAGGTGTTGGTTTAGGTACAGTTGTAGAAAACATTACTGTTATCAACTCTAATGACGACTGTATGGCGCTTTGGGGTGGTACTGTTAACTTAACAAACATCTCTTTAACAAAATGTGTAGGTGATCATTTGGATATTGATGAAGGATACTCTGGAACAGTAACAAATTTAACTATAGTTGGTGATGATACTGTAGTTGGAGAGGCCGGTATCGAGATGTCAGGAATTACTGCTGCTACATTCGAAAACCTTAATATAAACATGAAAGCTTCTTATAGAGATGGTGCTATCTACTTCAAAGGCTTTGACGACGTAGGTGGACATTTTAAAAATAGTACTATCGTATATGATATTAATAATGGGTATGGAACATTCCACACTGATTTTCCTAACTTACGTGACATATCATTTGAAAACACAACAGCAACTCCGGTTGCAACATTTACAGGTCCATTAGCGGATGAAATCAAAACTATCTTTGACGCACAATAAGTAAATAATCTTTTACTTTTAAAAACAGGCTTTTAGCCTGTTTTTATCTCTTTGCAATTCTTTTAAAATTATTTTGGATACTATACATACATGATCAAACTACTTTTTCTCTTTTTAATATTTATCTTTTTAGGTTGCCAAAACAATCAAACTTCAAATCAAAATAATGATTCATTTTTAATACATAATACCGAAAGTAATGACACCGATAATGACGGTTTAGCTGATAAATATGAGGATGCTTTAGGTCTGAGTGTCGGAGTAAAAGATGCCGATAGTGCAGTGTCTGATCCACTCTTGCAATACCAATGGCATTTAATAAACCAAGAGATAGCCCCACATGTCAACAACAATATACTCGTACAAAATGAAGATATCAACATAGCCCCTGTTTGGAAAGATACGATAGGTGAAAAAAATATTACGGTCTCTATCGTGGACACGGGGATAGATAGTAAACATCAAGATTTGGATATAGATACCGACAAAAGCTACCGATACAGTGACGACACAAATGACCCATCTCCAACAAACATACAACTCTATAATAATAATGAAGGAAGTGCTCACGGCACGGCATGTGCAGGATTAGTCGCTGCTAAGGGTTGGAATAGCATAGGCACAAGAGGAGTAGCTCCAAATATAAACATTGCAGGACTAAACGTATTTTCAAATCCGACAGATGCAAGTTTTGCCGATGCACTTCAAAGAATGGATATAGATGTATCCTCTAATAGTTGGGGTGGCGGCGGAGCACATTGGCTTTTTGATGACATTACCTCTTTGGAAGCTATAGAAAACGGCGTAATAAACGGCAGAGACAAAAAAGGGATTGTGTATATATTCGCATCCGGAAATGACGGGGCAAATGCAAATTTTCAAAGTATCCTCGCAAGCGGATACGTTATCCCTGTAAGTGCTGTAGATGGGGCTGGAAAAATAGCCGATTATTCTGATTTTGGAGCAAATATACTCGTATCTGCTCCCGGCGGCGATGCAGATACCGATACAAGACCTGCGCTAATAACCACAGATTTAAGCGGACTAACCAATGGAATGGACACGTATAAAAAACACTGGGAAGTAAGCGCCAATGAGAGCGGTGATTTTACACATGCCATGAATGGAACATCGGCAGCATGCCCAATAGTAGCGGGAATAGCGGGACTTATGTTGAGCGTAAATGCAAATTTAACGTATAGAGATATTCAGTATATCTTAGCAACGACTGCTAGAAAAAATGATTCCGAGGACAACAGCTGGTTTCAAAACGGTGCTGATTATAGCGTAAGCGATAAATATGGTTTTGGAGTAGTGGATGCGGCTAAAGCCGTAGAAAAATCACGTAATTTTTCAAGCTTAGTGAATGAAAAATTTTTCAATAAAGAGTACGCGGTGAATATTGCTGTAGATACGCCAAAGACCGTAATATTAGATATGGATGTTGAAGAGTCATTTTCAGTTTTGCAAGCACAAATACTCATCGACTCAGACCATGACAATCCGGGAAAACTGCAAATAATACTCGAATCTCCTATGGGTACAAAGTCAACACTTGCTTATGGAGATACTCTCCTGTATGACAAGTACGAGCCATGGACTTTGATGACATTTCAAATGTTGAATGAAGATTCCAATGGAAAATGGCGTCTGCATATCACAGATTTGGGCTCGGGTAATCATGGAAATTTATTGAAATATTCACTGACAATTAAAGGGTATTAAATGAAATATCTACTATTTATAATCGTGCCGCTACTTTTATTTTCGCAAGAGAATATTGTATTAAATAAAAAAAACGGTAAAAAAGTATTCTTTACTAAATATACGGACATTAAAACAAAAAGTGTTCATCAAAATGTAATAGAGGATTGTTACTATAAAAACGGGGTAGTTTCTGAAAATTCTTGTTATCTGCAAACGGGGAATATTATGGTGACATTCGGTAAAAAAAGCGATTATGATTATCTTCAGTTTGCAGATGAAAATAATTTAAAATTTATCAAAGAAATCAATAAATTTTACAAAACAGCATTATTTCAAGTACCCAAAAATAATGAGATTATTGATATAGTAAATCAGCTAAATGAAAAAAGTTTCCTCCAAAGAGTAGATATTGAATGGAAGAAGCCAAGAAGACTTTATTGAATTATTTACAGCTAGAGTTCCACATGCCAAGCACGACCTCTTGTTTTGTAACTCAAAAGTAATTTTTTTTTA
>DZBD01000031.1:1687-21034 GCA_022729795.1 Sulfuricurvum sp. | reverse complement strand
CTATTTTGAGCTTTTTTAAGCTCTTCTATACAATCTAAAAATAAGAATTTTGATTTTAAAATCTGAATCACATAATCTTCTACCAACTGATGAACAAGTTCATCATCAAGACCAAGTTCGTCTAGCGCATCTTCTGTCGTATATTCATAGCCATCAAGAGCCAAAGGCTCAAGTTCTGTGTCTGATAGTTTTCTGCACACACCATTCGCATTATCTAATAGACTCTGAATCTCTTTTGATTTTGATAATTTATTTTTAAATTGATATTGTTCAAACATGTTTGGAGCATAACATGTTTATGCTACAAATATGCTTCAACTCATGATGATAAAATGCGCATAATGTATGAGTGCTACGAATGCACTCATACAAAAAAATTATAAAGCTTTTGAGATGATTCTATTTAATCTTACTATAAAATCAGCAGTATCGCCCAACTCCTGGCCATCAAACAATTTTGCTTGATCAAGCAAAACATGCGCTGCATCATTGATAAGATTTTGATCCACAGAATTTTTTAACTTCACGATAAGTTCATGCTTAGGATTTATCATCAAAATCGGTGCAGGAGCCGGAATATCACCGCCCTGCCCCATCTGTTTCATCATTTGAGCCATCATATATGACGGGTCTTCTTTGTCAATTTTAATAGCAACCGGAGAGTCAGTTAAATCAAAAGTGGTTTCAACACCCTTAACGTTCTCACCAAGCGCATCTTTGAACTCTTTTGCTAAACCCTCATACGTTTTTGCAACTTCCTCTTCAGCTTTTTTCTCTTCTTCTGTTTCTTCAAATTTTGCATCTGCTACCGGAACAAGTTTGTACTCTTTGTACTCATGCACCATTGGAAAAATAATAGTATCAACTTCCTCATTGAGTACCAAAACATCGATATTTCGTGCTTTAAATCTCTCTAGCGCAGGAGAGTTTTTGAGCATTGCCAAAGATGTTTTTCCTGTGATGTAGTAAATCTCTTTTTTCTCTGCATCTACATTTTTTACGAACTCTTCGATATTTGTTTTTTCGTTTGAGTTCATCGTATTAAAGAGCATCAACTCTAAGATTTTCTCACGATTTACATAGTCATTGTAAAGTCCCTCTTTGAGAACATTTCCAAATTCAGCATAAAATTTACTATATTTTTCTGCATCATTTTTAGCAATTTTTCCAAGTTCTGAGAGCACTTTTTTCACAGAAGCATTTTTAATTTTTGCCATCACTGCGTTGGATTGTAAAATCTCACGAGAAACATTCAGAGGCAAATCTTTTGAGTCAATCACACCGCGTAAAAATCTCAAATATGTAGGCATCAATTCTTTCTCATCATCTGTAATAAAGACGCGGTTAATATAGAGTTTAATACCTGTTTGATAATCCACTCTGTACAAATCCATAGGTGCTTTACTTGGGATATAAAAAAGTGTTGTGTATTCAATTGCACCCTCTGCTCTGTGGTGCATCCATGCGAGTGGTTCTTCCGAAGAGTGAGCAATTGAGCTATAAAAATCTTTATACTCTTCATCTGTTACTTCGTTTTTAGAGATTGTCCAGAGTGCGTTTGCCTTGTTGATTTGCGTGTTTACCATGTCCGTTTTTGAAGGTTCAATCTCTTTGCCCTCATCATCTTTTACTGAGGGAACAAATTTTTCTTTATCCATAAAAATTGGGAATGGAATATGGTTGGAGTACTTTTTGATAATGCTCTCAACTCTATGTGTCTCCAAAAACTCGTCTTCATCATCTTTAAGGTACATAATAATAGTAGTTCCATGACCTTCTTGTGTCGTATTCTCGATATCAAACTCACCATCACCCTTACTTGTCCATAAAAATGCTTGTTCTTCGCCAGCTTTTTTGGTTGTAACTTCTACTCTCTCGGCAACCATAAAACATGCATAAAAACCAACACCAAACTGACCGATAAGGTTAGAATCCTTTTTCTGGTCACCCGTTAAGTTCTCTAGAAATGCCTTAGTACCCGATTTGGCTATTGTTCCGAGATGATTCATTAAATCTTCCTCATTCATACCGATACCCGTATCTCTAATTGTTAGAGTTTTTGCCTCTTTGTTTGCTACGATATCTATGCGAGGGGAGAAAGTTATATTCTTGTATTTCTCATCCGTTAATACCAATAAATTGAGTTTGTCAAGTGCATCCGAAGCGTTTGAAACAAGTTCGCGTATGAAAATTTCTTTGTTTGAATAGAGTGAGTGAATCATTAAGTTTAATATCTGATTAGCTTCCGTTTGAAACTGATGTTTTGCCATTTTTAATTCCTTGAAAATAATTTGTAAAAGTATAGCAAAAAAAGATTAATGACTTCAAGTGCTATCAACTAAGCTTAGTCTTATAAACTAAAGATTTCTTAGTCTCTTCTTCATGATAAAAATTTTACAAACAATTCCACATGCCAAGGAGTAAAAAATTTACTCAGATGATTTGGAATCAAAATTGCTTTCGTATTTAATATGAATCGTTTATAGGAGATTAAAAATGATAATCAGCGAAAATTCCGTCATGTCTAATTACTCGGCACGGGCATCTCAAAACAATAAAAATTTTGATGCCCTCACGCAAATGTTTATGACAGCACTTGATACGAATAAAAACGGCACAATCGACAAAACAGAATTTAGCAATGCAGCTAAAACACTGGCAAAAAATGAAAGCAGCACAAATGTCGACAATGCTTTTATTCAAATAGACACTAATGGTGACTCGCAATTAAGTTCAGATGAATTTTTAAGTGCACTCAAAGAGGCAGACCAAAAAAGACAACAATATAGACAGCAAACCGATATGAATGCCTTGGATTCTACATTATTAAGCGAACGAACGAATAAATTAACACAGGTCTCCGTTGCAGAAAATGAAGCGCAAAAAACCCTTCATAACAAAATCATGCTTGCCTATAGCAACCAAACAATATCTACGGGAAAAACAACAAATATTTCTGTTTAAAAGTTTCTATTTTATAATATTTATACATTCTTTGTAACCTTTTCATTGTACAATTAGACGATTAAAAGGGGAAAAGATGCAATGGTATGAATCAGAAGTTTCTCAGCTTGAGGTACGAATCAAGAGTGGGGAAATAACTAAAGGAGCGAACCTTTTTTATGGTAGTTCCTCCTTTACTATGTGGAAAACTTTAAAAGAGGATTTAGCTCCTCATAATGTTGAAAATATTGCCTTTGGCGGATCTACTATCGAAGCCTGTGTCCATTACTTCGAACGTCTTGTTCTTCCCTGTGAACCAAAATCTATTATTTTTTATGCCGGTGACAATGACATTGGAAACGGCGTATATCACTCTGATATCATGGCACGTTTTGAAGCACTTCTTCTCAAGCGTGCTCAAAAATTAAGCGGCATTAAATTTACATTTTTATCAGTAAAGCCTTCTCCTGCACGTCATGGCCTACTCCACAGAATAAGATTACTCAATAGTTATGTAAAAACGCGTCTGGATGAACTTGATAATGTAAACTATCTTGACATACATTCACTGATGTATACTCCTGACGGCATGCCAAATCCAGAGCTTTTTCAGGCAGACGGTTTACATATGAACGCAAATGGCTATGATATTTGGCGTAATATTTTACTATCACATTCAAATAAAATTTTCCTTTAAATCATGAAACGCGAATACTACAAATGGCATAGCCTTCATCTAAATCGCACAATGGAACTTTTAGTTTTTGGTCATAGCGGTGCTAGAGTCATTGTATTTCCAACACGTGTAGGACGTTTTTTTGACTATGAAAATTGGGGCATCGTTGGATCGATACGTGATAAAATTGAGAATGGTTATTTACAACTTTTTTGCGTTGACAGCATTGATGAAGAGAGTTTTTATTGTGATTGGTGCTTGCCAAAAGATCGAATTCTGCGACATTTACAATATGAACAATATATTTTGGAAGAAGTATTGCCATTTTCAAAACAAAAAAATTCAAATACATATCTTATTGCTCATGGCTGCTCACTTGGAGCCTATCATGCACTTAATATTGCTCTTCGCCATCCTTCTCTTTTTAATAAAGTGGTAAGTTTTAGCGGACGCTACAACATTAGCGGTAACATTGGTTCTTACCGTAATCTTTTTGATGGCTATCAGGATGAAAATATCTATTTCAATAATCCTTGTCAATATTTACCAAACCTGAATGATCCCATTCTTTTGGAACAACTACGTGCCCTTGAGATTATTATAATTATTGGCAAAGAAGATGTATTACTTGAAAACAATAGAAGCGTTAGTAAACATTTATCAGAAAAAGGAATTGAAAATCAATTTTATATTTGGGATGGAGATGCACACAGAGCACGTTATTGGCGGGAAATGGTAAAATACTATCTGTGAAAATCTCACCTATAATTTTTACAAGAAGCACACATAATATGTTTTTTGCTATAATTCGCATATGCAAACAGAGTATATAGACTTAATCGAATCAACGCCAAAGCTTCATTCAAAAAGATGTATATTGATATCATATTTACTAAGATTGTTCTTGCAATTTAATACTTTTGTAATAAGTTTATTTGCTTGGTATTACTATGATTATTTTATAGCACTTCTAACCCTTGTACTGAGTTTTATTATTATGGGTATAATTCGCTCAAAATTAAGAAATAGTGTAATTCCTTCTTCCCAAAGAGAATATCAGTATAATGACCAAGATATAGCTAATTGGTATACTGCAAAAGAGTTGTGCATCGAACCAAAAGAAGATATATAAATGGCATTAATAGATCTACAAAAAATTTCCAAACATTATTCAGCGCAAAAAATTTTAACAGAGATAAATTTTCATGTTGATGAAGGTGAACGTATCGTTATTATTGGCAAAAACGGTAGCGGCAAATCTACTCTGATGAAAATTATAAACGGTACACTCGACACAGATGGCGGTGAACGAATCACAAAACAAAACTTAGAAATTAAGATGCTTGATCAGAGACCTGACTTCAAAGAGGGTGCTACCGTTAGAGAGGCTGTTGAAGCAGGACTTGATGAACTTAATTTAGCAAAAAAAAGATATGATGAACTCTCACTCCTTTTAGCGGAAGACTTTGAAAATAACAAAAACATTGATGAACATGAAAAACTTTCCCGTTATTTAGAACATCATAATGCTTGGAATCTGGATGATAAAATTGAGAGAATTATTCAACATTTTGATCTTAAACAGTTTGAAGATAAACCTGTCACACTTTTAAGCGGGGGAGAACAACGCCGCGTTGCCCTTGCATCTTTACTTCTTCAAAAACCAGATATATTACTTTTAGATGAACCCACCAATCATCTTGATGTCTATATGGTTGAATTTTTAGAAGAGCTTATTCTCAAAGAAAAATTTACACTTGTATTTATCTCTCATGATAGATACTTTATTGATAAAATAGCTACTAAATCTATAGAAGTTGAAGATTGTACTCTTCGAGAATATAGCGGAGGCTATAGTAATTATTTGACTCAAAAAGAGGAATATATTAGAACTTTGCAAAAGCAGCATGACAATCTTCTTGGAGTCTTAAAAAGAGAGAACGAATGGTATGCAAGAGGTGTTCGTGCAAGACTTAAACGTAATGAAGGGCGTAAAGAGCGATTGATGGAAATAAGAGAAGATGCCAAAACAAATCCAGCAAAAATCAGACAAATGTCTATTGAACTTCAAAGAGAAGCAAAACATTTTAACCGCGATAAAAGTATAAATAAACAAAAGATGCTGTTTGAAGTTGAAGACTTAGGTCTTACGCTTGGATCTAAAGAACTTCTCAAAAATTTTACAACGCGTATATTGCAAAAAGATGTTATTGCTATCGTTGGACCCAATGGCAGTGGCAAATCTACTCTCCTTAAAGCTTTACTTGGTCGAATAAAGCCAACACACGGAAAAATAAAACAGGGTGATTTCAAAATTGGTTATTTTGACCAACACAGAGAATTGTTAGATGACAGCAAAAACCTCATTGAAACCTTTTGTCCAAACGGAGGAGATAGAGTCAATGTACGCGGTTGCGATATGCATGTATACGGTTACCTTAAAAATTTTCTTTTTCCTAGAGAGTTTTTAGATAAAAAAGTCGGCATATTAAGCGGTGGGGAAAAAAATCGTATTGCACTAGCTCTGCTCTTTACAAAAGATGTAGATATCTTGATTTTAGATGAACCTACGAATGATTTAGATATTCCAACAATAAATATTTTAGAAGAGCAACTTACTAACTTTAACGGCGCAGTTATTATAGTAAGCCATGATAGATATTTTGTAGATAAAATAGCCAAAAAACTTTTTATATTTAAAGAAGATAGAACTATCGAAGAATCTTATCAGCAATACTCCGAATATTTAGAACTTGAAAAAGAGTTAAAAGAACTTGATGAGATGCAAGCGAATATTCAAATTGAGAAACCAAAAACAAATTTAAAAGACAAAATACAAATTTTAAAACTAACTTTTAAAGAAAAAATAGCATTAGAAAGCTTGCCTTCAGAAATTGACGAACTAGAAATTCTTATAGATATTAAGAATAAGTGTTTAGGAAATCCAGATTGCTATGAGAAAATCGGCATTACAAAACTAGCAAAAGAACTTGAGGATTTAGAAAATTTATATGAGCGAAAAATTGAAGAACTTTTTACTCTTCAAGAAAAAGAAGAAGAGATAAATAAGAAATAAGGTTTTTCACTTAGCAGGAAATAAAAATCTAAATCGCTCAAATATTCGTTACAATTTTATTCAAGCACTTTATACGTAAAGAAGGAAAATTTAAAATGTTCAATGCGATTTTAAAAAATGTAGTATTAATAGAAAACAATAAAGATACTATTTTGAATCTATGGCTGGATTATGATATCGTCAAAAAAACTTTATGTCAAAACACGTTGAACCATACTTTTTTTAGAGATAAATTTGCTTCAAAAGTTTTTGATTTTGCCGTAAGTGTAGTTAAAACAGAAAATCAAATAGGAAGCTGTCCCGTTATTACAGTTATGCTTATGTTATTTAAAAAGAAAAATATTCCTTTGTCTGATATTTTTATCATTTGTGTTCACCTCAAAAATTCTTTCTTGCATTTTTCATTTCAAAATAAAATTTTAGACGATGAAATGATAAATGAGATATGTATCTTAATGGATTACAACTTTGAAGGTGTCATCCGAGACTATACGGCAATGTATTATCATGATGAATATAGAGAGAAAACTTGTTTATCAAAATCCAGTATGGCATTACAAAATACGCAAGAAATCCAATTGGCAACACCAAGATTATTATCAACATCAGCAAAAGTATATTTACAAGAAATAGATTTAGATATGGGAATAATTGCCGAATTAAATGAGTTAGAGTCAGAAGCACTTGATGCTATTGAACAAAATGAATATATAACAAAAAATTCTCTTGTGGAATCTGCAAACCTCTTTGAACAATATTCAAAAGTATTAAACATGATGTATGAATTTGAAGATCTTTCTTATACGCTTACAATCCTTAAAGACTTACTAAAAGAATTTAAATTTGATTCTATTGATGATGAAACAAGGTATGTTATTACAATTTATCTCAAAGCTATTATCAGCGATTTGCAAAGCTGGAGAATGTCAATCTTTATTACAGGTGAGGCTGAAGACATACACTATCTTGATAAAACTCTTATGAGCAGTATTGCCCAATTAGAAATAACGCTTATGCCTGGAAACAATAATGTGAATGAAGATGAGGTAGAATTTTTTTAGAGTAAAAACTCAAAAAGAAATCATCAAGCCTCTAAAAGAGGTTTGATAAAAAGATTATAAACGTGCGTAATTTACACTTATACAAGCATCCAATTGTGATAGTTCTTTTAAAGTAGTATCACTTACTGCATTATCCACCAAGATAACAGCAAGTGCTTGTGATTTATTATTTCTTGCCAGTGAGAAGTCAGCGATATTAACACTATTGTTACCAAGTATAGTACCTACACTACCTATAACTCCTGGAACATCAGTATTTTTAAAGAGAATCATATCTCCTTTCATTGCTACTTCTATGTCAAAACCGTCTATTTCAACTATACGAAACACACTATCATCAAAAATAGTTCCTGAAATAGTAGTAGTTCCCTTTGCTGTCGTAAGTTTCACGGTTATAAGATTTTTATATACAGAGGAATCTTTTTCTACTTCAGATTCAATCTTTATCCCTTTTTCTTTTGCAACAAATTCAGCATTCACGTAGTTCACACTACTATCGCTATGCTGGCTCATCGCACCAACAGCAACAAAAGTGGATAATGATTCTACATATTCAGATATTTCACCCCGTCCGCTTACTTTTACGGACAAAAGTTGAGATTTATTCATTTGAGAAGCCAAGAAACCTATTTTTTGTCCCATCTCTAAGTAAGGCTTTACAAATGAGGGAATGATACTTTCATCAATCGGCAAGTTCATGGCATGTGGAAATGCTATACTCTTGGCTGCTTCGATAGCTTGTTGCGCTGCTTGTACACCGATATTATACTGAGACTCAAAAGTATTAGCACCAAGGTGTGGTGAAACACAAATATTATCTAAGTCAAGCAATGGATTATCTATTGCTGGTTCTTTATTGAAAACATCTATTCCGGCAAAACGGATTTTTTTTGATTTAAGACCATTATAAAGTGCTTCTTCATTATAAAGTCCTCCTCTTGCACAGTTGATTAAAACTACACCGTCTTTCATCTTATCAATCTCTTTAGCCCCGATAATATTAAGAGTTTCCTGATTTTTTGGTGTATGGATAGTAATAATATCACATGATAAAATATCTTCAAAGTTTTTTGTATATGTCATATCAAGATCAGTTACTTTTGATGGATGGATATAAGGATCATACGCAATCACATCCATTTCAAAAGCTTTACAACGAATAGCAACACGCGAACCAATATTACCAAAACCGATAACACCGAGTTTTTTTCCTTTCATTTCATACCCGTACCACTTCTCTCTCTTCCAAATTCTCTGATTTTTAAGATGATCATGAGAATAAGGAAACATTCTCATGCATGAGAGCATATGTGCCATTGTAAGCTCTACTGCGGCAATAGTATTTGCAGTTGGCACATTCATTACAATAATCCCCTCTTTTGAGCATCCGGTAATATCAACATTATCAACACCGACACCTGCACGAACTATTGCTTTCATTTTCTTTGCATGAGCAATAAAAACAGCATCAACATCCGTAGAGCTTCTGGTAATTGCAACATCTGCTTGTTCAATAATATCTAAAAGCTTCGCTTTATCTTCATCGGCAGCCATAATTAAATGGATACTTTCATCATTGCGGAGCATCTCTAACCCAGCTTCGTGAATATGATCACAAACTACAATTGTATGTTTTTGCATTATACATCCTCTTTGTACGGCATTACTTTTGCCGAAATTTGATAATTTTTTAATACTTGCACTAAAGAATTCAACTGACTTATATTTTTTGAATAAATGAGCAATTCTAAGCCATTTTTATCTCTTTGAAGATAATATTGAATACGGTGCTGACTGAGTTCCTCTTTTAAACAAAAAAGTTGATATGGGTCTAAAATGGAGGCTGACAATTTATATATGCTTGTACGAGTCCGCGCACTTACTATGTCTTCATCTAAGTTTACTTTTATATAAACTTCATTTACAGGATAAGAATATCCAAGTTTTTCAGTTTTAGAGAAATGGTTTAACCAAAGTTCTTGAGGGTCAGTATGTACTACTTCACTTTGATAACTTAGTGGTTCAATATCACTTAGTTTACTTGAAGAATTAATGGAGACTAAAAAAAAAATAATAAAGATAGCCACTCCGAGTGCTATTATCGGAGCAAACCACTTTAAAATCTTTTGCAATTTATATCTTCTACTTGTTAAATTTATCTTTTATTAAATCACCCAAAGAGTGTGATTCATTGTCATTAATTTCATCAAGTAAAGCTTGGTTTTTAATATAGTCTAATTTTTTAACAGATAAACGGATACGGTCACGACGAGTGTCTATTATTGCAATTGCCGCTTCAATTTCTTGACCTATTTCTAATTCTTCTTTCACTAGAGGTGACAAATCTTCATCACGTATCAATGCGTCAACACCATCTTCCAAAGATACAAAAACACCAAATTCTTTAATATCACGAATTGTGCCTTTTACAATAGAGTTCGCTTTATGAGCAGTAGCAAATTTATCAATCGGGCTCTCTAGGAGTGTTTTACGATTTAAAGAAATTTTTTGGTCTTCCGGACTAATTTTAGCAATTTTTACTTCAACTTCATCACCGGATTTTAATACATCTTTACACTTAATATTTTTATCCCAAGAGATATCCTGATTATGCAAAAGACCTTCTACACCATCAATACGAACAAATGCACCAAAGTCAGTTAAAGATGTAACCGTACCTTTGATCGTATCACCTTCTTTATGATTTTTCAAAAATTCATCAAAAGGTTTTGCCAAAAGTTTTTTTAAAGAAACACGTAGTTTGTGAGTTTTAGGATTAATTTCAATCACTTCAACATCAATCTCTTCTCCAACACTCAAGTAATCATTAGGATTTTTAACATTTTTATCCCAAGTGATTTCAGAAATATGCAAGAAACCTTCTATATCATTTCCTAAATCAACAAATACGCCGTAAGCTTCAATATTTGAAACAGTTACCGTAATTGTATCACCTTCATCCAGTTCGCTTTCAACTTCTGCCCATGGATCAGATAAAACAGCTTTAATAGACAAAGAAAGATGTCTTTTATCTTTATCGTAAGAGATAGCTTTAACAGTTACGATATCACCCTCTTTATAAAGTTTAGAAGGGTTTACCGGACCCTTGTAGCTGATTTCGTTATAATGAACTAAGCCATCAACGCCGCCAACATCAACAAACATTCCATAGCTAGTAATTTTTTTAATACTACCTTCGACAATAGTACCCTCTTCCATGAGTTTATCAATAATTTCTTTTTTCTTTTTTCTCTCTTCATTGAATAGTTTACGACGAGAAACTATAATTGAATTTTCTGCTTCATCGATTTTCACAACTTGTGCTTTGATTTTACGTCCTACAACATCGTCCGTTTCTTTAAATGCTGCTAATGAACGAGGCATAAAAAAAGTAACATCATCCGCTTCTACAACATATCCGCCACGATTTTTCTTTGTAATGAGACCTTCAATAATGATCTCTTCAAAGTCTTCTTTATGTGCATCAATAAAATCAATAGTTTTTTGTTGCTCTAAAACTTTTCTATAAGATATCTTAGGACGCTCATTGTAATATCCGGTAATCATAACTTTGATTTTATCCCCGGCACTAAACTTCAACTCTCCGTTTTCACCACGGATTTCATCTAAGCTTATTATACCCTCTAATTTATCACCGACACCGACTAGTACTCTGTTTTCATCTTCTTGTATCTCAACAATTTCACCCTCTACAATGCGTGTAGTTTCTTGTTGTTTTTCACTTGCAGCGAACATTTCTGCAAAATTTTCTTCTTCTTCAAATGATTCGTTATCGAACGCCATTACCTATCCTCTTGTTACATAAAAATTCCGTGATTATACCTTAATAATGATTGTTTTTCCATAAATTATAAGGGAAAAATAAAATAGCTTAGCGAAAAAATGGTAATTTAGCAGTTACTTTCAATGAAGTGAATAACATTTTTAATAATCCAATCCGGAGTAGAAGCTCCTGCGCTCAGACCGCAAATAATCTTGTTTTTAAACCATAAAATATCAATATCGTTTTCATCCTCAACATGATAGCTATCCGGACAATAATATTTTGAAATACTGTGCAACTGCTTTGTATTGGAAGAATCTTTTCCCCCTATTATAATCATTACATCTGCTTTTTGTGATAAAATTCTCACAGCATCCTGATTTTCAAATGTAGCATTGCAAATAGTATTGAAAACTCTCACTTCTTTATGTCTTGGAATAAGATAGTTGACAATCTTTAAATAGTCCTGAGCTTTTCTTGTTGTTTGAGAAACTAAAGCTATCTTTTCTCCAAGCTTCATATTTTCTAATTCTTCCACGGATGTAACAACTGTTGCACCATGAGCTGCATAGCTTTTCACCCCTTTAATCTCCGGATGTTCTTCATCTCCAAAAATAATTATTACATAACCCGCTTCGCTCATCTCTTGACATATTTGCTGTGGTTTCGTTACATAAGGGCAGGTAGCATCTACAACATCAATCCCATTTTTATGTAAATCTTGTAATTCATTTTTTGGTATACCATGTGTTCGAATCACAACTTTATCATCTTTTTTAAAAATTTTATAGTCATGCACGAGTCCAACATTAAAATCACGTTCAAGTCTTGCAATCTCTTTTGAATTGTGAATCAAAGGTCCATATGTAGCAGAATTTTTATTTTCCTCTGCAATTTTTATAGCTCTTTTTACACCAAAACAAAATCCGTAATTTTCAGCCAATTCAATTTTCATTATTTATATTTCCTTAATTCGAGAAATGACTCGCTTATTTGTTCCTCTTTAAACAAAAGAATAATAGTAAATTTTATTTAAATTCTACTTTTGTTATTCTACTAAGTAAATCAAAAAAGTTTGGAAAAGATGTATTTATACAATCTATATCATCAACTTCCATTCCACATCGAAGTCCGGCAATAATAAAGCTCATAGCAATTCTATGGTCCCCATGGCTATCTATGGCAGCAGACTGAAGCAAGCCGCCTTTTACCGTGTATCCGTCTTTGTATTCATCCACTGTAATTCCACATGCCATAAGTCCGTTGACCACTGTAGAAATTCTATCGCTCTCTTTTACTCTAAGCTCCTCTGCATTTTTTACAACACTCACACCCTTGGCACAAGCAAAAGCAATTGAAAGAGCAGGAAGTTCATCTATAAGCCATGAAATATTTTCCTCCACGGTAATTGCATGTAAGGGAGCATAACTCACGGTAATATTGCCGACAGGTTCATATTTATCATCCGTGAGTTCATACTTTATGTCGGCACCCATTCTCTCTAGTGCTTTAAATGCTTCTATACGAGTAACGTTAAGCGTAACTCCCTCTAAAATAATTTTAGAATCAGGAGTTATCGCAGCTGCAACTGCAAAGAAAAATGCACTTGAGGGATCAGCAGGAACTCTTATTTTTAGTGGTGAAAGGAGCTCTTTCATAGGAGCAATAGTTGTGGTAAGTCCGTCTACTTTTACTTCAGCACCCATACCCTTGAGCATCCTTTCCGTATGATCACGACTCAGCTCAGGTTCAGTGTATGTACAAATTCCATCCGCCCGAAGCGCTGCCAAAATCATAGCGCTTTTAACTTGCGCAGATGCTATTTTACTTACATAATCAAATGCTTTTAAAGATGCACCTCTGATACTAAGAGGAGCTAAATCTCCATCATTTCTTCCATCTAATTTTGCACCGATATCACGAAGGGGAGATGTTACTCTTTTCATAGGACGGCGACAAAGATATTCATCACCCGTAAGGATAAAATGACCGTTTGCAGAACTTAAAAGTCCGCAGAATAGACGCATTCCTGTCCCCGAATTTCCACAATCTAGAATTTTACTGCTCTCTTGTATGCCATCGGAACTAATTTTAATAATTGTGCCGTCATCTTCTATTTTTGCGCCAAGGTTTTTCACTATTTCCAAAGTATTTAATGTATCTTCGGCTCTCAAAAAATTACTTATTTCACTGGTTCCACATGCCAACATCGAAAACATTGCACTTCGGTGCGAAATAGATTTATCAGGTGCTATTTCATCCATACTCAAAGAAAATTTCTCTGCCGGAAATACTTTTACTTTACTCATCGTATTCTGATTCCTAGTTCATTATTAAGTGCTTCTAAAATTTGATTCATTGAGGAGGTGATATCCTCTTCTTCGAGTGTTTTTTCATTAGACTGCAGGACAAATCTCAAAGATAAACTTATATTTTCTCCAAGTGACTGATTGCTATATTTGTCAACAGGATAAAAATTAACAAGCTCTGTCGGTGCATTCCGTGTCAGTACACTTTTGATTTTCTCATAACTCATATCTTGGGGTACTATAATACTTAAATCTCTTGAAGAGGACTGGAATTTTGAAACTTTTTTTGCTGTCTTAAGCCCACGATGAAGCTTTGAAAAATCAAGTTCACACATAAAAGTTGTATCTAAGTCATAACTTTCTTGTACCTCCGGATGCACGCCAAAAAGTTCACCTACGACTTCACCTCCTATTACAACCTGTGCAGATTGAAATATATGCGCTAAAGAGTGTGTAGTTTTGTATGCTTGGAGTTCGAACGCACCGATAATATCTGCAATTTTTTGAACAAAAAATGCAAAATCAACCTTGCTTGGCTTACCTGCATTGCAAAGGCTTTGAGACTCTTTATCTCCACAAAACAACATTGACAATTTAACAGATTCTTCTCTTGATGGAGAAAAAACTGAACCTAGTTCGAAAAGCCTTACTGATGAATGACCATTTTTAACATTCTGTGAAGCTGCTCTGAGCAATCCTGTCATCAATGTCGGTCTTAAAGTATCTAAAGTACTCACGATAGGATTCACAAGTTCTAACTCTTCTAGTGTTGTCTCAAAACCATAGCTATTTAAAACTTTTTTTTCATCAAAAACAAAATGCACAGTTTCAAAAAATCCGCTTTGTGCCGCACGATGTCTAAAAATACTTCTTTTTTTGTATGTATAGTAATCATCTTCAAGTCTGTTTTTTTCAGCTAAAATAAACGGCTTAGAAGGGATATTATCTATTCCTACTAAGCGGACAATTTCTTCAACGATATCCTGTTTGTTTGCTATATCATGACGGTATTGAGGAACTGTGATAACATAATTATTAACTTGAGACTTAGAAGTATCAAATCCTAAGTTTTTTAAAATTTTTGTAATTTTTGTTTTTTCAATAGGCGTACCGATTATGTCATCAATTTCTTGTTTAGTTACAATAACAATTTTATTGTCATATTTTTTACCAAGCTCTATTGTCCCACTAAAAACAGATGAGCTCGAATGTGATTCAATCATATGCAAACAAAAATCAAGACCTAAGTTGAGCTCAGGCTCACTTCCTCTAGATGTTCTATAAAACATTGGACCTGAAGGTATTTTTGTTAATGCCATTTTTTTAGAGATAAAGTCCGGCGGAATATAGCTGGCTTCCACTAATATTGTACCCTCGGAATGTTTTACTTTTGAGACATCTTCTTGTATCACCCCGATAACGGATGCTTTTTCATGAGACATAATACAATCATAGCCATTCTCATCTTTACTAAGATGCATGTGAGCCATCACTTCATTGTCATTACGGAAAAAATCATATTCATACGCTTTAAGAATAACTCCACTCGCATGTGTGGCATACAGCATAAGTGATTCTATATCCGTATCTCCAGTCTCTTCTATCTGTGAAAGTCGTAACTTTACAATCAAAGGAAGGGATAAATTTTTTATATCCACTGCTTTGTAACGAAGATTTACATGAAAGTCTTTTTCGTGATCAAGGTGAAGAATTCTGCCTATTCCTCTTTTGTTTTCACTTTCTACAAGATGACATTCTTTAAGTGGTCTATCGTATGCTGCACTTAAATCTCTCGCGATACCTCTAATACTGAGGCAGTCACCTCTATTTGCAGTAAGTTCTATCTCAATTAAATCATCGTTAAATAAAGAGTTAGTACAAAGCTCTTCTCCCAAAGTAATTTTTCCGATACTCCCGTCAAGTTCAATAATTCCTTTTTGAAAATCCGGCAAGCCAATTTCACTTGCAGAACATATCATCCCCTGACTCGCTACTCCTCTAAGTTCAACTGGCTGTATAAGAAGACCGTTGGGCATTGTTGCACCAAGTGTAGCAACAGCTACGAAAAGTCCTGCCCTCACATTGGAAGCACCGCATACAATTTGGAGAATTTGGGTTCCAACATCCACTTTACACACATTTAATTTATCTGCATCAGGATGTTTTTCACACTCTAAAACTTTTCCAAATACTACAAGACTCGGAATTTTATAACTGTGTATTCTATCAACTTCCAATCCGATAGAATTTAATTTTTTTGCCAAATCATCTGTAGAAATTCCGTTTAAATCAATCCACTCACGTAACCAACTTTTGGTAACTATCATTGAAACTGCTCCAACAATTTAATATCTCCCTCAAATAACGAACGAAGATCGCCTATATGATGAATCAGCATAGCAAATCTCTCGACCCCAAGGCCAAAAGCGTATCCGCTTACATTTCTGTATTTCACCGCTTCAAATACATTCGGGTCGACTATTCCACAGCCTAAGACTTCTAGCCATCCGGTCTTTGAACACACGCGGCAGCCTTCACCTGCACAAAATACACAAGAAATATCCACCTCTGCAGAGGGTTCCGTAAAAGGGAAAAAACTAGGACGAAAACGAACTTTCACATCACCGAACATATATTTTAAAAAATCTTCCAAAATAAACTTTAAATTTGCAAAAGATACTTGCCCCTCTTTATCCACTAACAGTCCCTCTACTTGATGGAACATAGGCGTATGCGTAATATCATAATCTCGACGAAACACGGCACCGGGTGCTATCATACGGATAGGAGGTTTTGTAGTCATCATAGTTCTAATCTGAACCGGAGAAGTATGTGTACGCAAGAGCATTTCGTCTTTGAAATAAAACGTATCTTGCATATCGCGAGCCGGATGGTATTTTGGCAGATTTAAAGCTTCGAAATTATTAAAATCATCTTCTACCATATTGCCTGTTTTGACTGCAAAATTCATAGAGCTGAAATACTCTACGATTTTGTCCATTGTCTCCATTACGGGATGTAACGCTCCGGCTTGGCTTTTTGTACTATACATAGAAACATCTATAGCTTCTGCTTTCATGTGTGCTTGCAACTCTAAGGTTTGCAAAGTTATTTTTCTAGCAGTAAACTCATTCGTCAATACATTTTTATGAGTGTTCAGCTCTTTTGCTATAAGTGCTTTTTGATCATCTGGAGCACTCTTCATTCTAGCAAACTCATCTGCCAAAACGCCTTTTTTCCCGAACACAGATATGCGAATCTCTTCGAGTTTATCAACACTCTGCGCCTGTTTTATTGCATCATACCACTCTTTCAAATAGAGTCTCCATAACTATAAAAATTTTCTATGGATTATAGTCAAAACTCTTTTATATTAAGCTTCACTCGTTGTTGTTCTTTCAATATATATGCTACAATTAGGGCAATTTTAATCAAAAAAAAGGAAATAATATGTGTTTATTTTGTAAAATAATCAACAAAGAGATACCGGCAAATATAATTCTCGAAGATAGTAACTTCATCGCTTTTCATGATATCAACCCAAAAGCTCCCGTTCATATTTTAGCAATTCCAAAGATTCACGTGGATAGTTTTAATGAAATTAGTTCCGAATTAATGGCTAAAATGACTACTTTCATCCAAGATGTAGCCAAAGAAGTAAATATAGAAAAAAGCGGATACAGAGTGATTACAAATGTGGGTGATAACGGAGGACAGGAAGTCAAACATCTTCATTTTCACATCCTTGGCGGAGCAAGATTGAAGTGGGGACACTTTGCTGATGCAGATCCTCAAGGGCATTTTTAAGTCCCTCATAATCACTTATAAATTTATATTTAAATTTTAAGTTATATAATTTTTTTTGGCTCCATTATATTTGGAGTTGATTATGATATCTGATGAATAAAAAATTACAAGATATCTTCAAATATCATGAAGAAACTAAACATGCACATAGTCGTTATGCAAGGTCATTAGGGTATATGGATTGGGCAAATCAGCCTAATCCCTTTCGCTCATACAAAGGAGCAAAAGTTTTAGAACTTCCTTTGGCACTTGAATATCCAACTCCTCCTTATCACCTCATATTTACTGATGAAATTCCCTCGGCGCCCTTAGTTATAAACTCTATCTCCCAGTTTTTGCAATTTTCCATGGGAATTGCAGCTATAAAATCCAATGGAGTCGATGATTGGGCACTTCGATGTAATGCTTCGAGTGGGAATTTACATCCAAGTGAAGCCTATCTTATTTTGCCTCCCATCGACAGCATAGATACAAAAACAACTATTTCTCACTATGCACCAAAAACGCACTCTTTGGAAATAATCAACTCGTATGACCTTGGCATGTGGAAATCTTTACCAAAGGGTGCATTTTTGGTTGCTTTGAGTTCTATAGTTTATCGAGAGGTATGGAAATACGGGGAAAGAGCTTTTAGATATACGCAGCTTGATGCCGGTCATGCTTTGCGCTCACTCCAAATAAGTGCAAAAACTCTTGGCTGGAAATACACTCTTGTGGATGATATTAGCGATAAAGATTTGGCAAAACTTTTAGGACTAAGCCAAAAAAATCGTTTTAATGAGAACGAAAATGAGATTCCAGATATTTTGATGCTTGTAACTCCGGAAGAGTTTTGTGACAAAATCAACTTTGCTCAACTTCTAGAATATTTCCCTTCTACATTCAATTCAATAGCCAACAGCATTGCTCATAACTATCAGAAATGGTCATTAATATCCCTGATAGAAGAGGCTACATTTTCAAGCAGAAAAAAGCCCAAAGAACAAAATACTCCCTGCCTCCAAAGAGAACCTACACAGGAGTCAAAACAAGTCATTATGAAAAGACGAAGTGCTCAAATGATGGATAAAAACAAGAGTGAAATATCATATACGCAATTCATGAATCTACTCAATGCAACACTAGAGAGCTTTAACCAAGGAGAAAATGCAGTAGACTTAGTCATATTTGTACATAATGTCGCAACATTACAACAAGGTTTATATCTCTTTATGAGAAATAAAAAGCATCAAGAAACACTTGCCGACTTAATGAACGCATCCTTTATTTGGGAAAAGATAGAAGAGAATTTCTATGCACTCAATTACAGTGATTACAAAATAATTTCTAAAAACATCTCCTGTAATCAAGATATAGCCTGTGATGGAGCATTTAGTTTAGGGATGCTTAGTTCTTTTTCTGATGAGCTTCTTCATTACGGCGAACACCGCTATAAAGAGTTATATTGGGAATGCGGAGCCATAGGGCAACAGCTTTATTTGGAAGCCACCTCCTTAGGACTTAGCGCTACGGGAATAGGGTGTTATCTCGATGATAGTTTTCATAAACTGCTTGGACTTCAGTCTAACAGATTTCAGTCACTTTACCATTTTACTGTTGGACGCGGATTGTTTGATAGCAGGGTTTTGAATAAAAAACCTTATGAATATAGAGAGTAATTTAGAATAAGCTTGGCATGTGGAAATACTTTC
>DZBD01000031.1:0-1677 GCA_022729795.1 Sulfuricurvum sp. | reverse complement strand
ATATTAACTTGGACAAGCCTCAATTTCGCCCATATCTATCTTAGTTCCGCCGCCTGAAATCATCTTCTCATTTTGGCGAATAGTATTTCCGTTGTGAATGATAGAGTATGCAATAGCTGTTGTATCACGAATAGTATTGATCGTTGAACAGTAGGTCTCAAGGGAAGCCATAACCCAGCGAGCTGCCATAACATCATCCGCATCTGAGTTAAAACTATAAGTCAGATGCAAAGTGTTGAACTTTCTTGGCTGATTCTCATTTCTCACTACATCGCCCTCTATTATCAAATTCATCACGCTTTTACCCTGATTTTTTGGAATCAAAATCATATCCGTAGCACTACAAGTAATAATTCCTGCCAAGAAATACTCCACGGGAGAGATGACGGGAGCATCAATAATAAAACTGCTTTTTTCAGTTTTAGCCTCAAACTTCATTCCATCTTGATGAGAAACGGTTACTTTCATTATTTGCCCTCTAAAAATGTTTTAAAATATGCCAACTGCTCAAGTGTACGGAGTGTTGCCGTTCCGCCCTCTGAAGTTCTGGCATTCATTGAGTTTGTAATAGAGAGAAAATTCAAAACATCTTCACCGATTCTACTGTCAATAGCCTGAAGATAAGAGAGTTCAATATCGCTCAAATCAATTTTGAGCTCTTCACTCTTTGCAACTGCCTTGCCTGTAATAAAGTGCGCTTCACGGAAAGGGATATTACATTTTTGAACCAGATAATCAGCTAAATCCGTTGCACTCAAATGCCCTACTTTAGAAGCTTTTTCCATATTGTGAGGTTTAACCTGCATAGTTTTAATCGCCTCTTTCAATATCTCTAAAGATATTTCAGCCGTCTCAACCGCATCAAAAACACCCTCTTTATCTTCCTGAGTATCCTTGTTATAAGCCAGCGGAAGCCCTTTCATAACGGTTAAAAGTCCCATAAGTGAACCATAAACACGACCTGTTTTACCGCGAAGAAGTTCCGGAACATCTGGATTTTTCTTTTGCGGCATAATGGATGAACCAGTTGAGTATTCATCGCTGAGCTCGACAAATCCAAACTCATAACTCGACCACATTACAAGCTCTTCGCTTAGACGAGATATATGCATCATCATCGTTGCAATGTTAAATAAAATCTCCAATGCAAAATCTCTATCACTTACGGTATCAAGACAATTTACGCTCACTCCATCAAAGCCCAATATTTGCGCAGTCATATTTCTGTCAATATTGTGGGGAGTTCCGGCAAGTGCTGCACATCCAAGCGGAGAGATATTATTTCTTTTGTGTGAACTCTCAAATCTCTCTATATCACGTTTAAACATAGATAAATATGCACCTAAATGAAAAGCAAAGTTAATCGGCTGAGCATGTTGAAGGTGCGTCATACCGGGAAGTATCGTCTTGGTATGTTTCTCTGCTACAACTAAAACTTCATGCATAAGAAGTTTGATAGCATCCACAATCTCTAAATTTTTACGAAGAACATAACGGCGAAAATCAACAGCTACTTGGTCATTTCTGCTTCTTGCGGTATGAAGTTTTTTTCCTGCATCACCGATAATAGCAGTCAAGCGTTTTTCAATTGCCATATGCAAATCTTCATCGGAGATTTTCCACTCAAACTCGCCTGATTCTATCTCTTGCATAACTTGACTCAGTCCGGCAGTTATC
>DZBD01000030.1 GCA_022729795.1 Sulfuricurvum sp. | reverse complement strand
TGCTCAAGCTAAAGCAATTTCAGTTCCGCTTTTTAGTGGGTAGGTGAGTGGTTACAACTTATGAAGCATGATAAGAAGAAAATCAGAGGATGAACAAAGACCTGCTCGTCATTGATCATTAAAGATCGTTCGGAATGTTGTCTCCATCCTCTGCTCTTTCAAGATTGAACTAGAACATTAGGCACAAAGCCTGCATTCCCTACGATGATAATCAATAAAAGGGACCCTTATTTAAGTAAAAGTTAATTCTCTTGAAGCATTTTTGGGGACATTAACAGACAAACGCTATGAACATCTGATGATTGAAAATAGTGATGAATAGTATGCGTTCGCAAATTTAATTAGATATACTTCCGAAAACTTAAAAAGGGGCAGTGGTGGCATTCATTAATTTTTTCAAATTAAAATTAATTTTACACAACATTAAGCCATGTCACTGCAATTTATTTTTTACCATCAGATCTAGGTTGATAGTCTTACTCAACCACTTCATACCAAGATGCCCTTTTTATACGGTTTGTTTTGCATTCCGCCGTACAGGCATACACCCTCCTTTTTCAATATCCTAATTCATTAAGTACTAAAAATCACAAAAAAATAAAATATACAAGGATATTGTAATGTCAAAAAATTATGTTATAGGCTTTCCTAGAATCGGGGAGCAAAGAGAATTAAAAAAAGTTTTAGAGAGTTATTGGGCACAAAACACTTGTTTTGAAGATGTGCAAAAAACGGCAAGTGAACTCAAGCAAAGACACGGGAATTATCAAAAAGATGCAGGAATTGATTATATCAGTTCAAACGATTTCTCGCTTTATGACAATATGTTGGATATGGCAGTGACACTCGGAGCCATACCTCAAAGGTTCCAAGCACTAAAAAATGAAGAACTTTATTTCTCAATGGCAAGAGGAAACAAAGGTGCCGTTGCAATGGAGATGACAAAGTGGCTTAATACAAATTATCATTATATCGTCCCGGAGTTATCGATAGAAGACGAGTATAAACTCAATGGTACTAAAATCATAAATGAGTATAAAGAAGCGCATGCTTACGGCATAAAAACAAAGATAAATATTATCGGACCCATAACTTTTACAGGGCTTTCAAAAAGAGTTGATGGAGGGGATGTCTTTGCTTTATACAATAAAATATTACCTTTGTACGAGGAGCTTCTATCTGAGATATCCCAATTGGATAGTGAAATTATCCTTCAGATAGAGGAACCGATTTTTGTAAAAGATTTGGATGCAAAAGTGTTAAGTCTTATCAAACCGACTTATGATAGATTGGCTTGCGTTTCACCAAAGTTAAAGATAGCGGTAGTAACGTATTTTGAGAACTCTTGTGAGGCAACAAATATCTTAGTGCATACTCCCGTCGATTTTATAGGTTTGGATTTTTTGCACGGAGTTGAAAATCTTAAAAGTTTGGAACTAATAGCTAAGAGTAATAAAAAGCTCATAGCAGGTATAGTCGATGGTAGGAACATCTGGAAAAATGATATTGACAAGAGTCTTCAACTCCTTAAAAACATCTCTCAGACAGTGAACAAAGATGATATTTTCATTTCTTCGTCTTGCTCACTTTTGCATACTCCGTTTAGCTTAAAATATGAAGAGAAGATGGATGAAGAGATAAAAAACTGGCTGAGTTACGCTGTAGAAAAACTTGATGAAATATCTCTGATATCGAAGATATTTTTTGAGGGGGAAAAGGCTTTAAATGAGAAAGAAAAACTTCTATATGAAAAGAATACAAAAGCAAATAGTTCAAGAAGAACATCTTCGCTTATTCATGATAAAAACGTTCAACATAGAACTGAAAATAGTACTATATTTGAGAGAGACGGTGCTTTTGAAGAGAGAATAAAGATTCAAAAAGAACTTTTAAAGTATAAAGAGTTGGCAACGACCACAATCGGTTCATTCCCGCAAACTCAAGAGTTAAGAGCTGCTAGAAAAGAGTTTAAAAATTTACAAATCACGAAAAGTGAATATATTGCTCAGATGAAAAAATATATTGATGAATGTATTGCGTTTCAAGAGGAGTGCGGATTAGAGGTCTTAGTCCATGGAGAGCCGGAGCGAAACGACATGGTTGAGTACTTTGGCGAACAGCTTAGCGGTTATGGCTTTAGTCAAAACGGCTGGGTACAAAGCTATGGAAGCCGTTGTGTGAAACCTCCGTTTATATACGGTGACATTTCTCGTCCTGAGCCTATGACGGTGGATTGGATTAGCTATGCACAAAGCAAAACGGATAAGATAATGAAAGGGATGCTAACGGGTCCGGTCACAATTTTGAACTGGTCATTTGTGAGAGATGACATTGCTAGAAGTGATGTCTCAAAGCAGATAGCCTTGGCTATTAGTGATGAAGTAAAAGATTTGCAAAATGCAGGCATCAAGATAATCCAAGTTGATGAAGCGGCATTTAAAGAGGGGTATCCGTTACGAAGCAGTAAAATATCTGCATACGAAGAGTGGGCTGTAAGAGATTTTAAAATCGCAGTCAGTAGTGCAAAAAAAGAGACGCAGATTCATACGCATATGTGTTATAGCGAATTTAATGATATTATAAAAACCATTGAAGCGATGGATGCGGATGTTATCTCGATAGAAACTGCAAGAAGCGGAAATAAACTTTTAAAAATCTTTGCTAAAGTCGGCTACAAACAAGAGGTAGGTCCCGGCGTATACGATATACACTCTCCTAGAATCCCCTCTGTTGATGAGATAGTTTCTCAGATAAAATCTCTCTTGGAAGTATTGCCAAAAGAGCAACTCTGGATAAATCCGGATTGCGGTCTTAAAACCCGTAAATGGGAAGAGGTAAGACAAAGCCTAATAAATATGGTTGACGCTGTTACAATAATACGAAAAGAGTTAAACTGAATGAGTAAATGAAGGTCTTTGAGATCTTATAGAATCATTTCAGCAAAAAATTAGTAATTATTCCCTACTCTACAAAAATATAAATTACACTCTCGGCTAGGTCGGGAGTTAACAAAGAGGAATATCCACATGCCAAACAGATTAGCTACAGAAGATTCTCCTTATTTACAACAACATAAAAATAATCCCGTCGATTGGTATCCTTGGGGTGAAGAGGCTTTTGCCAAAGCAAAGGCGGAAAATAAAGCCATTTTTATCAGTATCGGGTACAGCTCTTGTCACTGGTGTCATGTGATGGAAGAGACTGTTTTTGAGAACTTGGCATGTGCAGAGATATTAAATGAAAGTTTTGTCTGCATCAAAGTTGACCGTGAAGAGCGCCCCGACATAGACAAACATTATCAAGAGGTACATCTTCTTCTCAACCGTCGTGCAGGCGGCTGGCCGACCTCTATCTTTTGTACTCCACAAAATAAACCTTTTTTTGCAGCAACTTATATCCCCCCTGAATCCAAAACTGGAACTATGGAAGGGATGGGTTTTGTAGATTTAACAAAACTTATAGCAACAAGAATCGCCCAAAATGATGTTAAGCTTTTTGAAAATGCCGATGAGATTGAGCAGTTTATCAAGCAGACGGACAAACCAAAAGAGGCTACGGTGCTCAAAGAAGAGTTCGTCAAAAACTTTATACTTCAGGCAGAAAATAACTACGATACGCAAAACGGAGGCTTTTCGGTTTCTCCTAAATTTCCACATGCCACAACTCTTGGAACATTGCTAAGCATCGACAGAATTTATGATAATCCATCTGCAAAAACAATGGTACTCCATACGCTTCGTTCAATGAAAAAAGGGGGGATGTATGATTTGGTAGACGGCGGTTTTTGCCGTTACAGCGTGGATGGCATGTGGAAAGTTCCCCACTTTGAAAAAATGCTTTATGATAATGCCTTGCTTTGCGAGCTTTATACACAGGCATACATCACCTACAAAGAGGAGAGTTTTTTAGAAACTGCAAAAGAGATAGCTGATTTTTGGCACAATTTTATGAGTGAAGACGCTCTTATGTATTCTGCAAGCGATGCCGATAGCGAAGGGGAAGAGGGGACTTATTTCGTCTATACCTACGATGAAGTGTATACCGCTTTATTAGAAAATAAATATGAAAATATCCAAGCAATGATGGACGAGATGGGAATAAGTCATCACGGAAATTTTGAAGGTAAAAATATCATCCGTTTAGAGGGTAGTGAAAAACCCCTCTATTTTGATGATGTAAAACTTATATTAAAAAATATTAGAAAAACAAGAGAGTATCCGTTTATAGACAAAAAAGTGCAGACTTCTTGGTCTGCTATGATGATAAAAGCACTTTTTACTTTAGGAGCAATCGACTTTAAATACCGACAAAGAGCGATAGAAAATCTTGAAACACTTCTGCAAACCATGTATCTTGAGGGGCAACTTTACCATACGACACTTATACATAAAAAACCAAAAATTGAGGCTTTTTTGGAAGATTACGCTTTTTTGGGTGCAGCGCTTCTTGAGGCTTATAAATTTACACAAGATGAGATTTATTTGATTCACGCTCAAAGATTTGCCAACAAAGCATTGGAAGAGTTTTATAACAAGGGAGAATGGAGATTTAGTAGTGGCGAATTTGTCACAAAGGCTGAAATATCAGACAATACATACACAAGTTCGGTCAGTGTCACGATAGATGTTCTTCTCTCTTTGGGGACTTTGCTTGAAGATGAAAAATATACCCGTTTTGCATTTAAAACACTTGAATATAATTCGTATGAACTGGGGAGAAAACCTATTTATTCCCCTTATATGCTTTATCAAATGTTACGATATCTCAAAGGGGATAGAGTGATTAAATCGAATAAACACAACTTAAATTCTCACTCTTTGGAGCTTATAAGTCTTGTGTATCCGTTTACGCTTTTCAAACAAAGCGATGATAAGGGCTATATGATTTGTGGAGATAAAAGTTGTTTTGCCGGCACCGAGGATATAAGTAAAATAAATCAACTTGTCCAAAACTCTTTTTAATAATCATTAGTTTATAATAATTTGACGCACAAAGAGGTGAAAAGATGATGGGTTCTAAACGACAAATGATAGATGCTGATTTGCAAGATAATATTTTGCTTGAAGATATAGTTCATGAAGATAGAAGAAAAGGCAAAGAAAAACAGGAGCAAGAGTCTGAACAACGAGGTAAAAAGCATGAGCACAAAAGGGTTTCTGTTTGGATAAAAGATGAAGTGCTGCAATATGAAAGTGAATTGAAAAAACTTCAAATAGAACTTTTAAAAATGCAAAATTATGTCAAAGAAAGCAGGCAAAAGGTTTTGATGATTTTTGAAGGTCGTGATGCCGCCGGAAAAGGTGGAACGATAAAAAGAATTACCGAACATCTTAACCCTCGTGGAGCAAGAGTAGTAGCACTGGATAAACCTAGCGACGTAGAGAAAACGCAATGGTATTTTCAAAGATACTCGCACTATTTGCCCGCAGCAGGGGAGATTGTTCTTTTTGATAGAAGTTGGTATAACCGCGGTGGAGTTGAACCTGTTATGGGATTTTGTACAGAAGAAGAGCATAAAGAATTTTTGCATGAAGTTCCGGAATTTGAAAAAATGCTCATTAATTCAGGGATTATAATGTTTAAATTTTATATCTCTGTTTCTAAAGAGGAACAAGAAAAAAGATTTAACAAAAGAAGAACAGACCCCTTGAAACAGTATAAACTTTCCCCTGTTGATGAACAATCACAAGGACTTTGGGACAAATATACTATAGCAAAATATTCTATGCTTTTGGCATCCCACACGGAACATGCGCCTTGGACGATAATCCGATCGGATGATAAAAAAAAGGCAAGAATTAATTGTATTAAACATATATTAAAAAACTTTGATTATCCCCATAAGATGAAAGATAAAAATCTCATAACGAATGATAAAATTTGTATGAGTGCAAACGAAGAGATACACCTCATGGAAACAGAGATGTCTCTGAAAAAAAATAATTCTCAATTGTAGAAAGAATAAAGAGTAAAAGGTAGAATATGCTCCAAAAAGTCGGTAAGTTTCTTTTTATGGTAAAGCTTGGGTATCAATATATACGGATATTTAGAAAAACGTATTATCACCCTTTTATATCGCAAAAACCGGCATATAGAAAGCTCTCGCAGGATAGGCAAGCTTACTCTAATGCCGTATTGCAATTTTTAAATATAGAAGTACAACTTATAGGAAAATTTCCCGAAAAAGACAAAATACTTTATGCCGTCAATCACCGCTCTTTACTTGATATTATTGTGATGGAACATCTGTTTTCACGCTATGATAAAAGTGGCGTTTGGATAGCAAAACAAGAGCTTTTGGATGCTTTTTACGGTGATTTTTTTCGTTATAGCGGATGTGTCAGCGTTGATCTTGAAAACGGTAAAGGTTTACTGAAATTTTTTAAGCAGATAAAACATACCTTGTCTAAGGTAGACGACATAAATATTTATATCTTTCCTGAGGGTGAAAGGTATAAAAAAGAGGGAATCACAGAGTTTCAAAGCGGCGCAGCAAAAATAGCAAAAGCCAACAAACTCGATGTTGTTCCCGTATTTGTTAATGATACTTTGGAGAGTGTGTTCAAAAATGCACCTTATAAAGAGACAAAAAAAGTTCAGGTTCATGTGGGAGATATTATTACGCACCACGACTTGGAGAATGATTATAGACACTTTATGAAAAAAGCAAAAGGATATGAAGTTGAGTAAAATGAAGCTAGGTGTAAATATAGACCATGTTGCAGTTTTAAGGCAGGCAAGACGTGTCAATGATCCCGATATTTTGCAGGCGCTTTATGTGGCATGTGCAAACGGTGCAGACCAGATTACTATCCATCTAAGAGAAGATAGACGCCATATTCAAGATAGTGATGCCAAGAATATTATGCACCATTCGAGTGTGCCGGTAAACCTTGAGTGTTCCATAAACAGAGCTATTTTAAATATCGTTTGTGACCTCAAACCCCATCGCGCCACATTAGTGCCTGAAAAAAGAGAAGAGGTAACGACGGAGGGCGGCTTGGATGTTTTTACCTATGAAGATGAAATCGCTTATGCAATTGAACAATTACACGATTCTTTGATACCGGTTTCTTTGTTTGTAGATCCAAGCTTAGAAGCGATGAAAAAATCCAAAGAACTCGGTGCAGAGATGGTTGAACTCCATACCGGAACGTATGCAAATCTCTTTGCTATGCTTCATTCTTCGCTCCCTTATTCAAGTGATTCTATAAAAGAGCTGGAACTTCCGCGTTATGAACTGGCTTCAAGATTGGAAAAATCACTCGAAGAACTTCAAAAAGCTGCCAAATACGCAAAATCGCTTGGCTTAGAAGTTGCAGCGGGGCACGGGCTGAATTATCATAATATCGCTTCTATGCTTGATATACAAGAGATTACGGAACTCAACATCGGTCAAAGTATCATAGCAAGAAGCGTTTTTAGCGGTCTTGCAGAGGCTGTGCGAGAGATGAAAAAGATGACCACACGATGAAGCCCCGTATAGCCGTAAGCGTAGGCGACTTAAACGGTATCGGAATTGAGATTGCTCTAAAAGCACATGCCGAAATTTCTCAGCTTTGTGAGCCGATTTATTGTATTAGCGATGAGATGCTAAACATGGCATGTGGAATGTTACATGTGAGTATTCCTAAGAATTTTCATACTTTTGAGACGGAGGGGAAATTTCAAATTCAGCCGGGCACGGTTGATGGGGCATGTGGAAAATATGCTTATAACTCTTTTATGAATGCTATCAAACTATGTGAAGAAAAAAAAGTGGACGCTCTTGTTACTTTGCCGATACATAAAGAGGCGTGGATGAGGGCAGGGCTCAACTTCAAAGGTCATACGGATTTGTTGCGTAATTATTTTAAAAAAGATGCCATTATGATGCTCGGCTGTGAGGAGATGTTTGTGGCGCTTTATACAGAACATATCCCTCTTCGGGATGTCCCTTTGTATATCAAAAAAGAAAAAATAAAAACCTTTCTTTTGGATTTGCACAAATGTATAGGAGATTACAAAGTAGCCGTACTGGGACTCAATCCACATGCCGGAGATCACGGTGTGCTGGGTGATGAAGAGAGAGAGATAGAAGCCGCTATAAAAGCCGTGAATGCTCTATTGGGCAAAGAGTTGTTCTTTGGAGCTATTGTTCCGGATATCGCTTTTACCCCACGTTTTAGAGTTCAATATAACTATTTTGTAGCAATGTATCATGATCAAGGCTTGAGCCCTTTAAAGGCCTTGCATTTTGATGAAAGCATCAATATCTCTTTAAATCTTCCTATTATTAGAACCTCGGTAGACCACGGGACGGCCTTTGATATCGCATACAAAGGTATGGCGAATACGCTGAGCTATATGAATGCATTTAAAAGTGCTTTACGCATTGCAAATAATAATAATTATCCTTTAAGCTCTATATAGTTATTATTCTGCCTACAGATTTTTGTCTGATAATTAATATAAGGTTTAAGAATGAAATTAGCACTCTCCTTAGCGCTCGCAACAGTATCTTTAGTAGCTTCTAGCTTAGTTCAGCAAGCAAAAGAAGCAGGTCTTAGCCCAATTCCTACATCTAAAACTGCACTTAAAAAATTGGTGGATAATCCAAAAAATAAGATGACGGATGCAAAGATAGAGTTGGGTAAAAAATTGTATTTTGATCCTAGATTATCTAAAAGCGGAATTATCAGTTGTAATACTTGTCATAATTTAGGTGAGGGCGGCGATGACGGCGTTTCTGCATCTATCGGGCACAAATGGGCGGCAAATCCACATCACTTAAATGCTCCGACGGTTTACAATGCCGTATTCTTTGATTTACAATTTTGGGATGGACGCGCAGTAGATTTGGAAGCACAAGCACAAGGTCCTATACAAGCTACTCCTGAAATGTCTGCAACAAAAGAACATGTTGTAAAAGTGGTCACTTCTATGCCTGCTTATGTTAGTGCATTCAAAAAAGCATATAACAAAGACGTGAATATCACTTTTGAAAAAGTAGCAGATACCATCGGTGTATTTGAGAGAACTTTGGTAACTCCCTCTGCATACGATGATTTTTTAAACGGCAAGCCAAAAGCGATGACAAAAGCGCAACAAGCAGGACTTAAAACATTTATAGACAAAGGGTGTGCAAGTTGTCATAACGGTATCGCACTTGGCGGTAATATGAATGCATTTAACGTAAACGGAACTTATGAATTCCAAAATGTAGGTGATTTTAAAGGGGATGCGAACGGTATGGTCAAAGTGTCTTCACTCAGAAATATCACACAAACCGCTCCATATTTCCATAATGGACAATACCAGAATTTAAAAGACGCTATCAAAGAGATGGGACGTATCCAATTAGGTGTAACACTTACCGAGGAAGAAACGAGTTCTATTGAGACTTTCTTAGGTGCGCTTGAGGGTAGAAAACCTAAAATTACTATACCAATGTTACCTGCTTCTACTTCTACAACTCCTCAACCTGACATGAACTAAGTTTTATAGCAACTTCAAAAGTTGCTATAATCAAAAAAACAACACCATTTAAAGAGTAATTTCTAAACTTTAGTATAAAAACATCTCTTTATATTATAATCATGAACTCAATTCAATCAAATGGAAAATGTAATGAAAAAGATAGTTTTATTTCTATGCTCAATTACTCTACTACTCGCACAAACACCCGCATTTTTGATGCCCGATGAGGCTTTTATTCCACATGCCAAGCTTAATGAATCAATGCAGATAGAAGCAAGCGTGGAGATAGCCAAAGATATTTATCTTTATGCAGACAAGCTTACTTTTGAAGTCAAAGGTACAAGCGGGATAAGTGTAAAAGAGGTACAGTCTCCTGAATCCGTGAATCATGACGGTGATAAAGCGTATATGCAAACTCCCCATTTTCTTGTAAGTTTAAAAAAAGATGCGAATGTTTCGGGTGTTTTAAATATTCAATTTGAGATCTCCTATCAAGGCTGTTCCGAAAAAGGGCTTTGCTATGAGCCTTTGAGCAAAACGTATAGTTTTGATATAAACACCTCTAAACTCAATATACAAGAGATTCAAGAGACTAAAAAAATAGCACAATTGCCTCAACCCCAAGAACTCTCACAAACAGATGCTATTGCAGATACGATAAGTTCAGGAAGCATCGGTCTTATTTTGTTGACATTTTTTGGTTTTGGTCTTTTACTTTCACTTACTCCCTGTGTCTTTCCTATGATTCCTATTATATCGGGAGTTATTATGGCGCAAGGGGAGGGCTTAACCACTAAAAGAGCCTTTTTTCTCTCTTTGGTATATGTTTTAGCGATGGCCGTTGCTTACACGATAGCCGGTGTTTTAGCAGGACTTTTTGGCTCAAACCTTCAAGCCGCACTTCAAACTCCTTGGGTAATTTATACCTTTGCTGCCATTTTTGTTGCTCTTGCTATGAGTATGTTCGGGTTTTATGAGTTAAGACCGCCATCATTTTTACTGACAAGCGTCAGTGGTACAAGAAAAGAAAAAGGTGTTTTAGGGGTTGCTGTAATGGGATTCTTATCTGCTCTTATTGTGGGACCCTGCGTTGCAGCTCCTCTTGCCGGTGCGCTTGTGTATATAGGTCAAACAGGAGATGCTCTTCTTGGTGGGATGGCTCTTTTTGTAATGAGTATAGGGATGGGTGTTCCTCTTATAATCGTGGGAGTCAGTGCCGGCAAGTTTATGCCAAAACCGGGGCATTGGATGGTTATGGTCATGTCTATTTTCGGTGTGATGATGCTTGGTGTTGCTATTTGGATGCTTGAGCGTGTCGTTGATGCTTATGTCACTATGCTTTTATGGGCTATGCTTGGGATGAGTTTTGCCATCTATCTCGGTGCATTTGAAAAAGAGATTCATATCTTTAGAAAAAGTATAGGAGTGATTATACTTATCTATTCGGTTGCACTTTTTATCGGTACCTTGGGCGGCTCCAACAGTATGGCTAAACCTTTGGAGTTTTTAAAACCCCAGACGGCTATAGCATATACGGGGGAAAAGTCTCGGCATGTGGAATTTATAAAAATAAGCTCAATTCAAGAACTTGAGAATGTTTTACTCAAAAATAAGGGTAAAGCGGTGATGCTTGATTTTTATGCCGATTGGTGCACTGCATGCAAGGAATTTGAGAGTATTACCTTTGCTAACGAAGATGTGAGAAAAAAGATGGACGGGTTTGTCCTTATTCAGGCTGATCTTACTTTAAACGGTGAAAATGAAAAAGCATTGAGTAAAAAGTACGGAATTTTCGGTCCCCCTGCTATAATCTTTTTTGATAATAATACGCAGGTAATAGCTTCTAAAACTATTGTCGGTTTTATGGAACCTGAGAAATTTTTAGCCCACTTAAATACAATTTAGGAGAAAAAATGAAAAAAATAATCTTCATAGCCGGCTTACTCGTAAGCACACTTTTTGCGCAAATACCTTGGATGAAATATAACGATGCTTTGGTAGAAGCAAAAAAAGAGAATAAAATTATTGTAGTGATGCTCAGCAAAGAAGATTGTCCGGCATGTGAATATATGGAAGATACAGTCTTTGAAGATGATAATGTTGTTCAGGAATTTAACAAAAATTTTATCGGGGTACATTTGGATATCCACAACGATGTAATCCCAAACGGTTTAACATATATAGGCACGCCGACCTTTCATTTTATCAATACATTTGAGAGAAAGCTTGATAGAATAGACGGCGGAGTGAATGCGAAAGATTTTACAGATAAATTACAAGAGGTAAAAGCGCATAATTAACAAAGATAGCAGCTCTACATGTTGCTATTTGCAACGAAGAGAGCGAATCTTTTTACATACTCATTTTCATGAGTTTGGGCTATTTGGGCAGCTAACTCTTTGTTGACGCTGTCTCCCAATATTTTTTTAAAAATAGCTTTAATATCTTCTATATCATCTTTGTTTTCAAGTCTTCTTCGAAGACCGATGACATTGAGCCCTTTGACCGTTGCTTTGTTACCCTCAACCAAGGTAAAAGGGGGCATGTCGTGGCTAACATAAGAAGCACCGCCTATCATCACTCCCGTTCCTAGAGTATTGTTGGCTTCTATAGTACTGAGTCCTCCGACAATGACCCTCTCCTCACATTTGACATTCTCATAAAGTCTTACGGCATTTGTGATAATACAAAATTCGCCGAGCTCAACCCCGCTGAGTATTTGTACATATCCCATGATAAAGTTATTTGCACCGACAATGATTTTTTTTGGAATTTCGTTTTCATCTTCTTGAGTGCCTATTTGAACAAACTCTCTGATATGTGTTTTATAGCCAATCTCTATCTCCGAATCCTCATGTCCGATGGTTGTAAAACTGAATATTCTAACATCTTCTTCGATTGTAAGCTTCCCTTTGAGTATAATATTGGATTCAAGCTGGCATCCTGAGCCGATTGTGACATCTTTTCCTATATGACAAAAAGGACCTATAATAACATTCTCTGCTATTTTTGCACCGTCTTCTATGATAACTGATTTATGAATCATTATTTACTCGCAATTTCTAAGGTAATAATACTGTCTTCAATGCTCGCCAAAGAACCTCTCTCACCTGTTTGCAGATAAGATATAAAGGCTTCAAGCTCGTCATTTAGGGCATCACTTCTTTGTATAAAACACTCTCTTGTGCTGTGAGAATTGCCATTAATATTGATATATTCTTTTAAAGATTGTGAAATTAAATCTGCATCAAAATATTTTATTTTTGCTTCTTTATCCAGCCTACAAGCTACGATGATATTTCTTTTTCTATAAGGGGTAAACCAGTTCGTAGTGATATCACCTACTATCTCACCCTCAAGTTCAAAGGCTAAAATTGCGTTGTCTTCATGTGTTTTATGAATTTTCTGAGACTTAAAAACGGCACTTTTTACAATCTCTTTTTTTGTGATAAATCTGATTAAATCACTGTCGTGAACGGAAAGGTCTGTTAGAATTCCCACATCGGCAATACGCTCCGGAAACGCTCCGCTGCGGGTGATAGAGACGGAGAGTATTTCATGCCCCTCAATCTCATGAATAAGCGCTTTGACTACGGGATTAAATCGCTCTATATGTCCTACACAGCTTTTTATCCCTTTTGCCTCTATAACGTCTCTCATCTCTTTTGCATCATGCACATTCGAAGCTGCGGGTTTTTCTATAAACATAGCTATATTTTTATTGGCGCAGTCAAGAGCGATATTTTTATGTAAAAAAGTGGGTGTAACTATGATAACTGCATCCGGTTTTGCCTCATCGAGCATGAGATCCAAATCGGTATAAAAAGGTTCATCAAAGCTATCATTTTTGACAACATCACAAAGAGCAACAATTTTTACATTTTTCATATTTTTTAAAATACGGTAGTGGTTTTTGCCCATAGCCCCCAAACCGACTATGGCTATATTTGTCTGCATTATTTACCTTTGATTGTTTGAATAATAAAATCTTGCTCTGTTTCACTTAAATAAGGGCTCATCGGCAGTGACATAATTTGTGTTGCTACCTCTTCACTGACTGGAAAGTCACCTTTGTTATAATTTAAATATTCAAAGGCTTCTTGAAGGTGCAAAGGAACCGGATAGTGTACTGCCGTAGGAATTTCGGCTGCGGCACATCTTTTTATCATAGCTTCTCTATCTTTTACTCTTATAGAATACTGTGCATAAACACTTGTATTTCCCTCTTTGATTTTTGGGGTGATTACCTGTGTGTTTTCTGAGTCATCCAGTAGGTCGCTATATCTGCTTCCTATCTCTTCTCTTGCTTGTACTTCTTGGTCGAAATATTTTAATTTTACATTCAAAATAGCAGCTTGCACAGCATCTAAGCGACCGTTAATTCCGATATATTTATGTTTGTATCTCTCATTTTGACCGTGATTTAAGAGCATTCTCATTTTCGTTGCCAAGTCATCGTCATTGGTGAAAATTGCTCCACCGTCACCGTAAGCACCGAGAGGTTTTGATGGAAAAAAGCTTGTACATCCTATAGTAGAAAGATTACAAGATTTTTTGCCGTTATACGTAGCGCCGAAACTTTGGCAAGCATCTTCTATTACGGGTAGTTTATACTCTTTTGCTATATCGTTGATTACATCCATATCAGCGCATTGACCATACAGCGAAACGGGGATAATTGCCTTTGTTCTGTCTGTGATTGCAGCTCTGATTTTTGTTACGTCTATATTATATGTGTCAGGTTCGATATCCACAAAAACAGGTTTTGCGCCCAAAAATGCAATCACTTCAGCCGTCGCTATAAAAGTAAAAGGAGTGGTAATAACCTCATCGTTATATCCGATATCTAATGCCATCAAAGCCAATAAAAGTGCATCTGTACCGCTACTGCAGCCTATGGCATGTTTTGAGCCCGTATATATTGCTAGGGATTTTTCAAGCTTATTTAACTTTTCTCCGCCAATAAATTGCGCCGAAGAAAAAACTTCTAAAACTTCACTATCTATCTCTTTTTTGTACGCTTCATACTGTGATTGCAGGTCTATAAAATTTATTTTCATTTGTGTTCCTTAGTTTAACTTTGTAAAATAGATGCTACTGTTCTTGAGCTTCCGTGTTGCAGGTAAGCTCTTAGACTTTTCGAATCATTTAAAAATGTGCTTCTGTCATACTCTTTATATGCTTTAACAAGATTTTCCGCAGTTACTTCATTTTGAATAAACTCAGGGTGTAAATCTCTATTATTGAACTTGGTAAACATAATATTACTCAGACCTATATGGCTTAGTTTGACGAGTCTGCTTGCTATAAAATAATCAAGCGGTTTCGCAATATAACTAAGAATAAAAGGTGTTCCAATCAGTGCGGCTTCAAGTGTTGCCGTACCACTGCAAATAAAAGCAAAATCTGCTTCATAAAGTGTTTTATGTGCATCATACGCAATTTTAAAGCCTGAAAGATTACCGTAAAGTTCTTGTATATCTTCTTTAGTGAAGTGTTTTGGGATGATAATTATCCCCTCGATAGAGAGTTTTTCTCTTAGCTCTCGAAATATAGGCATCAGTTTTTTTATTTCACCCTTTCGGCTTCCGGGCATAAAAGCTATCTGCTTGACCTCAGGACGAAGTTCCTCTTTAAAATGAGTTATTTGATCTAGTAGAGGATGCCCCACATAGGTGATGGGAGCACTCTTGGAATAGTAATCTTTTTCAAAAGGGAGTATGGAAGCCAAATGGTCTATTGTTTTTTCCAAAACGGGAATACGCTTTTTTTTCCATGCCCATGCCTGAGGGAGAATGTAATAGATTATCTCTTTGTCGGGATATTTTTTTTTGATTTTTTTTGCCAGGGGAAGGTTGAACCCGGAGGAATCGATGAGCAAAACCTTATCTACTCCACATGCCAAGTCTAGCATTTGATTATTAAGTTTCAAAAAGTATCGTAATTTTTTAAACGCATCTACAAAGCCCATAATGGCGAGTGAACGCAAATCAACGATACTCTTGCCAAGCTCACTGTCAAAAATTCCTACAAACTCCACATCAGCCGAGAGCTCTTTTTTTAAAGATTTAAGATGCACATTGGCAGAGTGCTCAAGGGCACTTACTAATATTTTCACGAACCGCCTCCCCAATGTCGAAAACTATCATCATATTTTTCACCCTCATTATTTTCTTTGAATTCATACAAAAATGTTGTCAAATTTTCTATATCCTCATCACTGAGATCAAGAGAAAAAGGGATCATCAACTCTTGCTGTTGATTTTCGGAGATTTTTTCACGAAAACGCTTGAGTTTATAGCTCAAAAAACCTTTGGCTCTGTTGGCAAGCATAGGATAGGTATTCATCCCGTCTGCTTTTATTCCGTGACAACTGTAACACCCTTTTTGCATATACAAATTTTTGCCGTTTTCGTAAGCGCTCTTGGCATGTGCAAATGAAAGTGTCAAAATAACCAGAAGAAAAAAACGCAATTCTAAGCCTTGTTCAATTATAATACTAGCATTATATCGAAGGTGGTCTAAAATGGTAATATCAAATGTAATCGTTTGCGATGTCAATGGTGAAAAAAATGCAGATATTAAAATTGAAAACGGAATTATTGTAGAAATAGCTCACAATTTGAAAGATACGGAGATGATAGATGCAGAGGGTGCGTATTTTATGCCCCTTTTGGTAGATACAAACGTAAGACTTCAAGACTCTACTCTCAATTCCAAAAATATTAAAGCAATTTCCAAAGAGGCATTAAGAGGCGGAGTAGGGCATGTGGTTTTGAATGCCGATAGCACGCCTGCAATTGATAATGAGATAGTTTTAGAATTTGCTCAAAACGGTTTAAGCTATTTAAATGGTGCTAAAATTGATTTGATGCTCAACACACTTCAGGAAGATTCTTCTTTGAGTAACATTGCTATTTTGCTTAAACGCGGGGCGGTAGCTCCTTATATGAGCACCATTGCAAAAAACAATTTAGCCATAAAAATAGCCGAGTATGTTCAGATGTACAAGGTCACACTTTTTTGTAAAGCAGAGGATAATTCATTAATCAGTAGCGGTGTTATGCTTGAGGGTGATGTAAGCTCCAAGCTTGGGCTTGCCGGTATTCCTGATTTGAGCGAAGTTTTGCATGTGTCGCGTATGATAGAGATAGCAAGACACTTTAAAATCAAGATACTTTTCAAATCTATTGCTTCCCCCCGTTCTATAGAGCTTATAGATAAGGCAAAAAAAGAGGGTGTCGATGTGCGATGCGAAGTCTCGCTCCATCATCTAGTCAACTCAGACGAGGCATGTGAAAACTTCAATACCACTGCCAAATTAGACCCACCCTTGGCATGTGTAAGTGATATGAAACTTCTACAACAAGCGCTTAAAAACAATAAAATAGATGTACTTACGACTCTACATCAGCCAAGCTCACCGGTAAATAAAGAAGTAGCTTTTTTTGATGCAGAGTACGGTTGCGAAGCACTCGGCGATGCACTTGCGCTGTATTACACAAAACTTGTACTCTCAGGGATGATTACTATGAGTGAACTTCTTAAGTTTACGGTAAAAAACCCTGCCAAAACAATAGCCAAAGAGGCAGGTGTCATAAAAGTAGGGCAAAAAGTTGAAGCACTTTTATTTAATCCACATGCCAAGAATAAAATAACAAACAAACAGTCACTTTATAACGCTCAAGTGCTTAACGGAAAAGTTTTGATGAGTTTCCAAGGTGAAAAAATTACCAAATTTTAGCAGGTAACAATACAGTTTCTACCTTTGTTTTTTGCTTCATACAAGCATTTATCGGCGGCTTTGATAAGTTCTTCGGATTCATCATCTTTGTCCGGAATAATGCAACTGACTCCAAAACTTAAGGTTATTGGCTTGTTCTTATGTTTTTGATCTTTATATGCATCAAATTTTGTAAGTGCATCTTGGATGCTTAGGCAGAGTTTTTGCGTTTCATCAATATCGGTATTGTATAAAACAATAACAAACTCTTCACCGCCGTATCTTGCTATGATATCTGTGCTTCTTTTGAGCGAATTTTTCATTATTTGAGCAACATTGACGAGAACATCATCACCTACTATATGCCCATAGGTATCATTTACTTTTTTAAAATAATCAATATCACACATAATAAGAGAGATAGGGACACCGTTTCTTTTTGCAAGTGTCCAGCTGTTTTGGAAAGAGATTTCAAAATGTCTCCTATTGGCTATTTTTGTCAAAGGATCTATAGTGGAGAGTTCCCGTAATTTTTGATTTGCCGCCTCCAGTTCCGCTGTTCTTTCTTTAACTTTTTCTTCAAGGGATTGATTTATCTCATCTAGGAGTTTTGAGTGGGAGTCGATTCTCTCAACCATAGAAACAATTGCATTGTGTATAATCCCCACTTCATCCGTTCTCTCAAGCATAATAAGTGTAAAGTTGTTGCGTTTTGGATCATACGACAAGACACTCTCTGTGAGCTTTTTCAAAAGCTTGAACTCCCTTTTGATAATGCTTACAAAGAGTATTAATAAAGCCAATGTGATGAGAAAAATTTGAAGTGCTATTTTTTTGTTATTCGCTTGCATTTGCAGATATTCATCATCAGAAAAATGCAAGCGCATCGTTGCAATTTTTTCCTCTGTAAGAGAATCCATAATATCGATACTTCCGCTATTTATCTCATCCTGAGGTTTGAGCGAGATATTTTTGTTGTTTTTAGAATAATTATAAAGAATAGTTCCATTGTTGTCTGTTACATTGAGAACTTCTAAATCATGATTTTGTTTCACGATCTGATCAAGGTATTCTTTATTCGCAGAGTTGAGCCCCAAAGATATATTGAGGCTTACAATAGGAGAGATAGTCTTTAAAAGTAAATTATTTTTAGATTTTTTAGACTCCATAAACTGCTGTGTGACGCTCTTTGAGAGTTGATACCGCTCTAAAGCAATGGTAAAAAATGTGAAAGCTATAAATACTACGATTATTTTAAGTTCGATACTAATATTTTTAGTAAGCTTCATTTTTTTGTGCCCGATACATATATTTTCGAAATTCTTAATAAGATGTTTTCAAGCTGTATTGCATTTTCTTTGAGAGAAAGCACATTTATATAAGGAGTAACTTTTCTCCCTAAAAACAGGGAGATATTGACCCCGTTTTCAAGTAAATGATTGTCATAGGAGATGGTTAAAATAGTATGTGCCTTGGAGAATTGTAAAGTATTTTGAATATTTTCTTCATGAGTGTTGAACATAAAAATAAGCTGTGCATTTTTACATACACTTATATCCTCATAGGTAGAATGAAGTAATTTAATTTGATAGTTTTTCATTCCCTCGGGATAACTTGTCTTTACTTTATCAATAAGAGATAATGCAATTCTCTCATCAAGCGTATCATGCAATACGCATAATTCGATATCGCTTTTAATTTTCTCTTTTTGAGTGCTCATCAAAACAAAACGGGGTAAAATTTTTGCAAAAATATCCAAGGTATCATTTTCGGGGGATGCATGCAAATGCGTTGTCTGAAAAAAGAGTAACAAAATAAAAAGATAAAAAACATTTTTTGGCAATCTGAGTCCATTTTTTTGATAATTGCCCAAAAATACTATTATTAACCCTTATATAATAAATATTAGAATAATATCTTGGCAAATTTTTAGAGAATACATTTTTTGAAGGTAGTATACATGAAAAATAATATTTTTTCAAACTTTCTGATTGTTATTATGGTAACTGTAACCTTACAAGCCAATGATGCAGAGGATTTTGAATCCCTTTTAGAAGATGTAAGCAGTGATGCAACGAAGAAATCACTCAATGTCGATTATCTGCCGTCTGTCGTAACCGTAATAGATGCGCAAATGTATATAGACGGCGGCATTACCAATCTTGGTGAAGCCTTGGGTATGTTGCCCGGAATTCAAATTCAACTCAGTCCTATGGGTTATACGATGGTGACGGTGCGAGGTTTGAAAAATCCCAATGCTTACCTCTCGGATAAAATCAAAATCTTAGTAGACGGTGTTGCAATCAATAATGAAATCTCAGGCAGCAGTAACTTTTATATGGATTTTCCTATGCGTCTTGTTGAAAAAATAGAAGTATTACGCGGTCCCGGTTCTACTGTTTACGGTGCCGGAGCATTTTATGCCACGATAAATGTTATTACAAAGCTCGGCAACTCCCAAAAAGAAAATCAAGCCTTTATCGGTATAGGAAGCTATAACTCTAAAATTCTCGGCGGAAATTTGAATGCACAAGCAGGTGATTGGCGAATCTTTACGGATGGCTACTATCAAAAAAATGATAAATCTGTTTACGATAAAAATTACGATAAAAGTACAGATGAGTCACTCAAAGATTATTCACTTGGTTTTAAAGCAAAAAATGACGGTTTTGAATTTTTAGCGAGATATAAACGTAATGTATCGGGAAATTTTTACAGTTTTGAAGGGGAATATGATCTTATTCCGGAACAAAAAAAAGAGCATATCAACGGATATTTTTTTACGCAACTCTCCTATGAAACATCTTTAAATGATGCAAAGCTGCAAACAAAAGCAAATTTTTCACATAGAGAACTCGATACCGGTGCAAACATAAACTCTGTTGTGGATATTGCAAATAAATTTGCACTTGTGGATGTGGATATGCAAGACGGGTTTTTTTATCATGAAATGTCGCATGAGCAAAATATGGAAGTAGAATCAATCTTAACGCTTCCACAATTTCAATCCAATGATATTTCATTAGGAGTGGGGGCTCGAAGAGTTAAAGTGGAACAGGATGAATTTTATAGCTCTGTAGAAAATGCTATTACCGAAAATTTGGATGCAATAGTGAATCATGTAAACTATAATGATTTTGCATACAGACAAAACAAAGAAACAGCTTTTTGGGCAAATCCCACGACAAAACTACTCAAAGACAATCTTAGACGAGACATTGTTTATGCACATGCGCAGGATTTAATTTCTGTAAGTAATTATGTAGACGTTGTTCTTGGTTTAAGAGCGGATCATTACTCGGATTTTGGGGCACAGATGAGTAAAAGAGCCGCTATAGTTTATAGAGCAACGGATGCAACGGTGTTTAAATTACTCTACGGTTCGGCATTTCGTGCGCCTACATTTATAGAAGCGTATCAAAACGGGCATATCAATTTTCGCGCGGGTGATGAAAATATTGCGCCCGAAGAGACAGATACCTATGAGGCTGTTGCAATCTACTCTCCTGATTTTAATAATAAGTTTTTACTCAATGTGTTTTACTCACAACTGAGTAATGTTATCGACCTTGAAGAGTATCCCGATACAAATCCGGGATATAGAAACTACAAAGAGAGATACAGCAAGGGTGTGGAATTTGAATATTTCTTCCATCCGAAAATGAGACACAATTTCTATTTAAATGCTACTTATGTGGATGCCGAGTATACTATACCACCCGAAGACGGCGAAGTATCTATTGACCAGAGTATGCCGGATATCTCAAAAGTGATGCTCAAAGCGATGTATATTTATACACCGATAAAAAAACTCTCCTTTGGGACCGCTTGGCGTTATGAAAATGAAACTACAGCCACTGAATTGGCGTGGGTAAAAGACAGAGACGTAACGGTGGATGCACACCATATTTTTGATGAGACGGTGACATATAGATTTTCATCTTCAAGTGAACTGGCTCTCATTGTCAAAAATGTTTTGGATGCCGAGATACGCCAACCAAGCTACTACTATGGTTTGGATGGTGGCATACTCAGAGAGGAACGTAACTTTTTCCTAAACTTTACGCAAAGATTTTAAAGAGTTCTTTTTTTGTAAAACTCTCGTTTATACTCGGCAAAATTATCTTGGAGTATCGCTTCTCTCACCTCTTTCATAAGGTTGAGATAATAGTGAAGATTATGGATGGTTGCCAATCTGAAGTAAGTAATCTCACGTGAGCGAAAAAGATGATTTAAATACGC
>DZBD01000029.1 GCA_022729795.1 Sulfuricurvum sp. | reverse complement strand
AGAATCGTTAATATTACCGAAATGATCAATATTGAGTAAAACTAGAGTTATAGCTTTATTACTTTTCAATAAATCAAAAAGTGCAAAATTGCTAGAAAGATTAGTAAGCTGATCATGGGATGTTTTATACAGTATCTCTTTATTTTTTTCGTAAATTATCTGCTGAAGATTTTTGTGATATTCATCAAGTTCTCTTTGTATAAAAATATTTTTTGCTATTTTGGATACAACTTCCATCATCTTTTCTATCGAAAAAGATTTCAAAATAAAGCCATCCACCCCAATTTCAATACTATCGAGTAAGTTTTCAATATCGGCACGTGAAGACATAAGAATAATTGCTTGAGTCGGATTGACGAGCCTAATCTCTTTAGACATTTTGAGTCCATCCATCACAGGCATATTGATATCAGCAATCACAATGTCATAAGTATTTATTGTGTAGTTAATCAGAGCTTCTTTTCCATTTGCACATGCATCTACACTTTTAAAAAAATGGGAAAACAAAATTTTTGTTTCTTCTCTGAGTTCTTTATTGTCTTCTACATATAAAACATGAAGTAAATGAAGCTGTTGCTTATATGTTAACAAATAATCGATGTTCATTATTTTGTCTCGTCTTTTCTTACGATAATAAAACTCTCCGGTCTTACAGGTCTATATTTTGGCATACTTTGACCGATGCTCGCATCAATATATGTCGGATCGGCTAGTATAAATTTTTTATTTCCCGCTTGGATACTATCACCGTGCATCGGCAAATACAAGGCAGTTGCCATATGGTCTTTATATTTTACCCCTACGACACCTACAAAAAAAAGCTCTTTTACTAAATAAGCAAACAAAACCGCCCTATCCTCGCAGTCTGATTTGTCAAAATACAAAGTCTCCTCGGCAAACATCACTTTTTCTCTTCCAAACTGCTTCTCGTCTATTTCGTATTGAAAAGATTTTTGTACGAAGTGCAAAACAAAATTCATTGCATCACTCGCCTTCTTCCCGTCAATATACTTTTTCAAAGAACTTGAGACTGCATAATAAGAGGCATCTTCAATAGGAGCATTGAAAAATGTTTCATAATCCGCTTGTGGATATGTTGCCATAAAATCAATAAGATTTTTATTATATGTATATGTCACATCATATGTTTTACCGTACTCTTTAAAAGACAAAGTTTTAGTTTTCATATTTTTATGTAGCAACGGAAGCTGTTCCAAGGAGAGATTTAAAGGCTTCTCAGAACCGGGATAATTTTGTTCATAAGAGTATACTTTTCCAATTTTGGCTTTATTATAATCTTCTACGACATAAAATTTTTTATTAGAAAAAGTATAGGTCGGCGTTGAATAAATTATCTTATTACTATAATGCATTAAAACAATATTTTGCTTTGAGAGTCCCACTTTAACGGCATATCCCAGTTTATTAAAAAGAAACCAACTCAGAAGCCTTGATTCATTTTTACCGGAAAATACTTGCTCTGATATGTTTAATACGAGTAAATAAACACCCCAATCGTTTAAGTGCATAGATGAACGAACTCTATTTATTTCACTTACAAGTTTCTCATGCTCGCTTGAAGCAGCAGTGTCAAAAAAGTTTGTAATACCTTGTTGATTTTGAGGGGAAAACTTTGCTTCTTTGAGCTTTGGCGGAATATCAAAACCAAGAGAAGTTCCATAAAAACGAAAATTTATATCTTTTTTTATCTCTTTGGAGATTTCTTCTTCTATAGGTTTTTGCTCAGGCTCTGTTTTTAGCTCTATTTTTATTTCAGGACCTACACTTTGGATTTCTATCGGTTTTGCAAAGGGGATACTTTTTGGTTTTGGCTCTTCATACAAGGGTGTTCCCTTGTAAGCATTGTAGCCCTTCCACTGCTCTTTTAAATATTGGTTAAAAGCGGTATCGCGTTCATCTTTATATTTTTGGAAAGATTCGGACTGTGATTTTTTAAAATCTTCAAAATTTCCGGCACAAAGTACGGAAGAAACAAAAAACAGCGTTACGCTAAAACGGCCAAACAGCCTGAATAATTTTGGTTCCCCAACCTTGTTGTGTTGCACGGTCTGTATCCCCTTGTGTTTTGTAAAGTATTTTAGCTTCACTCATTTGTGATGAGTTTATATTATTGTATTGGTCTATGTCATAGGGGCGTATTACACCGCTGATTTGAATAATCTGCTTTTGTTCGTCTACGAGAATCTCTCTTTTGCCTGAGATAAAGTAATTGCCGTTTTGTAGCACTTTTACTATTCTCACAGAAACGGTCGTAGCAAAAGAAGCATTTTTACTCGCACTACTCTGCCCCTTAAAAGTATCTGTAGATGCACTTGAAAAACCAAGATTTGTCAAGCCTGACAAGTTTGTTGCATTTGCCTGCATGGCAGAATTGACACCCCCTGAAGCAAAAACTCCTCCACCCAAATTACTGCTATCAGCTTTAGTAAGCTGTTTTGCACCCGTATTGGAACTGTTAGCCGTTTCAGAAATTACAACTGTAACAATGTCATTGACATGCATTGCTTTATGATCCGAAAAAAGAGGATTATCCCCTTGACCGAAAATACTCCCCGTAGATATAAAATCCTGTTTGTCTTCGTGAGACGGCATCTGCTCTACATAAACAGGAGGCTCAAAATCTATCTCCGGATCAACTAAATTAGCCGTACACCCTGTAAAAAAAAGTATAGCATAGAATAACGTGAAAACGGCTAAAAATATTTTGGGCATAATAATCTCTTTGAATATAGTGTTGTTTAGTTATAATTGTAGCAAAAATAGTTCCAAGGATGTAATTTGAATTTAAGAGAAACAATCAACGACGATATAAAAAATGCCATGAAAGCAAAAGACGTAAAAAAAAGAGATGCTTTGCGTCTTTTAACAAGCGCTTTTAAGCAGATTGAAGTGGATGAGAGAAAAGAGTTAAATGATGAAGATATCATAAAAATTATCCAATCACAGGTAAAAAGAAGAAACGATGCAGCTTCTCAGTTTAAAGCCGGAAACCGTGAAGATTTAATGCAAATTGAACTCGATGAAATAGAAATTTATAACGCCTATCTTCCGGCACAATTAGACGATGAAGCACTCAAATCTGCCCTTGCGGAGATAATCTCAAAAGTGGGTGCAACAAGTGCCAAAGATATGGGAAAAGTTATGGGAATGGCAAGCAAAGAGCTAGCCGGAAAAGCAGATGGAAAAAGAATCAACGAGTGTGTTAAAACTCTCTTGGTTTAAAATGTGTCTCGGCATGTGGAAGTTAGTTTCCACATGCCGTGATATTCAAAAAATATAGTTTAGTTTTTTCCGAATTTTAAATCTCTAAGCGCTTGTTCTTCATTATCCTGACGCATCAAAGACTCTCCGACCAAAAATGCATCTACCCCCGCCTGAGACAAATCTTCCAACTGCCCATGCTCATAAATGCCGCTCTCGGCTACAATAATTTTACCATTGGGTATCAAAGGGATAAGTTCATAACATAAATTCATATTCATCTCAAAAGTTTGAAGATTTCTATGATTAATCCCTATAATATCACTTCCTGCATAGATAGCTTTTATTAAATCGGATTTATCGTGCACTTCTACCAAAGCTTCCATACCTAAATGCCTTGTATATGCCAATAAGTCCTTTAATTCTTTCTTGCTCAGAGCTGCAGCAATTAAGAGAATAAAATCCGCACCGTGAACCATTGCTTCTACTATCTGGTATTTTGAGATAATAAAATCTTTTCTTAATAACGGAATGCCGACATATCTTCGTATTGCACCGAGATAATCAAGAGAGCCTTGAAAAAAATGGGGTTCTGTTAGAACAGAAATGGCACTAGCCCCACCCCGCTCATAACTTTGTGCAATTGCTAAAGGATCAAAATTCTCACGTATCACACCCTTGGAAGGGGAAGCTTTCTTCACCTCTGCAATAATTCTATAAGGGTCTTCCTCAGTAGCTCTTAAATAAGGAAATACGTCTCTGGGAGCTCTTGCATTAAAGGCTAAAGAGCGACCAAGCCAGTCAAGTGAAAATTTTTTTTCTCTCAAAAGTAAATCTTCTTTTGTTCTTTGAATAATATCATCTAAAATCATTGCTTGTTTTGTACCTTTTTCTTTTTTAAATTTAAACATTTTTGTATAGCTTCGATATGGGAAAGAACCTCTTTATCGTCTCCCCCTTCAAGTTTTACCACTTTTTTCATAATTGCATCGGCTTTTTTGCATTGTCCTAGCTTATAATATCCCCATGCCAAAGAATCAAGATAATACGCAGAATTAGGCTCAAACATTAAAACTTTATTGATATATTCTATCCCTTTTTTTACATCTATCTCATGGTCAATCAAAAGATATCCTAAATAATTAATATACAGAGGCGTATCTTGCTGTGAAACAAGCTTTTCAAGCTTTGCGACAACTCTACTCAGCATCTCTTTTTGATTTTTTACCTCACTGCTTTCATATTCAAATATTGCACTCTGCCCCAAATAATTGATATCTGCCGTAGTTGCATACAGCTTATCGGCTAAAACAAAAGCTTTTTTATAATTTTTTGTACTTGAATACAATTGCAAAAGCGTCACGTCATCACTTTTACTCTCTTCTAAAAAATCCATTAGTTTTAAATAATCTTTTTTATATTCATAAATTTGAACTATTTTTTTTGCAATTTCTTCATCTGCTTCTATTTTGTATAGTCTTAAATATGTAAAGAGCAATCCGTCTATATCATTTTCGTAGCTGTAAAAAAGTGCAAGTTTGGAGCAAATAAGTTTGGAGCAGCCATGTATCCTCGTATGTTCTTCCAATCTGGATATTGCCTCTTTTTTCTTTTCTAAATTCAAATACAATATCATCGAGATTTTGTCCAAAATCTTTTCATTGTATTCATGTTGATAGGCAACTTCAAGGTATTGCAGTGCAAAATCAAACTTATTCTCTTTTACATATATTTCCCCTGCCAGTAGATAATCATCAGCAGTTTTTGTATACTGTGCCAAGTGTAAAGCCAAAGGTTCTGCCTCGTTGAATCTTTGTAGCTGTATGAGAGCAATTATTTTAAGCCTCAGCAAAATAGAATCATTCAGAGAACCTCTCGTTACTGCATCCACTTTTTGAATCACTTTTTCATTTTCTTTTGCTGCAATATCATTTTGAAGAGAGCGATAAAGATATTCTTTTCTTTGTGACTTATCATAAAGTGTATTAAATATAGAAGAAGAGATATTATATTCACCCAGCTGTTCGGCTCTTAGTCCGAATAAAATATACGTATCTTCATCCTCAAAAATTTTCTGATTCGGCTTTATTTGTTCTTTGGCACTACAGCCGATAAAAAGGAAAACCGATACGAAAAGTAACAAAAATTTAATCATCAATTATCCCTGGACACTCAAGTTTTAATTCGTCTACTCTAGTTTTGTAATAATCCCAAAAAGGGAAAGTTCTACACTGATTTGGACGCGCTTCGTATATGATACACCCGTTGGACGTGCTGTCATAAAATATACATTCGTTCGAGCCTTGCACATTAATTTCTCTGATAGAATACTTATACCCCACCTTAATGAGATAATTTCTCATAAAATCTTCCACTTCAAAATCTATGAGTTTAGCAATATTTTCTATCTCTTGCTTGTTTACAAATATATACCCGCTCTCTCCCGTACAGCATTTTCCTTGGCATGTGGAACATGCAGAGGGGTCAAAAACATAATCAAAGCCATCCTCTGCTATTAAAAACTGCATTTTATACTCTGTGTGGAAGCTTTTTTATAAATATTTTGAGCATGCACCGAAAATGCATCGCCATCAAAACTAACAAACGGTGGCCAGACATTCATAAGGGATTTTGAGCCATTTCTTACGTGTAACATTACTAAAGAAGCCTTTTTGTCTATTTTGGGATGTACGAACTGCACATCAACTACTCTTAGCTTCACCCTCTCAAGCTCTGCACAAATCAATCCAAATTGAGAGGGATCGTAACAAAATATAAAATGCGAATTTGGTTTCAAAAGTTTGGAAATTTTCTTGAAAAAATCTTTTAAGGGTAAATGTACATTATACCTTGCATGAAAGAGCATCTCATTTTCACTCCTTGAAGCACCGTCATGATAAAACGGCGGATTGGAGATAATATAATCATATTTTACCTCTTCGTCCAGCTCCAAAAAATCGCATTTATATATTTTGTAATCAATTTTATTTACTCTCGCATTTATGGTCGCATATTCCACAAATATATCTTGTTTCTCAACAGCTTCTAATGCAATTTTTTTATTATCTCTTGCAACCAAAAGTCCCACTACTCCGCACCCCGCACCGACATCCAAAACTCTCCCCTTAGGATGGAAGGAATTTATAAAGTCATATAAAAAAATGGAGTCACTATTGTAACAGTAGCCCTCATTGGGCTGATAAAGAAGCATAGTAAAATTCCCGGAAATTCATTTTAAGATATAATTTTGAAATTATATCTTAAAGGCTTTAAATGATAATTATTCCAGCGCGATTAGCATCCACAAGATTTCCACAAAAAGTTTTAGCCGACATTGGCGGGCTGCCGATGGTAGTCAGAACTGCAAAGGCAGTAGCACATTTAGATAGAGTCGTCGTTGCGGCAGATGATGAAATTATCATTTCCACATGCCAAGCCTACGGCATAGAAGCGATGATGACTTCTACAACACACAAAAGTGGAACGGACCGTATTAATGAATGCGCGAATATACTCGGGCTAGGCGATGACGAACTCATTATTAATGTGCAGGCAGATGAGCCTTTTATAGAAGCAGAAGTTGTAGAAAGTTTAATAAAAAAATTAAAAATGCTTCAAGAGAACAATGAGCCTTTTATTATGGGCAGTTGCTTTAATGCAATCAATGCAGAATCGGCACAAGATCCAAACCTTGTCAAAGTTGTTTTGGATGATGCCAACAATGCTATCTACTTTTCACGTGCATGTATCCCTTACAATCGTAGTGGCGGAGCTACTTATTTCGGGCACATCGGTATTTACGGATTCAGTAAAAAAAGCTTAAAAGAATTTTGTAATCTCAGCGATGCACCGATAGAAGATATAGAAAAACTCGAACAGCTCCGTGCCATCTACCACCAGAAAAAAATTACTATGGTGAAAGTTGCAAGCACCGGTTTTGGAATCGATACCCCCGAAGATTTAAAAAGAGCTATTGAGATTTTTCTCTAAGCTCTTGGCTTGATAAAAATAGTAAAGTCATCAAACTGCTCATTGATTGCAAATTCATGTTTTTGACAAAAATTTGATTTCATAATTCTTAACATATATTCTGCTTCAGTTTTTGCTTCTTCTTTGCTTTTAAATTCTTGGGACTCCGGAAATCCACTTTTCAAAAAACAGCTACAGGTATTTTGTACTTTTACTCTATACATATTTATCCTTTAAAAATCAAATATATCGTCAAAATCTTCATTACTAGAAGTCTGTTCATCCATTTTGAGCATCCCTCCGATGGTTTGACAATTCACTACTATCGTATCATTCATAAATTCGGCACTTGGAGCACCGGTATGAAAAGACATCTCAATCCAGTTGGACATATCATTACTAAAAGCCTTGCACATTGGTCCCAATGCCTCTGAATTTTGTGTAAATTCAGGCACATGCGTTGCCATATCACCGGCTAATTCACTCAAGGCCTTGGATATAGGGTATATCTCACTATATGTTGCAAGTATAGATCCGATTTTTTCCAAATATGTATATATTTCTGTTACTTCTTCCTCAGTGACATCGCCGCTACCTACAATGAGCATCAAAGAACTAAGCTTTCCTGCGTATTCTTCAAGGTCGTATAAATCTTCCGCTTCCATATAATCGAAAACTTGCAAAGCCTGAGATGAAGGTAAAAGTTGTGAAATAAGAGCAGTCTCTTCTTTGATTACTTTTGTCTGAACTATTCTAGACTCTTTAGTATTTTGTATGTTTGAATTATGTAAGTCGGAAACTATCTCTTTTACTTCAGAAAACTTTTTTTCCAATTTAAATGATATTTTATCTTTAGTGATTTTATATTCTAAATAACTATTATTTTTTACAATAATAGACTTGAGGATTTCAGGAGAAATTTTTTCGATTTCACTCAAAGTGAAGTATTGGTAATCATCTGACTCTTCAATATAAATAAAGGCTTCTTTTTTATCTTCGAGCTTCATCTCTGCTACTGCAAAAAGAATACGAACAACATCACTCAGATTGTCATACTTTTGTCTTGCATTGAGTAGGAAAAATTCCCAAAACTCAGATAAACTATCTTCGGAAGTAATCATAAATCTCGTATATCTACTGAAAATTTCACTTGTAAATGGATTTATACCGCCAGCACTAATCTTTTTATGTTTTCTAGTGTCAACAAGAATTTTGTAGTTTGTCATTCTGCTAAGAAATATATCATAGTTCACAGGTTTTGAAATGTAATCTTCAGCACCATTATTTAACATTATCTTTTTTTTGTCACTATCGTCGACTGCAGAAACTGCCACTATCATTATTTTATCATTACTTTGTCGAATAATTTTCGTGGCCTCAATCCCATCCATTCGAGGCATCATAATATCCATAAAAATAATATCAAAAGATTTATCTTTACATTTTTGCACAGCCTCTATCCCATCAGAAGCTTCTTCTATATTTAGACTCGTATTACCGTTTTCTTCTGCGTAATCTTCTAAAAATAGTTTTAATATCATTCTATTATTAGTATTATCATCAACAACCAAAATATTCATAATTCTAACACCTTTTTATTTTAAATAATAACTTTGACACCATCTACTTACAATCTTTGAATAAGTTCTTCAATGCATCGACTATAATCTTTAAGACCTTTGGAATATTGCGTGTCCAAGATAATGGGAGAGCCTGATTCAAACTGTTTTGCCAATTTTATATCTATTCCGATAGGAGATAAAAGTTTTTCTTCTCCAAAAGAAGTTTTGACTTTTTGCAAGCATTCTTGATGTTCTAAAATATGTGGATTAAACATAACCGGCAAAATCGATACATCTGCTATCTGGCGATTGAGTTGATAAGCACTTTGATAAAGAGCTCGCAGCATTTGTCCTACGGCTACAACACCTAAGTGATGAGGGACAAATGGAATCACAACACTATCTGCAACTTCTAAAGAATTTTTAAGAAGTGCATCAAAGGTAGGAGGTGTATCGATTATACAATAATCAAAAAAATCAGCAATACTTTCTCTTTCAAAGCGATTTTTTAAAATTCCCTGTAAATTAGAATATTCATAAACATCAAAAAAAGCAAGTGCGGGTGAAAGTGTTAAATTATGATGTACAGTCGGGATAAAGGTCTCACTCAGTGTCTTTCCCATAAATATGGAATGAACACCTAATTCTTCGCTCAGTTGAGATCCTACGCCGATAGATGCATGCCCCTGTGTATCAAAGTCCAAGAGCAATACGGATCCGAACTTTGCCAAACCACTTGCAATATTAACGGCAGTGGTCGTTTTTGCAGAGCCGCCTTTTCTGTTACTAATTACAATAGTCTTCACTAGTATCAAATCCTTTTAAGACTGTCTCAAATAATTTCTTTTCATCTCCAAACTCAAACTGACAAAGATAATTTTTTTTATACGCCATGATAAGCTGCATTACCGCCAAATGAATATCATTACATTCTTTAAAATTAAACTGAATCTCTTGTCCTGCTTTTTCTTGTAAAAAATCTCTTAATGGTATCACTTCGTCTTCATACACAACTGCCGAAAAATTCACTTGATTATTTTCAAATATAATTGACATAGTATCCCCTTATCTAGGTATATTCAGTGATTTAATCACATTTATTAAAGTACCCTCTACGTCCAATACGCCCTGAAGCTCTAGAAACTCACTTACTTTATATTCTTTATCGGCATGAATAATTTGAGAATCTTCCACGTGGACAATATCTTCTATAGTATCTACTTTTATTCCGAAAATAGTGCCGTTTTTTTCATAAATAATCAACTTTTGTAAAGAATTTGCAACCCTTGCGAGTTCCGATATAAACTGATCTACATAACCCATAGTAATATTAAAAGTATCATAAATATCTTTGTTTACCATAAAGAGAGCCTTTGCTGCATCGGTTTTATGAAGCATTAGAGCATCTCCACCCGAATCATGCAAATGTTTATGATTTCTCATAAGATCTATGAGTACTGCTGAAACTCTGTCATCATAAGAGTTGAAATTATCCAGCCACATGCCGAGTTCACATTTATGAGAATCGGTAGTTTTACGAAATACCGTTCCGTGTTCAACCGAATTTTTCAACTCATCTATCCAATCTTGATGTGCATTTTTAAGCTTTAAAAATAATTCTTTTAATTCTTCATCATAAGAGATAAGTCCTGTTAATCGGCGAAAATTCAAAACTTTGATGACTCCATGCTCATAAGACATCATTCCGTCTATTAATTTATGCGCATTTGGAATATCAATCAATTCTTTTGCCTGAATAATTCTTTGGACATTTTCAATATTGAGTGCGTACCGATTATTTCTTATACTAAAAACTATTAAATCGTTTGTCATTTAAACTCCCCTCAGGCTACCTGAATATCTTCTTTTAACTTTTGTGAAATACTCAAAAGTCCAAGCGGATCAATGGACATTATAATTTGACCATTGCCTAAAAGTGCTGTACCGCTAAATAACGGATGTCCTTCCATTATCCCGACAAGTTGTTTTTGAACAACATCTAATTGACCTAAAAATTTATTTACAACTACAGCTAAGAGATTGTCTTTAATGTTCAAGACTACTATAGACAAGGGCTCATTTTTCATAATCTCTTCATTCAGCATAGATTTAATAAACAATAACGGAATCACTTCTCCTCGTATGTAAATAAAAGGTTCATTGTGTAAATATTCTATCTCATCTTTTTCTAATTTTACTGTTTCTGAAACACTGTCCATAGGAATGCCGTAATGAATATCATTCATCATAATATGAAGTAAGGATGTCACAGCTAAAGATACTGGAATTGCTAAGGTAATCGTAGTTCCTTTGTTAGCTATGGTCTTAATATTTATTGTTCCGCCAAAACTTTCAACAGATTTTTTAACAACATCCATGCCGACACCGCGACCGCTATATTCACTGATACTCTCAACAGTTGAGAGTCCAGGAAGAAGTATCAACTCAGCTTTTTCTTCTTCGCTAAGTGCATCAATTTGCTCATAAGTCAAAAGTCCTTTCTCAAGAACTTTATTAGCAACTCTTTGTATATTGATACCAGCACCGTCATCTATAATTTCTACTATAATTTTATCTGATTGTGCATAAGCTCTCAACCTGATAGTTCCGGTAGCATCTTTACCTTTTTGCTCTCTTATTTCAGGCGTTTCTATTCCATGGTCAAGAGAATTTCTCATAATATGAACCATTGGGTCTGCTAACATCTCTATCATATTTTTATCAAGCTTAGTTTCTCCGCCGTCCATTTCTAATTTTACATTTTTACCAAGCTTTTTTGCCATGTCACGCACAAGCTTTGGATATCTGTCAAAAACATATGTCATTGGGAGCATCCTCATGCCCATAGTTAAATCTTGAAGTTGTTCTGAGAGACGATTAATAAAAATATATTTTTCCATAATCTCTCGCTTTATAGTTTCATGGCTCATACTTATAACATTTTCTGCTAAATACGGTAAGGAATTTTTAGCAACCAGAAGTTCACCGACAACATTCATGAGACTATCTATAGATTCTTGATCTATTTTTACTGTTTTGCCGACAAGAGATTTTTTAGATTCCTCTTTTATACTTTCTTTGTTCTGATTATATGTTTTTGTATCTATAGGCTCTTGAACAAAATCTACCGTTTCATTTTTTTCTTTGAAATGAGCAACTTCAGCAGTAATACTTGGTATATCCTCAGTTACATCTTCCAAATCTTCTATTTTTAGTTGTGACTTCAAAAAATTAGACACATCACTTTTAGAATGAAAAGTACTTGGAATATCAGGAATATATTTTCTCATACTATCAATAATACGTATAATTCTCTTCAAGTCATCTTCACTTTGTGCATATGACAAGGACTTATATTGTTGTTTGATAATACCTTGTAAAGTAGCTTTTACGTTTTCATCTGTTTTGGCAACTTCTTTATGTATCGGCTGATTTGTAAACTCTTTTTCTAGTTTTTTTTGTTTCGGTTCTTGTTCTTCAATAGTAACATTACCAATAAATTCTTCGTCAGCTCTATAAACTTCACCCTTATAAAGATTAGAAAAAAACTTCTCCAAATGGGGAATATCACTATCTTTTATAAGAGATGAGATATCCAAAAATCTTTGAAGTTGTGCATATTGCAAGGTATTTTCACCTACTAACCCCATTGATTTTTCTACATTGCTTGCAAGACTGGCAATATCATGAAATTTTATTACATTTGAGAGTTCTTTGAGCAAATCTAACCGATGCCCATGATCTCCAACGTTAATACTCAATAGTGTTACTATATCCAAAGGCAAAAGTTGAATCTCATCAATAAAGTTAAAAAGAGAATCTTCTATATTTTCATATTTAGCATAGATAAATGCCATAATTTGTGTTCGTAATAACAAGCCATCTTCATCTTCAATTCCACTCAAAATAGATTTTGCATTCTCATTAGTTATACATGAATACACACCTAAAACTTTCTCTTCTAAAAGTGATAAAGCATATATGGGATCATTACCGTAAACCATACAGGATTCATCTACGTCAAATATTACGGCATATAAATGTTCCTGAGCACAAAATTCTTCATTAATCTCTGTATCTTTAAAATTTATTTTTAAAGAGTTCACTTCTCGAATTGCCTGCATAGGTCTATTAACAATTGCTTGTATATCTTCAACGAGCATAAAAGGCACATGCCAAATATTTGCAACTAAACCGGTTTTACCCATTTGCTTATTTAGATTTTCAATAATCCTAGCTATAGTCTCATCATCGGCTTCTACAATACCGGAAGTTTCTTCAGCAGCTTCGATAAGATTCATAACTTCATCAAAAGCATCATAAAGTACTTCTGTCATACTGGAGACAAAATCAATTTTATGAGATCTGAGCATATCCAATAAATCTTCTGCATAATGTGTTATATTCTTAACAGAATCAAAGCCGACAATGCCGCTTCCACCCTTCAATGTATGTGCAGCACGAAATACAGAATTTAAAAGTTCCGGATCATCTGAACCGATATTATCAATATTTTGTTCAATAAATGCTAGGTTTTCTCTTGCTTCTTGTAAAAACTGTTCTAATAATGGATCCATGATATCCCCCTAACTCTCTACTAAGATTTTTATATATGCTTTAAGTTCTTCAGGCTTAATAGGTTTAGTTACAAAAAGATTGGCACCTACTTTGTAGGCACTTATCTTATCTTCTTCTTTTTCTTGAGTTGTTATCATGATAATAGGAACAGTTTTGTGTACATTTTGAGCACGCAAATCTTTAACGAAAGAATACCCATCCATAATTGGCATGTTAACATCAACTAAATACATATCAATGTCGGATTCTAAACTTTTTTCTAAAGCTTCCATCCCATTTTCAGCTTCTAAAACATCAATCCCCATCGACTTAAGTATAGTTCCATGATAACTTCTTACTGTTTTGGAATCATCTACTACCATAACTGTTGCCATAATTTCTCCTAAAAAAATTCTATAGAATCTTCATCACTATGAACATTCCCCGAGAATGCTTCTCTTTTACTTTGTGCTAAAGAAAGCGCATTACTTAATTTATTTTGTAATTTATCCAAACTATCACTGGCAACTTTTTCATCAGATCTATAAGCAGCTTCAAAAATATTAATACTTTTTTGAACACTTTCAATAGCATCTATAGTTGCACTTAGCTGTTGAGAAATAATATCTTGATACTGTAATGCTCTTGCAGTATTTTCATCCAACTCAATTGCATTCTTTTCTATAAATTCACCTAAAATAAGCATAGATTCTTGGGAAAGTTTTATAGTATCGAGTTCGACCTCTTTTATGTGTGTCAACAGTCCATTGATTGATGCAAGCATATTCATTTGATCTTCCACGTTTATGGTAAACGAAGCACTCTAGTAATGGCTTGCTTTAACTGAGCAGGATTAAATGGCTTAACAATCCAGCCGGTTAAACCCAGTTCTTTGCCCTGTTGTTTTAGTTCCGCTTTTGTTTCTGTTGTTAGCATAAGACATGGGGTTCTGCTCGTAGATGAAACTTTTCTTAGTGCAGCCAAAAATTCAAATCCATTCATGACCGGCATATTCAAATCCGTTATTATTAAATCAGGCACCATGCCGGCTTTGATTTCAGCTAATGCAACCTGTGCTTGCGTATACTGCTTCACTTCTATCGGCATCGAATTGGTAACCATTCTCGTGGAAGCTAAAGCTGTTTCACTATCGTCTACAAATATTACTAATGGCATATTTTCTCCTATTTTTGATAAATTAAAGTATTATCTATTTTTTTTGCATTAAAAACAGAAACAATACGACTCATATACTCAGCATGCCCTAAAAGAACATAACCACCTGGATTTAACATATCATAAAATGTCATTGCTACCTCTTTGCGAGATGCATCATCAAAATATATTAACATATTTCTTGAAAAAATCACATCAAATTTTCCTAATTTTCTCATCTGTGCCCGATCAAAAACATTTGCCACTTTAAAATCAACAGTTCCATGCAAATCTTCAATGAGGTCATATCCTAGAGTCTTTTTTTGAAACCATTTTGCTAAGATATTTTTCGGTATTGCATGTACCGATCTTTCACTATACTTTGCTAATTTTGCTTTTTTTATTACCGTTGAATCTATGTCTATTCCAATTATTTCTATATCTCTTTTTTCGACAATATTGCCCTCTTCAAGTATATGTAAAATCATAGAATAAGGTTCTTCCCCGGTGGAACATGGAGATGATAAAATTCTTATTGGCTTTGAAACCGGCAAAACTCTATGTAATTCAGGTAAAATATTATTTACAAGAACTTCAAACTGATCTTTTTCCCTAAAAAAATACGTTTCGTTTACTGTGATGCTATTCATCAACTCTTGAAATTCTTCTCCATCTTTATCTTCAAATCGAAGCTTAAAAAAATATTTTCTAAAGTTATCAAATCCCAGAACACCCGAACGACTATCAATATATTTTGCTAATTTTTCAAAATGTTTCTCTTCTTCCAAGAATATTCCACTTTTCCTATAAATAAATTCACCCATTTTTGAAAAATTTTCTTTTGATAAAAGATATGCCATTTTAATTAACCTTTAATCAATTTAATAGCACCATTTATTGCAAAATCTGCATAAAAGTCACCATGAAATCGCTCTTTTAAGGATTCCAATAAAGGTATATCCTCCGGTTCACCAATCTCTCCCATATAATCAACGGCTGTCATTGCTACATTTATATCTTGTTCAGTTTCCAAAAGTTCAATTAGCATATCTCTGGATTCTGCAAAATTAACGTCACCCAAAACATTAATTGCAAAAATGCGCAAATCCCTGTCATCACCTATTAAAAATTTCACTATATAGTATCTTATAGAATCTCCGAAATCTCTCAATATAGAAATTCCGAGATTTCTAGCATAAGCATTATGCAATTTTAACAAATTCATTATCGACTCTATCGGAGCATTATCCGGATCCATATTTGCTATTGCTGCAGCAATTTTAGTTGCGATATTTCTATCAGTTTCAGAATTTGCAATACAAGATACTAAATAATCTCCACCTCCGTAAAGTTTAGAAATTTCTTCAATAGCATAACTTTTTTTATCTATATCATCGTTTGATTCAAAAAAATCTATCGCATCTTCAAGAGTCATAAAAGACGGTAGTTCCTCAATGTTTTGTTCTAAATGTTTTTTTATTAAAGCCATTCTTATCTCCTACTTTAGTGTTGCAATTCTTTTAAGTATTTGAGGAAAATCAAGTTGCTCAGTTACTCCACCTCTATCGTATGCTTCTTTTGGCATTCCATAGACTGTAGCACTTGCTTCACTTTCTCCAAGCGTATAGGCTCCGCTTTTTTTTAATTTTACCATTGCATCTGCACCATCATCACCAATGCCTGTTAAAATTACACCAACGAGAATAGAGGGATCAAAAGTTTCTAAAGCACTCAACATCATATTATTTACGCTTGGTTGAAAAAAATTATTACCTTTATTTTCATCTTCTCTTATAAGGAATTTTCCAGATACTTTTTTTATAAAATTCATATGTACCCCACCTCGTGCCACATAAATATTACCGGGCAAAAGTTCCATATTTTGTGCACTTTCATGTACGTCTAAAGCACTGGTACGATTTAGTCTTGCTGCAAAAGCACTGGTAAACTGAGCCGGCATGTGCTGCACGATGCACACAGGATATTTATAATTCGCAGGTAAAGATGCACAAATTTGTTCTATAAGACCGGGACCGCCCGTTGAAGAACCTATCAAAATTATTTTTTTTATCTCTTTATTTATAACTTTATTTTCATTAACTTTTAGTGTTTGCTCAGTTTTTTTTCTTTCTCTAAGGGGAGGTCTTATTGCCTGTCTTTGCAACCTTCTCACAGGGATAAGACTCAGCGATTTTACTTTTTGTAAGATATCTTCTCTATTCTCACTCTTGCCTATATTCATTGTCCCCGGCTTAGAAATATAATCTATCGCGCCTAGATTAAGAGCATCCATAGTTATATTTGCATCCGCTGTTGTTAGCGAACTCACCATTAGAATTGCAGTAGGCTTAGCTTTCATTATTTGTCTTACAGCCTCAATACCATCCATAACCGGCATATTTATATCCATGGTAATTACATCATATTGAAAAGCCGTAGCTTTATCAACGGCTTCTTTACCATTTTTAGCAAATTCTATATCGTAATTAAGAGTAGAAATTATCTCAGACAACTGTTTTCTAACTAAAGCAGAGTCATCGACTATCAGTACTTTTTTAGTCATTACTGTTCCTTGTTTTGAAGTATTTTACTAATATCCATAGATAATACAAGTCTATTGCCATTATCTAAATGTAATATATTCGTAAAAAGTTCATTTTCATGTTCTTTTATTTCATTTTTACGTACACTTAAAATATCACTAACACTATCTACAACGAATCCTATTTTCATATCGTCTATATGACAAATAATAATTTTAGAATTTTCACTCATTGTGGTTGGAATATTTAATTTTTTGAATAAAGATACAATAGTTACTATTTGTCCTCTAATATTGATAATTCCATCTACTAATTCATTTGAAAAAGCAACTTCTGTTGATTTTATAATATCAATAATCTCAGCCACATTTTCAACTTCAAATGCATACTCGTTGTCTGAGAGCTTAAACACTATTACTTCCGTTATAATATCCGTAGAATCTTCTAAAAAAACTTTTTCATTGCTTGAATCAATGAAAGATTTATTTTCCATAAAAAGTTGTTCTAAGACACTACTATCAAAAAAAGATATTAAGGAATTATTATCGTGAATTACACCTGTGACTTTATTATCTTCAAAAGCTTCACTCATATATTCTATATCTTTTAAAAGAAAATTCCTAATATCGACTATGCCATCTACTAACAAACCTATTTTTTTCCCATTATGTGACACGATTAAAACACGATTACTATCATTTGTGTTCGCATTAAATCCATAATATAATCTCAAGTCTACAACTACAATTAGTTCATCCCTCAATGTGGTTAGCCCTTTTACTTCTGGTAGACTACCGACCATTGCGGTAAAATTTATATCAGCTAATATTATTTCTCTTAAATATTCTATATTTAAAGCAAAAGTTTCATTGTCCATAGTGAAGATTAAAAATCTTATGCTATCTTCTTCTTTTGCTACAGTGGTCTTCATTTTGCCATTTTTTACTTCTTTAGCCCCAATAGAAACTTTTTTAATCTTTAAAACCAAAATATCTAAAGATAAAACTTGAACTAACAAATCATTATATTTATAAATTGCAATAACAGGATCATTTTCTATATTTATATATTCTATGTTTTTATCGTCAACTTCGACTGTATTAAAAACTTCACTAACAAGCAGGGCACTAGAAGAATGTTTGCCACTTAAGCTAATGAGTCTGCTTTTTTCAGCCTCATACTTTACTTCTTGTATCTCTAACAAAAGATTCATATCCATGATAGTTACTATGTTCCCACCAACAGAACAGAGACCTCGAACTCCAACCGGTCTCAAAGGAAGAGGCATCAAAATAGGTACTCTGGAAATTTGATTTATCTCCTCAGTCGAAATACCATAATTCTCAGAACCATTTTTTATAATTAATATCTCTTCAATTTGCATTCAATCAGCCTTGTTGAAGTTCATCTGCCATAACTGCCAACTCTTCAACACCTTCACCAATATGTGAAACCGTCTCAATAATCAACTCACTCGCTTTACGAGATTCCATGGCATTTCTGGCACTGAGCTCCACTGCTTTTTGAATTTCGTTAATTCCAATCATAACTTGATTCATTCCTTCAATATTTTGATCATTTATCGTTTTAAGTCCGGTATATTTATCGAGCAAATCTACTAGCATATTTGTAATTTTAACTATATCGTTAATTAAAACATCTATGGATGCCTGTTCATTTCCTTGAGACGTTAAAAGATTATTCCAATCTGTTTTGACTACATCTATTTCCAAATTCATTGATTCGACAATGTCATTAATTTTTTCCGTATTGGATTCAGAGTCTTTTGCCAAATTTCTAATGTCTGAACTTACTACGGCAAAACCTTTTCCAAAATCTCCGGCACGAGCTGCTTCTATAGACCCACTAATTGCAAGCATATTTAGCTGAACGATAGAATTAGATATACTCCGTACTGTTTTATCGACACTTTTTGTCTCTTTTACGATGACATTCAACTCACTTGCTGCGTCATTACCTTGAGATACCGAACCGCTGAATGCTTCACGAATTTCAATAACCGTAGATTTTACAGAATTAAAAGATACTTTTAATAAATCAAAATTACGGCGAGCTATTTCTATTAGTTTATCAATATCTTTTGCTGCAACAATACCTTTTATAATCAATTCTTTATTATTTAGTGCGCTTTGATTTGTAGTATGAGATGAGGTTTCTATCTGGTTTAAAGCATTTGTAACATCTTCTAAAGCATTTTGAATATCCTCCATAGAACTACCGATAGTGTCTGCAGACAAGGCTATATCTTCTGCAGATTTCATAGTATCGGTAGAATATTTCAATTCTTCCGCCAAAGATGAAAGTTCTTTAATATCATCTTCTGTCTGTGAAAGCGCATCTGATTGAATATCAATACCATTGAGTGTTTTTTCAACAGAAAGTGCAATAGAACGAGAAGCACTTGCAATATCTTGCGAGCCTTCATTAATCTTACCAGCAAAATCACCGAGTCTTTGTGTATAAACATTCACGTTTCTAGCAGCTTCGACGGAATATACAGCTATTTTAGTAAGCTCTTCCATTTTTAAACTAAGATCATTTCCTTTGGTACCGTTTGCTGAAATAATTGTAGTTGTTGCTCCGATACTTTTGATAATATTATCTATACTTGCTTGAATTTTATTTACAAGTTCAGAGATAAAATCAGCATTTTTTTCACTCTCTCCCGCCAATGAACGTGTCTCATCTGCAACAACGGCAAAACCTTTTCCGTGTTCCTTAGCGCGAGAAGCCTCTATTGCTGCATTTAAAGCTAATAAATTTGTTTGATCTGCAATTTTTGCAATAAATCCTACGGCATCGCCAATATTTTGCGAGGATACTTTTAGCTCTTCACTTTTTTTAGACGAAGCAACTGCTACTTTAACCGCCGTATCCATACGTACTACAGATTCATTTATCTTATTTACGGAAGCCATTATATAGTCACCGGAAGCCAAAGTGGATGATATTACGGAGTCAATAGTCGATTTCATTCTATTGATATTTGAATTAATACCTTTGACGTTTAATAGTGCTTGCTCGCTAGCTCCGCTATTTTCTTCAGCAGCAGTTGCAATTTGCTCCATAGATGATTTTAACTGTTCAATTGCGCTTACACTTTCTTGAGCATTTTCAAGTATAGTCATAGATACGCCGGCAATACTTTCACTAATTTGTTGTTGTTTTGCTAAAGTTCTCTGCTTTCTTTTATCTCCACCAGCAGATATCATTGAAGACGCAGATGAAGAAGATGAACCTGAAGAGAGAGTATTTTTTCTAATTAATGCCATTACAAAATCCTTTTATTATTAATCTAATGTTGAATAAAGCTCTTCGGCTTTTTTGATATCTTCTCTTGATGGCTTAATTCTAATAGAAACATATTTAGTATTTCCATTGCTATCTACTGAACGTAAAACAGTCGCATAAACCCAATAGTATCCCCCGCCTTTACGAGCATTTTTTACATAGCCTGTCCAAAAACCTTTATTTTGCACATCATCCCAAAGAGATTTAAAAGCTGCACGAGGCATATCAGCATGACGAACGACATTATGAGGTTGCCCTATAATGTCTTCTGTTCGCATACCCGCTATTCTCAAAAAAGAATCACTTGCATATTCAACTATCCCTTTCTCATCTGTTTCAGATAAAAGGTATAAATCATTGTACAACACCTCACCACTTTCTAAAAAAGTTAAGCCTTCAGTATTACTATCAATATTATTTTTTGACACCATAGACCTCCGCAAAAATTGATTTATCACAGCATACTATTTCAAAACTAATAAATATATAAAAATGGGTGAGTTAAAGGTGATGATTTAAAAAATAATTATAATATTGCCTTAAAGTTACAATTATAAAAAAATATAATGATTTTTATTAATATAAAGGGGGAGGGGAAAGAGAATAAAACCCCTTACAGAAGGGGTTTATTTAAAAAGAAGAATTAAAAAATAACAATTAAGAATTAAATATTATCACGAATACCTAATTCTTCTATTAGTTTCATATATGCGTCTTTGTTCGTTCTTTTGAAATATTTCATGAGACGGCGACGCTGTCCAACTAGTTTTAATAGACCAAGTCTTGAAGCATGATCCTTTGTGAATGTTTTAAGGTGCTGTGTTAATTCAACAATTCTTGCAGTTAAAAGTGCAATTTGAACTTCACTTGAGCCTGTATCATTTTCTTTACGTCCAAACTTTGCAACAATTTCTTGTTTTTTAGCCAAATCTAAAGCCATAATAGCCTCCTGATGGGTATAATAATCTAACAGTTATACATAAATGCATAAAGTTGAAGCGGAATTTTACCAAATTATTCTTTAAGTTTGGTTATTGGAAATACATTTTTTAGCCCAATCCTAGCCCAATCCGATGAAATTTTAATAAAACCTTAAAAAAACAGAGAACTTGGT
>DZBD01000028.1 GCA_022729795.1 Sulfuricurvum sp. | reverse complement strand
GTAGATCAGTTGGTTAGATTACCTGCCTGTCACGCAGGGGGTCGCGGGTTCGAGTCCCGTCCACCGCGCCATTTGTTTTGTTGTAAACCTGTTGTATGAAAGTGACCCTTTCGTCTAGTGGCCAAGGACGCTATCACTTCATGGTAGAGACAGAGGTTCAAATCCTTTAGGGGTCGCCATTTTTGGTGTTTTTAAAGGGCGTTTAGCTCAGTTGGTAGAGCGCTACCCTTACAAGGTAGATGTCACTGGTTCGAGTCCAGTAATGCCCACCATATTTTGTTTTATAAGCACGAAGCTTTAAGCTCATGCACTCTAAGTGCACTTCGCTAAAATCTTAGCACATCTAAAATCAAAATAACTTATTTTTATATGCGCGGTGGTAGATCAGTTGGTTAGATTACCTGCCTGTCACGCAGGGGGTCGCGGGTTCGAGTCCCGTCCACCGCGCCATTTTTAAAGTCCTACAATACTTCCTTTACTAACTCTTAATCAATTCAAAATACATTTTACTTTTTTGTTTACTTTGTGTTAATTTGAATCAGATACAGAAACTTTTTTGCAGCTTACTATTATTCATTAATCTAATATCGAAATATTTGATATACTTTTTAAAATATAAAAAAGGAATTTTTATGAAATTAAATAAAATTTTAGTAATGAGCACATCAGCTGCTCTTTTTGCTACAGTTCTTTTAGCAGGAACTCAAACGACACATTGGGGATACTCAGGGCATGAGGGACCGGAACATTGGGGAGAGCTTGAGTCTGATAATGTTATGTGCAAATTAGGACATAATCAGTCACCGATTAACATCAAAAAAAGTGTTGAGATAGATGCAACTAACTTGGAAAAAATAGAGTTTCATTATGACAGTGCAACGACAGAGGTTTTAAACAATGGACATACTATTCAAGTAAACCTAGAAGCTGGCAGTAGCATGAAAATAGATGGTAAAGTATTTGTTTTAAAGCAATTTCACTTTCATACACCAAGCGAAAATATTGTGGAAGGGAAATCTTTTCCGCTTGAAGCGCATATGGTGCACGTGGCTGAGGATGGATCTTTAGCTGTTATAGCTATTTTATTCGAAAATGGTAATGAGAACTCTTTACTCAAAAAAGTATGGGAAAAAATGCCACATAAGAGTGATGAAAAAGTAGCTCTTGCAATCTCTGCTCAAGAGATAAGTGAGTTTTTGCCTAAAGATAAAGAATATTATAGATTTGAGGGCTCACTTACCACACCACCGTGTAGCGAAGGTGTGATATGGTTGGTTTTTAAAGCCTATGATACGGTTTCTCCTGCTCAGGTAAAAGAGTTTTTAAATGTTATGCATCATCCAAATAATAGACCTGTACAAGACATAGGTGCTAGAAAAGTTATAAATTAATTTTTATTCCGTGCATGAATGCGCGGAATTATTTGTTGGCTATTGATTTAGCCCAATTTTCTACCGTTGTATGTAACTGCTCGTTTGGAACTTCAAGAAAGTCTATTACAAATGAATCCACGAGTTCACTCACTCCTATACTTCTTGGACGGACTGCTAATATTTTTGTGCTTGGAAGCTGCTTTCCAAAACAAAAAATCAAGTTTTGTGCATCTTTTATTTCAGGATTAATTATTCCGTCTTCCATAAAGCTTGTATGTGCGTAATGGTCAAAAATACTGATAAAAGTAGCTATAGGATGCGTTTGAATCAAATCTTTAAGATAAGCTATTATCTCATTTACATTGTGAAATGTAGTCTCTTGTTTTGCAATCTCCAAAGAGAATACCGGGTATTTTTCCATAAATATAGTTTTTGTCATTTCTTTCCTTTTAGTGTGTTGAACAAGTGCTTTGAACACTGCTTTTTTCTAATCTATATGCCCCACCGCTATGTCCCGGGTTCACATGAACTTCTACGTCTCTTATGGCATTCTCTACAACTGTAACAATTGTATAAAATTTTGCTTTGCCAAAATGAGCACCTCTTTTGCTGAGATACCCCATATCTTCGTCTGTCGGATATACTAATTGCATTTAAAATCCTTATAAGTTATTGTTTAAAAAGTTTTGCACTGCCTCATTTGCAGTGAGACCGTCTTTTTTTCTGATTTTTTTAATTTTAATATTCAAAGAATCTAGTGCTTCTTGCATATGCTCACCAACGGCCTGTACTAAAATTACATCACATCCTTGCAAAGCGGAGATATCTTTTTTGTGGTGAGCCACATGATCTTCATCGCTTTCGTGTTCATCATGCTCGTGATTCTCATGTGCGCCATGCTCACCCTTGCCATGATGATTATCTACAACACTAAGCAGATTTTCATCCTCATATAATGCAAAAAAAGGAGCATGCCCCGTTCTTTTAAAGATTGTTTCTTTGTCCGTGTCAACCGGTACTGCTATTTTCATTTTTAATCCTTCGTATCAAATTTTTGATTCTAAATTTTATAAATAGAATAATATAGAATTATATTTATAAATTATAGCTTTTTTTAGATTAAATTGACGGCTTAAGTTGATTTTTTTTATATTTTATTCGTCATAATAGAGGGATTTATAAAAAAAGAGCTCGAGTGAGCTCTGAAGAAATAGTTATTTATTAAACATAATAGAACCTAATCTCACCATGTTTGAGCCACACTCTATTGCTAGTTCAAAGTCGCCGCTCATCCCCATAGAACATATAGTTGCACCTTCGAGTTGCTTAAAAATAGTGTGTGTTGTCTCGAAACTCTTTTGAATAATCTCTTTGTTATCCGTGTGTGCACCGATACTCATGACCCCTTTGAGATTTATATTGGGGCATTCTTCTTGTATCTGCTTATAAATTCCACATGCCGATTCCGGCATCACTCCGTGCTTAGATTCCTCTTTTGCAGAGTTAATCTGCAAAAGTACATCAAGGCTCATCTCTCTTGATACGAGTTTTTTTTGCAACTCATACGCTAGTTCCAAAGAATCCAGCGCCTGAAAGAGAGCAGGACGTATATCAAGCAGATTGTTTATCTTATTTTTTTGAAGGTTCCCAATAAAGTGCCATTCTAGGGGCAAATCATTCATCTCATTAGCTTTTTCTTTGAGGTCTTGTACCTTATTCTCACCAAAAGCACGCTGACCTATCTTGTAAAGCGCCTCTATCTCTTGGCATGTGGAATATTTACTCACGGCAACAATTTTGACGATATGATGATTGCTTACCTTGAGCCTTGCAGTCTCAACTCTTCGTATTACATTGTCAATATATAATTTGTATTCTATTTCTGTCATTGTGTTTATCCTACTAGCCGTGTGATGTCGTTGTAAAGTCCCAGTCCCATAAGGGAGAAAAGAATCACCCATCCTGCTATGGTGAGTTTTACTATTATAGCTTCATTAGGTTCTTTTCTTGAGATAAGCTCGTAAAGATTAAACATAATATGCCCTCCATCAAGTGCAGGAATAGGTAAAAGATTCAAAACACCAAGGTTTACAGAGATGAGAGCCGCAAAAAAGAGCACGCTCATCCAGCCGGCGGCACTTGCATCTGATGTTAATTTTACGATACTTATAACTCCTCCAAGCTCTTTTGCAGGAACTTCTCCTAGTATTAGTTTTTTGAGACCCGTAAAAATAAGTGTTGAAGCAAATACTGTTTGCTCGGCAGCATAGGTAAATGTTTCGCTAATGCCTAGTTCTAGCTTATGGGAAACTCCGGCACTGCCTATACCTATCATCTTTTTTTGAACACTCTCTCCATACATGTTTGTAGCTTGGCTAAGCTTTGGTATGAGCGTTTTATATTCAATGAATCCTCCTCTTTGTATTTCAAGATAAAGGGAGCCTTCAGAATCGGATATTATTTCCGCCATCTCTTTCCATGTGGAAATGGACACACCGTTGATAGAAAGAATTGTGTCATTTGATTCTAAACCTGCTATAAAAGCGGGAGAATCTTTCGTGATTTCACCGATAACCGGAGAGAGTATATTCGGTCCGCCAAGAGCGATGGCAAAGTAAAGGAAAAAGGCCAAAAGAAAATTTGCAAAAGGACCCGCCAAAAGAATAAATATTTTTTGCCAAGGTGTTTTTACATTGTAGCTATCGGTATCAAGACTTTTCTTGGTGGGATCAGAATCGTCTTGCCCTTTCATTTTAACATAGCCGCCAAGGGGGATAGCAGCAATTCTCCACTCGGTGCCCCATGCACGAAATGCAAAAAGCTTGCTCCCAAAACCTATGCTAAAAACTTCTACATATACACCCATGAATCTTGCGGCAAGATAGTGCCCCAATTCATGAAAAAAGATAAGAGCAGAGAGGACTAAAAGCGAAACCAACCAGCCCATTATATACTCTCCCTTAGAAGTGCATTTTTAAATCCCCAGAGATATTCTAAGCCCGAATACACAGTTATAGCAACAGCTAGCCAAAGTAGTTCTGTGCTAAAAGGCCAGTGCATTAATAAAAAACCTATAGCAATCATCTGTACGACGGTTTTAACTTTGCCTGCCATAGAAGCTTTGACGCTTATTCCCTCGGTGACGGCAACTGTTCTCACTCCTGTGATAAAAAGCTCACGAACAATAATAATATAGATAGCCCATGCAGAAGCTGCACCTGTCATCATCAGTCCCAAAAATGCAGCAAGAGTGAGCATTTTATCGGCAAGGGGATCTAAAATAGCTCCAAGAAGAGTCGACTGGTTCCATTCTCTGGCGATATAGCCGTCAAAAAAGTCGGTGGCAGAGGCAAGAACAAATAAAAGGCAAGCAAAATAATAGTTCCAAGTGATGTCATAACCGTTTTGTGTAAAATACTGAGGATTTAATATAATCCAAAACATTAAAGGTGCTAGTACTATGCGAAGTGAAGCTAAGGTATTAGGGAGATTGAGCAAAAGTATCCTTGATTTTATAATGGTGAGATTTTAACTACTTCTTACTTATTTAGACTTGATAGTTTGGTATTTGTTTTTGGGAAGGGTTCTGTTGTGATAAAATACATATTCAAATAACAATAGACACCCCAAAAGGAAGAAAAGAATTTGCAACATATTAGTCCACTCACAAAACTCACTTTACTTTTTATTGCCATGACGACAATGATGTCTAATGTTGCCGTTATTACTACTTTGCCTCATCTCAAAGATTATTTTTTAGATGAAAAAAATATTGAGTTTTTATCTAGATTAATGATAACTTTGCCTTCGTTATCAATCGCATTTTTAGCAGTATTTTTAGGGCATCTCATTCATAAAGTCGGAAGATATAAGTCAGTTATTGCTGCTCTTATATTTTTTGGCTTCAGCGGGAGTGCAGGGCTCTATTTGGAAAGCTTAAATCTTATTCTTTTTTCCAGACTTCTTCTTGGAGTTGCCGTGGCTGTTTTGATGATTGTCTCCACCTCCTATGTAGGAGATTATTTTCAAGGCGAAGCGCGTCATAAATTTATGGGCATGCAAAGTGCCTTTATCTCACTTGGGGGTGTTGTTTTTGTTCTTGGAGGGGGAATACTTGCAGATATCCATTGGAGATATGCTTTTGGAATTTATCTTATCGGTTTTATACTTCTTCCTTTTGCAATACGGTTTTTGGATGAAAAAACGAAGATAGTGCATCAAGAGACGGAGGTAGATTTCAATTCCAATCTTTTAGGAATTTATCTGCTTGCTTTTTTACTGATGCTTGTTTTTTATATCTTGCCTACTCAAATGCCTTTTTTGATTATTAATACTTTCGGTGCAAGTTCTACGATGGCGGGGGGAGTAATAGCCTTGGCATTTTTATCCAATGGATTGGGTGCTTTGAGCTTTTCTAAGCTCAAACAAAAATTTTCTTTTGCGACTATATATATTATAGGTATGGCAATTATTAGTTTTGGATTTATTTTGATTGGTTTAGTGGATGATGTACATCTGTTTTTCTTGACATCGCCGATTATGGGGTTTGGAGGTGGGATACTTATGACAAATATTTCTGCTTGGATGCTCAGCCGTGCACACCATTCTAAAAGAGTAAAATCTTCAGGCTATTTTACAAGTGCACTCTTTTTAGGACAATTTTTCTCTCCTATTGTTTTTCATCCGATTGTAAGTTATTTCGGAGTGCAACATTTTTTTATAATAGTAGGAGTGTTTTTGGCTTTTGCAGTAAGTATAATTTTGCTTGCCAAAAAATATAAATTAGCACCCAAAATGTAATGCAAGTCAAGTTGCATTTAGTAAGAAAAATATAAAATGATATATTCAATTAAGGAGAACGGTTATGAAAAAATTAATAGTATTGGTTGCAGTTTTGGGTTTTAGTTCACTTTTAACAGCGGATGCATATACAAAATGTGCCGGTTGTCATGGTATGAACGGGGAAAAAACAGCTCTCAAAAAAAGTAAAGTGATTGCGCAAATGAGCAAGGCAGAAATTGTTTTATCTTTAAAAGGGTACCAAGACGGAACTTATGGCGGAGCTATGAAAGACTTGATGCAAGCACAAATGAAAGATTTGTCTGATGCAGATATCCAAATGATTGCAGATAAAATCGGTAAATAGTTTTGAATCACTCCAAAAGAGATTTTGGAGTGATTTTTTTTATAAAGTAACTGTTGTTGCCCAAATACCGTGAAGGTTACAGCCTGCCTTTGCCGTGAGAATTTTTATCCCCTCTAACTTTACCGCAAAAGAGGTTGCTCCACGAGAGATTTCCGGCTCTAAAATATTTTTTCCTACGAGTTTATTATCTGCATAAAGTTCAATAAAATCAATCCAATGATCTTGTGTGCTTGGATGAATTATACCGCCTTGCCCAACCGAAATATGTACCATGGTGTATCCTGCGCTATCTTTTTTCTCTAGTGTGACAAGCGGAGAGTGCTTGAGTTCACCTGCATCTAGTTTGGCAGGATTTACCGGTTTCATTTCAATACGGTTCATATATTCTTCAGGAATTTTTGCCTGTGCGCCTACTGCTACGGTTACTGCTGCTAACCCTGCTACTCTTAATGCATCTCTTCTGTTCATTTGAAATCCTTATTTTTTGTATGATTATTTACTTATTGAAAAGTAGTTCCGCCGTCGATAACGATTGTTTGACCCGTAAGCCACGAAGACTCATTGGAACATAAAAATAAACAAGCACCTGTTAAATCTGTAGCCTCACCCATACGGCTCAGAGGAGAACGCTTGACAACTTCTTTTTTTACTTCTTCATAGTTTGGAAATGCTTTGAGTGCATCGGTATCGATTGGACCGCCACTAACTGCATTGACGCGAATATTTTTTTCACCGAGTTCCGCTGCTGCATAGCGTACCATAGCTTCTACAGCCGCTTTGTTTGTGCCGTGACCTGCATAGTTTGGAGTGTAAACAAGATTGCCCGTAGAACTCATTGAGATGATACTTCCCCCGCCTACGGCTTCCATTCTTTTTGCAGCTTCTTGTGCGCCTACGACAAAAGCATCTACTGTTGCAATATAGATATTATTAAGACCTTTTGGTTTTAGTCTCATAAATGGACCAAAACCGCCTACAACGGCACGACCAGAAATAATTGCATTGGAGATGAAAAAATCAAGTCTGTCAAAATCTTCATCAAAAAGTTTATAAACATCTTTATAAGTATCGGGTTCTAAAATATTAAGCAAGTAAGCACGTGCTTTTACACCGTATTTTGATTCTACATCAGAAACGATTTCATTGGCAGTTTCTGCACTTGAAGCATAGGTAAATGCAACATTACACCCTTTTTGGGCAAAAGCATAAACAATTGCCTTGCCGATTCCTCGTGTTCCGCCGCTTACAAATAATGTTTTTCCTGTCATTTATAGTCCTTTGATTTCATAGTTTTTCATTATGTCTTCTAACTTTTTTATGTTTTGCAAGCTTGGAGCAACAAGAGGAAGTCTATACTCCAAGGTGTCTATGAGTCCTGCTATGTACATTGCAGCTTTTATCATCACAGGATTAGATTCAATAAATAGTACTTTATTGATAGGGAAAAGTTTGTCATTCAGTGCTTTGGATGCTGCAAAATTTCCTTCCAATGCGAATTGTACTAATTGATTTTTTAAGTCAGGAAGCAAATTAGATGTGACAGAGGTGATTCCTGCTCCGCCGTTAGCCAAAATAGGATAGTCAATTGCATCATCACCGCTAAATACTTTAAGTTCCGGTCTACGGGAAAGAAGCTCAATAGTACGCTCAAGGCTCCCGGTTGCTTCTTTAATTCCGTAGATATTGTTCACATCATCAAACAATCTAATAACGGTGTCTGCAGAGATATCTACAACTGTACGTCCCGGAACGTTGTAAAGCATAAACGCAAGCTCAGGTACAGAGTTTGCTATTGCTTTATAGTGCTGATAAAGTCCCTCTTGAGAGGGTTTTACATAATAAGGTGCTACGGAAAAGATGGCATCAACACCACATTTTTGTGCAGTTTTTGCAGCTTCTATTGCCTCTGCCGTAGAATTGCTTCCTGCACCCGCAAGAACTTTTGTGCTCGTACCGCGACATACTTCAACAGCGATTTCCATACATCTTTTGTCTTCATCGTATGTAAGCATTGCACTCTCACCCGTGGTTCCAACGGGGCAAACAGCGTTAATGCCGTTGTTGATTTGTCTTTTAATAAGCTCAGCATATCTCTGCTCATCCAACTTCCCGTTTTTAAACGGAGTGATGAGTGCCGTGGTTGAACCTGTTATTATATTCATTTGGTTCCTTTTTTCAATATAAGCGTTGTAGATTTATCAAAGTTAAAATATTTATTTGCCGCTTCTTGAACATTTTCTGCCGTAACTTTATTGATATTTTCTTCATAATTTAAAAGAGGAGTTAAATCGCCTCTTACAAGGTAGCTACCAAAAAGCTCTGCTACTGAAGTGGAACTTTCCAATGAGTAAATAAAATCAGATTTGGTATTTATTTTTATTTTATCTAGCTCTGCTGTTGTTACTTGCGTTGTTTTCATAAGTTCTATCTGTGCAAGAAGCTCTTTTTCTACATCTTCGGCTTTGACACCTTGATTACATGTAGCCAAGAAGATAAAAAGCCCCGGATTGATATTTTCCATATTATAAGCGTATATAGAGTTTACAAGTTGCTTATTTTGCACTAATTCTTTATAAAGCCTTGAACTTTTTCCGGAATATAAAATCTGAGAAATCATACTGAGTGTTATTTGGTCAGGGTCTTTAAAATCAGGGATATGAAAAGTGATGGCTAGCATCTCTACTTCGCTCTCTTTATGAATCATGATACGTTTGGCACCGTCTTGCTCAGGCTCTATAAATTTAAAGTCAGGAATTTTAGTCGTATTTTTTATTTTTCCGAATTCTTTTTTCGCTTTTTCAAATACCTCTTTTGGATTCACGTCACCGCTTACCATCAAAATAGCATTACTTGGTTGGTAATATGTTTTGTGAAACTCTTTTATATCTTCTATTTTCCATGTTTTAATGTCATTAATAAATCCGATTGGAGTCCAATGATACGGATGATATACGTAGGCATTATTGAAAAGTTTAAAATAGAGATACCCCAGCGGAGAATTATCTGTTCTCCATCTTCTTTCTTCCGTTACAACATCACGTTCAGGCTGAAATTCATCATCATTGAGCTTGAGATTTTGCATAAGCTCAGCGTAAAGTTTGAGTGATTTTCCAAGATTGTCCGTACTTGACTTTATAAAATAATGCGTATAATCAAAACTTGTAGAAGCATTGTTTACTCCGCCTATTTTTTTGACTTGTTTGTCAAATTCTCCTGCCGGAAGATTTTTTGTGGATTTGAAGTTCATGTGCTCAAGCATATGCGCTATGCCTGTTTTGCCCATCACTTCATTTCTGCTTCCTACTTTATAGAAAATATCCGTGCTAATTACATTGGTGTTATTTTTAAGTGGAATTACAACGATTTGAAGTCCATTTTTGAGTGTTTTACTTTCGTAAGTCGGTAGCGATGATGCCATTAATGTTCCTAAGATGAGTATGAGTGTGAAGAAAATTTTCATTTTCTATCAGCACCTATTGCCTGTGTAATATTTGTATATCCGTCAGCTTTTAAAAGTTCGATGAGTTGGAGATTAATATCTCTTATCATGTCGGGACCGTGAAAAATAAGTCCACTGTAGATTTGAACTAAAGATGCGCCCGCTTTTATACGTTTATATGCCTCTTGCGCCGAATCAATCCCACCCACGGAAATAAGTATCGTTTTTCCGTAAAGTTCTTTTGCGATTGCTTCAAAGATTTTAAAACTTTTTTCTTTGAGTACCCCACCGCTGAGTCCGCCGATATCTTTAGGCTCTTTTACAAGGGAATAATCCACTGTAGTGTTAGTAGCAATAATACCGTCTGCACCTTTATCTACAGCCATTTTCGTGAGCAAAACCGCATCTTCTACGCTCATATCGGGTGCTATTTTGAGCAAAATAGGTTTGTTTGTTATTGCCTTAGCTTCTGCAAAAAGTCTCGTGATAAACTCTTCATTTTGCAAGTCTCGCAGACCCGGAGTATTGGGTGAAGAGATATTGATAACTAGGTAATCACCCAGAGAGTGAAGTGCTTTAATCAGCGTAGTATAGTCATTGATTGCTTGACTCTCCGGCGTTACCTTGTTTTTGCCTATATTGACCCCTATCGGAGTTGTAAAAGGGTAGATTTTTTTAAGTCTTTTTTGTACTTTTAACAAGCCCTCATTATTGAAACCCATAGCATTTTGAATACTCTCTTCTTGGATATGCCTGAACATTCGGGGCTTTGGATTGCCTTCTTGAGGTTTAGGGGTAAGGGTTCCTATTTCGGTAAAGCCGAAGCCTAAGTCTTGAATGCCCCGCACCATCGTAGCATTTTTATCAAATCCGGCACCCAGACCTATGGGGTTGTAAAAAGTACGACCAAAAAGTTCTTGCGTTAATATAGCATCACTTATAAAGTGGGAGCTAAGAAACGAATTGAACGGTATCGGGCAAAAATTTGGAAGTCTCAACACACACTCTACTAAATGGTGTGCCGATTCCGGCTGTAGCTTAAAAAGCCAAGGTTTTACACTTTCATAATTAATCATATTGCTTCTAATCCACTTTAAAAAATTGAAGGATTATACTAGAATAAAGGTAAAAATTTGCTAACATAACACAAGTCAGTTGAGAGAAGGAGTTGATATGAGTAAAGTTTTGGTGCCCTTGGCATGTGGATTTGAAGAGATAGAAGCTGTGTCCATTATAGATGTTCTAAGACGTGCAAAGATAGAAGTTTTGGTAGCTTCTTTGGATGAAAATACTCTAGTCAAAGGGGCAAACGGAATACATGTGCAAACAGATATACAGGTGAAAAGTGTATCTGCCGACACTTTGGATATGATAGTTCTTCCCGGCGGATGGGGCGGGACACATATTCTTGCTGAAGATGCAAATATTATAAGTTTACTTCAAGAGATGGATGCAAAAGAAAAATATATCGGGGCTATTTGTGCGGCACCTTTTGCTCTTCATAAAGCCGGTGTTTTAAAACAAAACTATACATGTTACCCTTCTATCGAAGAGCAGATAAGAGAAGAGGGTTATCGGGGTGATATAGCTATGGTAGTAGAAGATGCAAATATTATGACATCTCGCGGACCTGCCACCGCCATCTGTTTTGCACTTGCAATTGTAAAAAAACTCAAAGGTGAAAATGTGTACACAAGTGTCAAAAACGGGTTGTTAGCCGATTTTTGTATATAATCCCGAAAATTTTAAAAAGGTGTATTTATGAAAAAAGAATTAGTACTATCTACGATTTTAGTTGCCTCGACTCTTTCTATGGGGTTTGATTTTTCCGGTTTAGCACAAGAAGCCGTAAGCACCGCAAAAGAAGCAAGCGGAGTTCAAGCCGTCTCAGGGACAAGCTCCTCTTCAACGTCAAAACTCAGTGAGGCTACGGTTACAAGCGGTTTAAAAGAAGCGCTTAAATCGGGTGCAGACTTTGCCGTAAAACAGCTTGGCAAAGAAAACGGTTATTTAAACAATGCGCAGGTGAAAATCCCTTTGCCTGACAATTTGGCTACGGTAGAGGGGATTGCAAGAAAAGTCGGCGGAGATAAAATGGTAGATGATTTAGTGGTTTCTATGAATACTGCCGCAACACAGGCTGCGCCTAAAACCGCACAGATATTTGTAGATGCAATTGATAAAATGAGTATGGAGGATGCAAAAAAAATCTTAGCTTCAGGTGATAACGCTGCAACAGATTATTTCAAAAAAAATACGACTGAATCTTTGAAAACAATGATTAAGCCTATTGTTCAAAAGACGATGAAAGAAAATGATGTAAGTAGATACTATAACAAAGTCGATTCTTATTACAAAGAACATGCAAAAACAACGGTGGACAGTTCAAAAGTGATGGGTTATATGAAAATGGCAGGGGCAGATTCTTATATACCGGGAGCTTCAGACACAAATATCGAGGATTATGTCGTAGGCAAATCTATCGATGGTTTATTTAAAATGATTGCAACAAAAGAAGCAGAAATCAGAAAAGACCCTGCCGCTCAAACTACATCACTCTTAAAACAGGTATTTGCTAAGTAATACTTGTATCTTGGCATGTGGAAATCCACATGCCAAGCTATAAAACTTCTCGTTGAAAGATGAGATTTTTTAAAGATTTTTCTTCATCCGCATTTGCAAATTCTGCCACGTTTTCCAATCGTTTTACAAATTGAAATTCCGGTGCAAACTCTTCAAAAAGATTGAGGATAAACTTTGTATCCAAATCGGTAGAGTTAAGACAGGCTAACACTGTGGCGGTATTACTTGCCAGCTGTGAGAGTCTTTGTATGATTTTTATATAATCTTTTGTTGCTTCAAAACTCCCTTTTTGAAAGCTTGGAGGGTCGATGATAATGAAATCAAAAGGTCCTTTTTTACGAAGTCCGGAGAAGGATTTGAGAATATTATAGGGTAAAAAATGTACCTTTTTTGTGTCAATATTATTAAGGATGTGATTCGCTCTTCCCGTTGAGAGAGCACTTTTGCTCATATCTACATTGAGCACGCTCAAAGCGCCTCCGTAAAGTGCCGCAAGTGAAAAGGCGCAAGTGTAAGAAAAAAGGTTTAAAACCCGTTTGTCTTTTGCATTGTCTCTTACAAATTCTCTCCCTTTTTTCATGTCGGGAAAATATCCGCTGTTTTGGTTGCTAAGAAGATTGAGTTTGATTTGTATTTTATTTTCCACAACAAAAAGATTATTTGGAAGTTCCCCAATCAGAATTTCACTCGGAGAACCTTTGAGATATCTTTTTTGAAGCACTATAGTCCGGTGTCTTTGCGATGCTATAAAAGTTTTAAGCATCTCTATGAGCTCTTCCTCAAGCTCTTTTGGCATCGGAGCATAAAGAGCGACACTTAAAATCGTATCGATAGAATCGATAGTTAAAAAGTTCCACCCCTCATAAAGTCCTCCCCGCCCGTGAAAAAGTCTTTGAAACTCCTCCGTGAGATTGTGAGAATTGTTTTGTAAAAGTGCGTAAATATCTTGAATATCCACGCTAAACACTTTCCCAAAAAGTTCCCTGCGGCGTGTCCATAATAGTGACTCCACATGCCAAGATGAGATCACGAATCGTGTCTGATGTTGCAAAATCTTTTGCCTTTTTAGCCTCATCTCTTTGGCTTATAAGTTCTGCTATTTTTGCTTTTGTTTTTTCATCGACTCCGCTTTGAAAATACTCAAACGGATTTTTGACACCAAAACCCAAAAGAGTTTCTATGTAAGCCAGATTTGAAAGAGTGTCACGTTTGAGTTCTTTGTGTTTTCCTGCCGTATCGAGGGTTTCGTTTGCCTTTGCAATCATCTCATCGATAAGAGCCAGAGCTGAGGAGATATTAAGATCATCGCCTAAGGCATCAAGAAGTGCTTTTTGAAAAGCTGTTTTCTCGTTTGCACATGCCAAGCCGAAAAGACGTTTTTTGAGTCTATAAATTTTGTCAAGGCGTTTTTTTGAGACTAGTAAATCCTCTTCATTAAAGTTGAAATTCCCTCGATAATGTGTGCTTAAAAGATAAAATCTCAGCACTTCACCGTCATACACTTTGAGCGCATCTTTCAAAAAGAAACTGTTTCCAAGACTTTTGGACATTTTTTGCCCATTAATATTGACAAAACCGTTGTGCATCCAGTAGTTTGCAAGTGTATGGTTTGTTGCACATCTCGTTTGTGCCGCTTCATTTTCATGGTGAGGAAAAAGTAAATCCGCGCCGCCGCCGTGGATATCTACGGCATACTCGGCATGTGGATTTGCAAGGTGTTTTTCTATCATCGCAGAACATTCCACATGCCAACCCGGACGACCGGCACCAAAAGGGGAATCAAAGCTTAAAGAGTCTTCTTTGACACTTTTCCAAAGAGCAAAGTCGGCACTATTTTTTTTCAGATCCGAATTCTCTACCCGCTCTTGTTTCTCATCTTCTTCTTGGATACGTTTTGAAAGAGTTAAGTAAAGAGGGTCGCTTGCAGTGTCAAAGTACACATCTCCGCTCTGGGTTTTATAAGCATGCCCGCTTTCTATGAGCTTTTGAATTAGTGCAAACATTGCATCCAAACTCTCGGTAGCCTTTGGCTCAATATCGGGTTTTTGCACCCCAAGACGAGCCATCTCTGCATGAAAAGAGGAGGTGTAAAAGTTTGTTATCTCTTGTATCTCTTTTTTTTGCTCACTCGCTTTTTTGATGATTTTGTCGTCAATATCGGTGATGTTCCTTGCATAAGTCACTTCATAGCCCTCAGCTTTTAACACACGAACCAAAAGATCAAACACCAAGGCACTTTTAGCATGTCCTAAATGCGCATCGTCATAAACAGTCGGTCCACAAACATAAAGGGAGGCTTTCCCCTCTTGCATAGGGGTAAAAAGTCGTTTTGTTTTTTGTACAGAATCATAAATAAACACGGATAAATTCCTTGAAAAGTAAAAGTAATAGGGTAAATAACACGCCGGCAAACACAAGATAAATCGCTTTTTTGTCGAGAATTATATCAAAAAAGTTTTTTGCACCAAATGCTTTGGCAGTCAGAATAAAGCTAGCAAAACCGCTTATCGTACTTGCAAGCGCCAAGCCGCTTGCTCCCATCGGGGTGATGAGGGAGACTGAGAAAAGTACGTAGGCGATGAGAGAAAAGGTTGCTATTTTTGCAGCGCGCATCTGCATCTCTTTGGCATAGAGCCAAAGCAAAAGGAGTTTTTGAAGTCCAAAGGGGAGTAATCCCAACATGTACATCTGCAAAATAGCCGTTGTCGTATCCGTATCGCTTGTAGTAAATGCGCCTCTTTCAAACAAAAGTTTTGTAATCTCATGCGCTAATACAACTCCCCCAATCGTACTTGCAGTAAGGATAAATGCCAAAAACCAAAAAGCTTTTTTCATATAAAGCATAGCTTTTTCCTCATCGGAATTTTTGAGAAATCTTGCTACACGGGGAAATAAAGCGATGGACACCGCAATAGCAAAAAGTGCCAAAGGAAGCTGAAATATGCGGTTGGCATAATAGAGATAGCTGATAGAACCTGTGATAAGAAAAGAAGCAAAAAATGTGTCCAAAAATCCGCTCACCTGTGCCGTGGAATTTCCCCAAACTGCAGGAAAAAATTGTGAGCGGAATTTTCTTGTTTCTTTTTTGATAATCTTTGATTTGACTCTCAGATATTTAAATCCGCCATAAAACATCTTAGATAATCCCAATTTTCGTATAGCGATAAGATGCACGATAAGCTGTAAAATACCACCTATAACAACCCCGAAACTGAGGTAATACACTATCTCGCTTTGGCTTTTGTCCTCTGAAAAATAAAGAGCTAAAATAAGCGATATATTTAAAAGTGCGGTGGAAAAAGCGGATGTAGCAAAATGGTGCTTATATTGCAAAAGCGTACTCAAAAAAGTGACGATAAAAATCAGAGGAAGATACCAAAAATTGATAGCAACAAAGGGTGCCGCCAATGCTATTGTTTGTTCGTCAAAACCCACCGCAATAGCGGTAGTTACAAAGGACGGTAAAAGGTTCACAAGGAGAGTGATGATGAGTATAACAGATAAAAAGAGGACAAATATATGGGCTGAAAAAATAGATTTATGCAAAGAGCGTGCAAATGCCGGCATAAAAGATTGCGTAAAAGCACCCTCGGCGAAGATACGGCGAAAAAGATTTGGAAGCTTAAAAGCGATAAAAAATATATCACTGTATATGCTCGCACCTAGCGCTGAGGCGGTGAACATATCTCTGATAAACCCTAAAATTCTAGATACTAAAATACCAAAACTGTTGGTGAAAATTGCTTTAAACATTGGGCTTCTTTATTACTTTTACGAAAGTTTAACAAATATTAGATTAAAATGTACTCTTTAAATTTTGGTTTGGTATATAAATAATGGCACTCTTTGGTTCTCAAAAAAAAACAGAAACAACACTTAAAAAAGTTCGACCTACGGTGATACGAACTCAAAATGTGGCAAAAGAGTTACAGAATTTGGCAAAGGCTTATGATATCAGGATGGAGAGTCTTGATTTTAATCTTTTGGATGTACAAACATATACGAGAATGAATGACGGGACAAAAGAAACGGACTGGAAAGAGGTTTCAGAAAGTGCGCTTCATGAGTTAGACGATCAAACAGCATTACTGAACCCCTATTTTCAGATTAAGCAGATGTACGAAATAGAAATTTTTTCAAAAAACGAAGAAGATTCCTATGCTCATTTTGACCTATCCGTGGGTGCAAATGCCACAAAATGTAAGATTTATCTGAGTATAAAACAGGGTTCAAAATTTGAATATCACCCAAGGTTAGAACAAGAACTTTTAATACTTATAAACAAAAAAAAGATTCGTGCCGGAATATTAATTAATATTTTTGATGAAATGCTTGAGAGTGTTGTTTCCAAAATATCGGCACATGCTAGAGTTCAAGGAACTACGATATACGATGCAAATGAAACTCTTTTGATTGCGCAAAGTCATGAACCTACTCCGACTACGGATGATGCGCTTTTTTTGCATTTTGATAAAAAAGAGGCGGTTGATGAGCACAAAAAAGTAAATTATGCTGCAAGGGGATTTATTAAAAGCGTCTATCAAAATGAAGTGCTCATAGAATATATTAAACCAAAAGAGGGCAAACCCGGCAGAAATTGTCGCGGCGAATTTATAAGTCCAAAGGAACCGGTAGTAAAATATATACCCACTTTTTCCGTCAATGATACGATTCAGGTGGTAGAAACAGAAAATTCCATAGAATATATTGCTAAAGAAAATGGCTACATAGCGCTAGAGAGTGGTGTTTATGCGATAAAAACAGATGTGGATATCGGTGAAGTAAGTTTTAGAACTACCGGTTCTATTTCCTCAGGTTTAGACTCTGACGTATCCATTAGCGTCAAAGAAAAAGATTCCCTCAAAGATGCCATCGGTACAGGGATGGAAGTAGAAGTAACCGAAATCGAGATTGACGGGAATATAGGATCTAGCGCAAAGGTGACGGCGCATAAAGCAAATATAGGAGGACAAACGCATAAAACTTCGATGGTTCGCGCGGATGATCTTAATATTAATATACACAAGGGAAGTGCATTCGGTAAAAACATTCACATCACAAGACTTGAGCACGGAACGGTAGACGGGGATTATATTGCAATATCTCAAGCTTTAGGGGGTGAGATTAGAGGCAGAGAAATACGACTCGAAGTTTGCGCTTCTTACGTAAAAGCAACTGCTTCAAAACTTATAGAGATAAAAAAACTTCACGGAAGTGAAAATATTTTTACTATTGACCCTTTGCTGAAAAAAGATGCAAAAGAGGGGCTTGATGAAAACCAAGATAATATCAAGCAACTTAGAATAGATTTGAAAAAAATGCAACAAGAGATAGATAAATATACAAGCGTAATACAAGAGAATACAAGCTCTTTTAATGATGTCAAAAGAAGATTGTTACATTACCAAAAAAACGGTGTAAAGATGCCGGAATCTTTTGTGAAAAAATATAAACAGTTCAAAAAAATGCAAGAACATTTGGCTGAAATAACAAATGAACTTGAACAAAAAAACAGTAAACTTCAGTTACTAAGTACAAAAACAGTCTCTTTTCAAGAGAATATATTTGATGCAAGAATCATCAATAGAGACAGATGGGTAGGGCATAATGAACTCCGTTTCAAACTTGTAAAGCCGCCTATAGAAATAACATATAAGCCACAAGAGGGCTCTTTGGAAAAAATTTTCGGACTTGTTGAAATTGAAGAGGGAATTTATGAGATTCAGGCACTAAGAGAATGATAGTAGGATTAAAAGGGAAGATAGAGTACAAAGAGCCTTCTTTTGTGCATGTGGATGTAGGCGGTGTCGTATATGAAGTTTTTATTTCGCTTCATACGTTTTCGGCGCTTGGTCAAAAAGAGGTGAAATTATTTACCTCACATGTGATAAGAGAAGATGCGCAGCTTTTGTACGGGTTTTTGGATACAAGCGAGAAAAAGCTTTTTGAAAAATTAGTAAAAATTAGCGGAGTAGGTCCCAAGGTTGCGATGGCGATTTGTTCCACCTATACTCCAAACCAATTCGCAACGCTCGTAAGTACCAAAAATCTAAGCGGTGTTCAAAAAGTGCCCGGCATCGGTCCAAAAAGTGCAGGTCGTATTTTGGTGGAGCTAAACGGATTTGATGTGGAATTACTCACATCTTCAAATTCTGCCCCTCAGAGTAAGGCTTACGGTGAGGCCGGTCAAGCTCTTGAGTCTTTAGGATTTACAAAAGAAAAAATATCCAAAGCTTTGAGCCAATGTGATGAAACAGATACGGCATTACTTGTCAAAAAAGCTCTGAAATTACTACAAACACTTTAAAAGGAAGAACAATTTGAAATTAAATATTTTATTCGGCGGTGCCAGTTTTGAACATGAGATAAGTATCGTGAGTGCTATAACCCTCAAAGGCAAACTCACGGGGTTTGATTTGGGTTTTATTTTTTGTGATCAGGATCACACTTTTTATCTTATTGATCCTTCGAAGATGAAAGCAAGAACCTTTTCCAAAGGTGAGCATAAAAAAATGCCAAAATTACAGTTGTCTAAGGGAGGGTTTGTTCAAAAAACCCTCTTTTCAAGTATAAAACATAGTGCAAAAATACTCAATCTTATTCACGGCGCAGACGGTGAAGATGGAACAATGGCGGCACTTTTGGAGTTTTTTTCTTTAAAATATATCGGTCCTAGAATGGATGCGAGTGTTTTTTCCTACGATAAACGCTATACGAAATACTTGTGTGATGCGAAAAAAATAAAAACTCTACAGTATGAAGTTTTAACATCCAACGAGCATAAAAATTTGACAATCCCTTATCCTGTTATTATTAAACCCGCACGCCTTGGAAGCTCAATCGGTGTGAGTATCGTCAAAGAGGAAAGTGAGCTTGATTATGCCTTGGATGTTGCCTTTGAGTTTGACAGCGCCGTTATTGCAGAACCTTTTATCAGCGGAGTAAAAGAGTACAATCTGGCAGGTTTTATGGCGAAGGACAAAATCTACTTTTCTATTATTGAAGAACCTCAAAAAAATGAATTTTTGGATTTTGAAAAAAAATATATGGATTTTTCCAGAAGTGAGCAGGTTCTCAAAGCCACAATCACAGACAAACTAGTAGCAAAACTCAAAACAAATTTTGAAAAAGTATATAAGGGTTTGTTTGAGGGTTCTCTTATTCGATGCGACTTTTTTGTGATAGACAATGAAGTTTATTTAAATGAAATCAATCCTATTCCCGGCTCCATGGCAAACTATTTGTTTGAAGATTTTGCCTCTTCCATAGAGATGCTTGCCTCTTCACTTCCACATGCCAAGAGACCGCAGGTTTCTTATGAGTATATCCATTCTATTTCTAAAGCAAAAGGGAAATAATGGCGGTTAAATCTATCCGGTATAATCAACATACTTTGGATATTAGTTATGAGATACTCAATCCACATGCCAAGGTTGATATAATCATTTTGCATGGTTGGGGAAGTAACAAAAACTTAATGAAGAACGTTTTTTCACCCTATATGGATAGTTTTCGTCATATTTATATAGATTTGCCGGGGTTTGGAAGCAGTACATGTAATATGGCTTTGCAAACCAAAGATTACGCACGGATTGTTGAGCTGTTGATGATTCATATGAACGTATCCAAAGATATAATTTTGGGACACTCTTTTGGCGGAAAAGTGGCACTTTTACTTGATCCTGCAGTACTTGTTTTGGTCGCAAGTGCGGGTATTTATGTAGAAAAATCATTCAAAATTAAAGCAAAAATAGCACTTTTTAAAGCTTTAAAAGTGTTTGGATTGGCAAAATTTAGAAGCTTTTTTGTTGCTTCGGATGCCAAAAGTTTGAGTGAACCGATGTATCAAACTTTTAAAAATGCAGTCAATGAAGATTTTTCAAAAGAATTTGCAGAGTATAGAGGCAAAGCGCTTTTATGCTGGGGGGAGAGTGACACTGCCACACCTCTGAGCTCGGCAAAAAAAATAGACAAACTAATACTGGATTCTCATCTTGAAGTGTATGAGGGCGACCACTATTTTTTTATGAAACATGCAAAAAATATCGCAAAACATATAGAAGAAACATTTTTGAAAACTTTGGAGCACTAATATGCAAAACTATGAAATCTTCGTCTTATTTGTTACTAACGTACTTTTTGTGAGCGTCTTGGGTTGGTATCTGATAACAAACTTGCAGTGGTATGACTATAAACTCTCTCGTGTAATTCTCAAACATCACAAACCTCACTGGCATCTCATCTACTTTTTTATCCCTTTTATTGCGTACTATACGACGGAGAAGTTTTTTATCATCTTTTTTTATTTTGCAATTTTACCTGCCATTTTTATTTGGCACAAAAGACTTGATAAAAAGCTTATTTTGACATGGAGAGTGAAGAGATTCTTGATTCTTCTTGTTTCTTTGGTTTTGTTTCAAGACGTGCTTTGCACCCTGAAGTCGGCATGTGGAACTTACGGTGTTTTTATGCCTTTGGCTTTGGCATACATCGGCAGTACGATGATAGAGAAGTTTCTTTTTATGGCGTATAAAAAAGAGGCAAAGAAGAAACTTCGTGAGATGAAAAATCTGCAAATAGTCTGCATTACGGGAAGTTACGGTAAAACAAGTATCAAAAATTTTGTAGCACAGATTTTGAGTAAAAAGTTTAAAGCGTATGCGACTCCAAGAAGCGTCAATACTCTTGGCGGAATCATGGCAGACGTGAACAACTCTTTGCCCGAAAATACCGAGATTTATGTTTGCGAGGCAGGAGCGAGACAAAGCGGTGATATTTATGATATTAGCACTTTTTTAGAGCCTCAAACTGTTGTAGTGGGCAAAGTAGGAGAAGCGCATATAGAGTATTTTAAATCTCTGCAAAATATCATTGCGACTAAGCTTGAGATTATGCAATCTCCGAGGCTTGAGCGTGCTTTTATACACACCTCCGTTACAGACGAACCACATGCCAAGGTTACTTTTTTCGGTGATGAGATAACAAATCCACATGCCACGCTTGAGGGAACCGATTTTGAGATGAAACTTGACGATGAAATCTTATCTCTGCACACAGATATTTTAGGTTCTTTTCAAACCATGAACATAGCCGTAGCAGTACGAATCGCCAAAAGTTTCGGCATGAGCAACGAAGAGATAAGTAAAGCCGTAGAAAATTTAACTCCCGTTGAGCATAGACTTCAACTTATAAAAGCAGGCGGAAAAATAATCATAGATGACGGCTACAACGGCAATATTGACGGGATGTTGGAGGGTGTAAGACTCTGCTCACTCCACGCAGGACGCAAAGTTATCGTCACGCCGGGACTTGTTGAGAGTTCTGATGCGTTAAATCTCAAGCTTATCCAAGCTATAAACAAAGTCTTTGATATCGTCATCGTCACGGGAAGCCTCAATGCCAAACTCTTCGATGCAAACCTTGATGTAAAAACAAAGATAATGCTCCCCGACAAATCAAAACTTGTCAATGTTTTGGCAAACCAAACCATGGCAGGCGATATAATTTTGTTTGCCAATGATGCGCCGAATTTTATAT
>DZBD01000136.1 GCA_022729795.1 Sulfuricurvum sp. | reverse complement strand
GTACCGTTTGTTCCATCTGTACCGTTTGTTCCATTAGTACCGTTTGTTCCATTACAAACATATTCAGTTTGCGTAAGTTGATCTATAGCACCATCTTTATTTGTATCAAAACCGATTTTGATTTCAGCACCGCCATTTGGACAATTAGCATCACCTACCGGTAAAGCTGCTCTTGAAACTATACTCGTTTCAACTCCATCATTCGTATTTGACGATGAATCACTATCACTATTACAACCGGTAAGTGACATTAATGCAATCACTGCAGCACTAGCTACAGATATTTTAATTTTACTCAATTTCTTGCTCCTGAATTTTTTTTGAATCTCGCAATACTAGCTTGCTTATGTTACATGAAAGTATCTTTTTTGCAACAAAACAATTACAGCGCTATTGGGAATGCTTGGAGAAGATAGTTCAAAAATTAATAAAAGAACACCTTGACTGGCTTGTTGTCTGGGGTGGAGTTTTTGGCGGAGTTATCGGTCTTGCTAGCTCGTATATTCTCTAATTTGTTATCCAAATTTATGAATGTATTATCCGATGGATATGCTGTTCTTGCTTGTTTTAGGGCAAAAATAGCCTTGTTTAAATCTAAATCCGGACTTTGAGCATCTATTTTCAAAAACATAGCCTGTAATATTTCCAAAGGATTGCCTAAAATAACGGCGTACCATTTATTTTTGTAAAAAAGCTGAAGCATTACCCCATCGTCTCTTGTATAATTATCGAAGTTTATCGCATAGGTATCTGCTCCCTCTTTTGTTTTTTCGCTCCACTCCGTAATACTATAGTTACTTTGAGTCAGACCTATTGTCGCCAATCGAAAGTTGAGATGTCTGTGATTGAAAGCCGCCTCATCACTTATGGCATGCAATTCATTATTACCGCGATAAATGTGGGCTATTTGAGAAAAAGTAGAAAAATCTATTTTCCCCGTCTCAAGCGGTGTCATTTTTACTTTTTTATTACCACTGACAATAAAAAAGTCTCCAAATGCAAAACTAAAAAGAAGAGCCAAAAAGAGTAAACCCTTCATTATGCAACTTCTATGATAACATCGGCTATCTCGAGTGTATCGCCGGAAATAATTTTGGCTCTTTTTCTCAACTCTATCTCCCCGTTTCGTCTTACATGACCATCTGCAATAATCAACTTAGCCTGCGCACCGCTATCTACCAAATCCAAAAGCTTCAAAAGCTTGTAAAGTTCTATATATTCATCTTTTAACTCATATCTCATATGTAACCCTAATGTATTGAATCCTCAATCATATCAAAGTAACTTTTAAAATTAGGCTTGTTTATCTAAAATAGAAAATCCAAGATCCGACATCGCTTTATCCACCATTTCGGTAGCCTTAGCCATAGTCTGTTGAGAAATATCAGGGAGCTTTCCGCCCCACATTTTTTCAGCCTCTTTAAAACCTTGTAACATTCCCTCGCGCCCGGCACGCATGAGCTTTTCATCACCGCCCGCACCGTTAATGACAAAGTCTGCAATTCTCTGAGATGTTTGAGAAACACCGAATATACCGTCTTCACTCACAAGTGCGGTTGCTTCACTTTGAGATAAATCAGCGATATTTTTTCCTTGATAACCGATTCCTGAGAGAAAACTTTGAAAGCCTTGATAATCCTTGGCAAACTGATCCGCTTTACTTGCAGCACCAGCCTGAATATTCGTAGAGTCTAAGGCAAAAGCGTTGGCATTTTGTTTGATTGTTTCACGTAATTCGAGCGCTTCTTCTTTTGTAAGTTTTTCCGTATATAAGGTTTTAACGGCGGACAACCCCTCTTTACTCATCTGTGTTTGAGAGAGAGAATTTAAACTACCTGAACTTGAAGATATCTGCATAACGTACCCCTTCTTTTAGTTTTTAATTTACTATGACATCAAAATCGTCATTTTGTAATATTTTTAAAATGAATAAACCAATCTTACTGAAATTTAACATCTTGGCGGAATTGCAGAATATTTATGATATACTTTTGCCGATGAAAAGATGAGGCTCGAGTTCATCTTTAGTGTGTAATTTTGTATATTTAAACTCTAAAGACTCTCCAATTTTTGACTCCACTTCCCCAAAGAAGTGTAAATTTTTACAATAGAGGTATTGCAATGGCAGAATTACTAAACGGAACCGTTAAATGGTTCAACGAAGAAAAAGGTTTTGGATTTATTCAACAAGATAACGGCGGAAAGGATGTATTCGTACACTTTCGTCAAGTAAACAACTCAGGTCATGGTCGTGTTTCTTTAGCTGAAGGGCAAAAAGTAACTTTCGAACTAGGTGAAGGTCAAAAAGGCCCACAAGCTGAGAACGTAACTCCACTTTAGTCTTCCACTTTTTTACAGGCTTTTAGCCTGTAATTATCACATTCTTTCTAAAATACTCAAACATTCATTTGCAATTTCAAGTTCTTCATTAGTTTTAATAACCATAAGTTTTACACTGCTTTTTTCTTTTGATATAAAAGTAGCATTTGCGCTGTTAAGTGTGTTCTCAAGTTCAATTCCAAAACCAAAAGAATCCAGTATCATCGCCCTTATATAAGCAGAATTCTCACCTATACCACCTGTAAAAACAATAGCATCCACATGCCCAAGAAGTGCCATATACCCGCCGATATATTTTTTTATCCGTCTAGTCATTATGTGAAGTGCAAGTTGTGATTTTTCATCACCGGAGTCTATGATGCTTCGTGTGTCGTTGTTTCCGCAAATGCCGAGCAATCCGGACTTTTTATTGAGTAAAACATCTACCTCGTTTACACTCATACCTAATTCTCTTTGTATATGGATGATTACCGCAGGATCTATATCTCCGCTTCGTGTTCCCATCACCAAGCCCTCAAGCGGTGTAAAACCCATAGAGGTATCAATACTTATCCCTTTTTGTATGGCACAGGCACTTGCTCCGTTGCCAAGATGAAGGGTAATAATATTCAACTCTTCTGCACTTTTTTTCAAATGTTTTGCACATTGCTTGAGCACATAAGCATGAGAAGTGCCGTGAAAGCCGTATTTTCTTATCTTGTGCTTCTCATACATTGCATAATCAATCGCATATAAAAAAGCCTCTCTTGGCATGTGGAAATGAAAAGATGTATCAAAAACCGCTATTTGAGGAACTAAAGGTGCTTTTTCTCTTGCTACTAAAATTCCCTCTAAATTTGCCGGATTATGAAGGGGAGCAAGGGGAATTAAATTTTTAATCTTTTGTATTACATTTTCATCCACAACTGTCGCTTCATGAAAATCTTCCCCTCCGTGTACGACTCTGTGTCCGATAGCCTGAAGCGAAGTAAAATCTTGTAAGATTTCATGTTCCGACAAAAGTGCAATAATCCGGTCAAGCCCCTCATGATGATTTTTAATGACAGATGTAATAACGAACTTTTTATCCTCATATTCAAGCCGTGCCAAAGAACTGGATTCACCAATTTTCTCCACAAGAACATGGGCTAAAACGCTCTTTTTTTCGATACAAAAAAGTTGAAATTTTATAGAAGAACTTCCGGAGTTTATTACTGCAATCTTCATCTGTTTTGCCCTGCCTGTATTGCCGTAATGGCGACGGTATTGACGATATCTGCAACAAGGCATCCCCGACTTAAGTCATTAATAGGCTTATTGAGCCCCTGAAGTATCGGTCCGATAGCAACCGCATCACTCGAACGCTGCACAGCCTTATAGGTATTGTTTCCCGTATTAAGATCCGGAAAGATAAATACGGTTGCATGTCCAGCAACTTTTGAGTCGGGAAGTTTTGTCTGCGCTACATCAATATCTATGGCGGCATCATACTGAATAGGTCCCTCTATAAGCAGTTCGGGATTTTTTGATTTTACAATATTTGTAGCTTCTCTTACTTTCTCAACATCTGCTCCCGTCCCGCTGTCTCCGGTTGAATAAGAGAGCATTGCAACTCTTGGCTCAATCCCGAACGAAGCCGTAGTTTTTGCCGAGGAGAGAGCTATTTGCGCTAACTCTTCAGCATTTGGATCTTGGTTTACCGCACAGTCTCCATACACCAAAACCTTCGTTTTAAGACACATAAAAAAGACACTAGAGACAATTTTGGTTTCAGGGGTAGTTTTTATTATTTGAAGAGCCGGTCGAATTGTCTCTCCCGTTGAGTGGATTGCACCGCTGACCATTCCATCTGCATATCCCAAATGCACCATCATAGTTCCAAAATAATTGATATGCCCCATCGCATCCTCGGCAGCCCTATAAGTCAAGCCTTTATTCTTCCTCATTTCATAAAATCGCTGCACGAATTCTTCCATTAGAGGGGATTTTAAATGGTCTATAATTATAGCTTTGCTCAAATCAAGCCCCAGTCTCAAATAGTTTTCCCGTACTTTTTTTTCTTTGCCTATAAAAATAATCTCTGCTACTTCACGGCGCAAAATAATCTCTGCTGCGCGCAATATTCTTTCATCACCGCTCTCAGGCAGGATGATTCTTTTTTTGTTCAACCTTGCAGATTCAAAAAGCTTGTATTCAAACATCATAGGAGTAAGAACGGTACTCACGGTGCTGGCAATTTTTTGCTCAATCGCTTGAATATCGACGCTTGCATTAAAGAGTCCCAGTGCAAGTGCTATTTTTCTCTGGCTTGTCACACGAAGCCTTGAATTGACATTGGAGAGGTTTTTTGCTGTTTCGTACGTATCCGTATCAACCGACAAAATAGGAATACCAAAGCTGTCAAGTCCGTCAATAAGCTTTTGTATATTTGGGTGGGCACGCATAGCAAAAGGGAAAATTATTCCCGTAATATTAGGATAACTTGTAGAATATAAAGTTCCAAGAAGCCCAAGAATTATCTCTGAGCGATCCGCCGCAACAATAACGAGATCATCTTCTTCGACATGATTCAAAAAATTATCCAAAGTGAGTGCGGCTACTTTTACACCCCTGACAACCCTAGTCACGTCATCGGGCTTAAAGATAATAGGCTTTGCATCCATGGCATCTATAATATCGCCGATTGTCGGCTTATCAAGCTCTGCAACTTCTTTTAAAAGGTAAGTAGTAAGCGTATAATTTTTTAATTTTTTCTCTAGTGCTTTATAATTTTTGTCATCAAGTCTATTGATAAAAGTAGCAAAATGTGTACACCCTTGGCATGTGGAATTCTCGTTTTCTATCAAAATGTTTTCATACGCTTCTTTGGCACTGAGATTCTGTGCATTGATGATATTAATATAAGGAGAAGCAAAATTTTGAGCAATCATGATATTTAAATCATAACTGATGGTTGAAGTCAAAAACGATTTATGAATCCCCTCACACAAGACAAAATCATATTCACTCTCAAGCTTTTTAAACTTTACAATCAGCTCATTAATGAGTTCATTCGTTTTATTCAAAGAGATCATGTTTTCTACATATTCCACATCAAATCCATATGCATCTTCATACTGCATATCCAAATTATACCTCTCAATCATGAAGCTGAGATCACCGTCTTTTTTATCTTTAGAAAAAATAACAGGACGAAAAAAGGCAACTTTATGAAGATTACGTTTGAGTATTTCCATCATTCCCATAGAAACAAAAAGAGTTCCCGCTTTTTTTTCTTGGGCAGATATATAGAGTGATTTTATATTCATTAAGGATTCCATACAATAGTTTTATAACATATGATACCAAAAATAGGTCATGAAATTGATACAACTACAACATATAATACCCTAAGAAAACAGAACAAGAAAAATCATTCTCTAATTCCAAAAGAGTTAAGATACGAAGATTATTT
>DZBD01000135.1 GCA_022729795.1 Sulfuricurvum sp. | reverse complement strand
TGCTCAATAATAGTATTTTTCCAACTGTTACCCGTATAGCTTTTCCATTGATTTTGTAGTTGATTCAATTGATACTCCCATTTCAATAAATGGGCAACTAGAACAGTAAATCTACTATCCAGTTCATGTAAGTTGCTTTTGCCCATATCTTCTAATTCTTCAATTAAGTGTTCAGCATCAATCTCATTAAATCGTCCTTCTTTTAAAAGAGCAATATGATGTTCAATCCACTGGTGGAAGTCTTGTTCGTATTCAATCTTCAGATTCATAGTTCATCTCGATAAGTCTAATACGCTTAACCTTTTATCCCTTCATTTTGTATTTTATTATACTTCATTTTTTCGATTTGCCTTTTTATCGTAAACACTTTACTACTTCATTTTTACTTGTTTTAGACATGTTGCTAGTTCATAAAGAGAGGCGGGGGGCTTGTCCCTCCCCCCCCTTACGGTCTAGTAACACGTAAACAGTTGTTTTTATTAAATTTTTTAAGTGGTAATAGTATTTTTTATGGTTTATAAGAAAAATTTATATATTTTCTATACGTCTTAGATGCGTTTTTTAGACGGTATTTAATAAAACTAGTAGTGAACCTATTACCTCTCTAAAAATAATTCACTGTAGACCTTCCTAGATGTATTTCCTTTCAAATTTAACTATTGCCGAATAACTATTTCACCGTTTGCTAAATTTTCAGTAAGTAGGGTATTGCATGATTACTACCTTACAAATTTGTAAAGCGATGAATATCGCCAGTATCTAGATTCGCGTGGAATATTATATCTTGTCCAATAACCGATAATATTTATGTTACACTCTCTGTTTAAAACTGTAACATCCTTATTCTATCAACTGTTACATTTTCTAATTTGAGACCGTAACATACTTACCTATTCGTTACACTTTCAGCATTTTTCCCCAATTTTCCATTTGCAGTTCTGAAGGAAGTTTGGGGATTTAGATATGGCAGATATGGCAGATGCTATATATATATGATTATTAAATATATTTGCCTGCCATATTACCTGCCATATTACTGCCATATCTACCTTTTTTGTACCATCTGCCATATCTATATGCCATCTGCCATATCTATCTGCCATATTACTGCCATATCTGTTTTTTCATCTACACCTTTTATTTATGCGGTTCGCAGACTGTCTGCCATATCTGCCATATTTACTTTCCCAAAACTTTTTTGAAACACAAAAAAAAGTGGGATTCTACCTCATTGTGTGAATAAACTTACAAAAATGGGTGTTAAAAAAATGACAGTGGTGGAAAAACAACAACGCAGAAAGGGGGTATTGAAACCGTAACAACGAGGGTTGTTACGGTTTCGATTTAAAGGCGTAACAGTTTAAGTTTTTGGACTGTAAAAGTGAGAACGTTTTCCGTTTATTGACTTTCGTTGCTTCTCGTAATTAAGGGACTGTAATATTTTCCCAATGCGTATTTCAGTTTGTCGGTTTATGTCCGCTAAGTTTAAGTTAAGAACGTTGATTGCGATAATAGCAATTGTAAATTCTTGTTCTCGTGTCTCTAGCCATTCGGCAATAGCGTTACTCCACGCATCTTCTTCGTAACGGCTTTCTTGTTCTTCTGTAATCCGTTCACGTAGCAGTGGGTTACCCTTTTCTAGGTACCACTTTTCACCGTTCTGGTAACGAGTGATGGCTTCCGCCCATAACATATCTCGGTTGTACTCTATCTCTTCTAGGTTGATATACTCGCACTTAATTGGCAGGAAGCGACGGTTACCAGTTTCGTCTTTTAGGTATTGGCTCTTGTTGGTGGTGCCGGCAAATATACATTGACGAGGTACGTCAATATCGCATTTCCCGTAGGGTGGACGGTAAGAGTCTACTTGGGAACTCATAAAACTTTTGATGCGGGTCGTCTCTGCTTTGTTTAGGCTGTCCAGTTCGGACATTTCGATAATCCATTTACCGCGTAATGCGGTGTAAGCATCTTTAGATTCTAGTGATATAGCAGAATCTCGGAACCATTCTTTGTCTTTGCATAAAGCTCTCAGTAAACTACTTTTTCCTAATCCTTGATTTCCTTCTAAGATAATCATCGTATCTACTTTGCAACCGGGTTCAAATACCCGTGCAACTGCGCTTAGGAAAAACGATTTAGCGATAAAGGCGGTATATTCGCTTTGTTTAGTACCACAATGGTCACTAAGGAAGTGATTGATTCTGTCCGTTCTATCCCATTCTGATGAATTTAGATAGTCTTTGATGGGATGGTATGAATGTTGTCTTTTTGCGATATGTAGTACCGCGTTTAAAATCTCGGTTGCTTCCCATGTTGCATGGTGTGAATTGAGATACTGATAGGCGTTAGCTAAATATTCTCTAATACTAGAGATTGTGCCGTCTTCTAGTTCTCCTTCTGGGATTGTTGGGTTGGTTATTACGATAACTTTACTGGTTAATTCATTAAACCTAAATATTCCTTTCAGCTTTCTGTCGTTTTCTAACAGAATTAGCAGGTTGTAGAAGTTACTTCTCAATTGTTCTACTCCATTGCGATTGATTGTGATTGCGAGCTTGTGATACCAATTTTCTGATAGTCGTCGCTCATCGGTTGAGTCTAGTTCTTGTTTCTTTGATTGGTAGGTGGTTTTTAGACTGGCAATTGCCTTTTGTATGGTCATTTGCCCATATGTCTTACCAGTGGAACTGTGAACCTTATTCCATTTTCCGTTCTTAGCGTTTAAACGGTTCGATTGACGAAATATGTTATCAATCACATCCTCTTTTTGAGAATAGAAAGCAATGATAGAACACAATGCTAAATCACCTGCGGATTCATCCTTATGTCCGCTCCCACTAAATAGCAATTCAAACTTATTAGCGTTTTTGGCTTGTCGGCATTTTTGGATAATTTCGTCATTGGAAAGCCATAGTGCGTTTTTTTCGTTAGGGGTAGGATTATTACTATCTTGTTCAGAAAGTGTCTTAAAAGCGTTTTTAGGCGTTTCTAAGTCTATTTGTGAGTGGTCTTTGAAATACTTTTCCAATAACCAATTTAAACCGTCTTGGCAATGGGTAATGTTAGGATTGGTATTTTCTATGTGATGCCCGGTAACAGTTAAGTAACGTGGGGATTTTTCATCATAAACCTCAATCTTAGAATCGTTCTTGCCTTTGCATGATGCAATAGCCTCTTTAGAACCAGTGCAGAATATGCGTAATTTGCCGCTGGGGCTTTGTTCACAGTAGGTATTGGAGAAGTGATTAATAACTTCTTGGGCAATTTCGGACTCATACGGGTAGTCAATATCAATTCCTATCAGATGTTCGTCGTTTATCTTAGCTTTGACGATAAACCCAATCCCACTAAACTGACCGTTTTGATAGGCGTTTAATACTTGTTCATAACTGTACCAAGTTTCTGACGTATTAGTCTTTGCGGTTTTACCGTTGGTCTGGTAAGGTATTTTGGTCTGTTTGCCATTGCGTTCTTCTAAACGCCATAGTACCCAATTGTCAAATTGCTTAAGAGATTCAGGTATCTTGTTAGGTAAAATTTCTAGTATAGTCATATTTATTTCTCTTATGAAAAAATATTTTTCTTCTAAAACACTTGCGGCAATGTTAGGCATCAAGCCGAACCTTGTTGATGCTCGCGTGTTCCCCGTAAAAAACCTTTGTACTTAATATGGCTATTAGGGAACACAGTGAGCATCGGCAAGGTTCGGAAGTCTTTGACTAACTAATCTTGAGAAAGAAATTGAAAAAAACCATGATTTTTAAATATCAATTACACTTTTAATCGCTTTTACTACTTCGTTTAACTTTTGTAGTCTCGGTTGGTTAGGGTTATTGGTGTTTTCCAATATCGCTTGAAATGGCTTTAAAACTTCTTTCAGTTTATTCTTTAGTGTCTCCTGTTCGATGCCAGTTTGACGTAATCTTTCGTTGTCTTCATCCAGCGACTCTACCATCACTTTGTACTTGTCTAATTCTGCCTGTAATGCTTCCAGTCTTTTATCCGTAACAGTCTCTGTTATAGTATCAGTTGTTACATTATCAATAAGGTCTGTTACATCATCAATAAGACTAGGGTTTTTCTTGATGCGGTCAAGGGTTCTTTTAACCTGTGCTTGTTGGAATTCCTTGCCTGTCATGGTTCTATACCCCCTGTGGTTTAACCTATCAGCAATCTCTCTTAGGGTTACGCCATCTCGTCTATACTCTAAGATTGCTTGAACCGCTTCCTTACCAATGCTATTAATGGCTTTCTCTCTTAATCTTTGGGTAGCTACTTTGTTACCCTTGATTTGTGCTTCTTTCGTTAACACTTCTCATCTCCTAGTTACAGTTTGTTATATTGATAGTGTAACATACTTATAGTGGTAAGTCAAACATTTCAGTCTTCATTTTAAAAGGGGAATTGTAATAACGCATAAATACTAACTGTTACACTTTCAAAAGAAACTGTAACAGTACATAAACATTAGGTATTACATTCTTGATGTTATTCAATAGTCTCTTTTTTTCTTCTCAAAATACCCTTGCGTCGTTCTTGCGAACAAGTAGGACAATAACGTTGCCAAACAGTACGTGCAGTGTATTCAGCTCCACAAGCATCACAAGCGTATACACCGCCTACTGATTTACGATTGGAGTCGGTTTGTAGAGATACGTCATTAGCTATGCTATTAGCTACGCTATCGGGCTTTTTTTTATCCGCTTGTAGTAAACCAGCATCACTTAACTCAATACCCCAAGTCTTTTTTAGTTCATGTTGTTGAGCGTCCATCGCTTGCAAATCCTTCAAAGTGAATTCGCGTTGACCTGAAAATAGAGAGCCAATAGCAAAGAACAAAGTGCCTAACAGTTCAATAGACGTAAACGTCACCAATAGCAAGCGATACTTGGCGGTGTTAGCGTCGCTGTTAAAAATTTGCGCTAATCCAATAGTTGGGTAACAACGACGTGCATAAATTGCTCTAGACGTATATCAACGCCATATCGGTAGAAGTTGAAGTCGAAAATAAAGATGAGTACCGCAAGCCACAACCCAATACGAAACGCGGCTTGTCGGAAAGTAGTTTGATGATGATTCATAATTAGTTCCCTTCTGTCTTGAACATACAGGACTAAGAGCATACTTCCTCTTAGAAATACGCTTGTAACCCAACTTAATTAGAGTGTGGTGGATTTCACCTGCGAGATGCGGATTAAGTTCATGTGGTTCTATATGAAACACACTCCTTGCTACTCTGTAGAGAGTAAATTTTGGATAACGGTTGGTTTCTAACCATTTGCGAATAGCCGTATAGTGTTCTCTGTTCATGGAATTTTTCCTTGAAAAAGAAGTAGAAAAAAACCATAGGAAATTGCAGACGTGACAAAGCCTTACTAATGAAAGCAATAAGGTATTGTTTTGAAAAGGGCTTTGAGAAAGGTAAATTGCGCAAGTAGGCGCGGCGTGCTACTATTTCTCTAGCCCATAGACTCTTAAATCGCAAAATTTTGAATTCCTATGGGTCGGTAGCGGGGTGTAAAATTCCCTGCTACCTCAAATCGTACACCTGTCTTTTTTTGATGTCAAACATCTCCTTTACTTTCTGGGTAAAAATCCTCATTTAATAATTGTTCAATGGTATACGGACATTCGCTTGGGAATATTGATTTAGGTAAGCCCGTTTCCTTAACAGTTATCTTTAGAGCATCCGGATAGGCATCAGCTATAGCTTCTGAAAGAAATCTCTTTAGATTAGGATTTCTTCTTAAAAGTTTAGCAACTTGAACACGTTGCTCAATAATAGTATTTTTCCAACTGTTACCCGTATAGCTTTTCCATTGATTTT
>DZBD01000134.1 GCA_022729795.1 Sulfuricurvum sp. | reverse complement strand
GAATTAATAACAGAAGACAATGTCTTTGCATTAATCAAATCAATAGGTGTAAACACTTCATTATCACGGACATTCATACGTTCGCGAATGGTTCTCGCCATACGAGCAAGCCCTACGCTAAACTGGCTCGAAAGCTGTTCGCCGACAGTTCTTACACGTCTGTTACTCAAATGGTCAATATCATCCACGTCCGTTTTGGAGTTGATGAGTTGAATCAAATGTTTTATAATAGCTATGATGTCGTCTTTTGTAAGAATCCGGACGTTGACATCAATATTTAATTCTAATTTTTTGTTGATTTTATGACGACCAACCTCTCCTAAATCGTAGCGTTTATCAGAGAAAAACAGGTTATCAATAACCTCACGAGCTGTCGATTCATCAGGTGGCTCCGCGTTACGCAATTGTCTATAGATGTGTAGAACAGCTTCTTTTTCAGAATTGCACGGATCTTTCTGTAATGTACTATATATAATAGCGTAATCAATTGCATTTTCGGCTTCTTTATGAAGCAAAATTGTTTGTTCTTGCGAGTCGACAATATGTTCGATATGATGCTCTTCAAGAACTGTCTCTCTGTCAATAATCACTTCGTTTCGTTCAATAGAAACAACTTCTCCGGTATCTTCATCTACGAAATCTTCGACCCAAGATTTTAAAACACGAGCCGCCAATTTTCGACCGACAACTTTTTTTAAGTTCGCTTTACTTACTTTTATTTCGTCTGCAAGTCCGAATATTTCTAAAATTTCTTTATCGGATTCAAAACCGATAGCCCTTAACAAGGTTGTAACCGGTAATTTTTTCTTTCTGTCAATGTAAGCATACATGACATTATTAATGTCTGTGGCAAATTCTATCCAGGAACCTTTGAACGGAATAATGCGAGCAGAATACAATTTTGTGCCGTTTGCATGTAAACTTTGGCTAAAAAATACGCCGGGCGAACGATGCAACTGTGAAACCACAACACGCTCGGCTCCGTTGATAACAAAGGTTCCGCTCGGGGTCATGTAAGGGACTGTTCCTAGATACACATCTTGAATTACAGTATCAAAATCCTCATGCTCAGGGTCGTTACATTCGAGTTTAAGTTTTGCACGGAAAGGCACACTATAAGTAAGCCCACGTTCTATACACTCGTCAATAGAGTATCTGGGCGGGTCGAACGAATAATCAAGAAAAGAGAGTTCAAAATTATTTCGTGTATCAGTGATTGGGAAATTTTCAAGAAAAACTTGGTGTAGTTCTTCTTCTCTGCGCTCCTCGGCAGTAGTGTTAATTTGAAAAAATTCCTTGAACGACTTCAGTTGAATTTCGAGAAAATCGGGATAATCCAATAAGACTCGTTCTGAAGCAAAATTAATTCTTTCGTTCTCGAATGACATCGTTGAAGTATTAATGTTATTTTGAATTTGTTAGGTATTAAGCCTAAGCCTTTTACAATAAAAGGTTTAGAGCTATTTCCATAACCCTAAACCTGTATCTGCCTGATTAACAGTGCTTATTTTATTTCAACTTCGGCACCGTCTGCTTCTAGCTCTGCTTTCAGAGCTTCAGCTTCTTGTTTAGATACCTTCTCCTTCAATGTTGCCGGAGCTGAATCAACGAGTTCTTTTGCTTCTTTTAGACCAATTCCGGTAAGTTCTTTTACCTTTTTAACAATTTGCAACTTTTTGTCGCCTGCTGCTTTCAAGATAACATCAAATTCCGTTTTTTCTACTGCTGCTGCTGTATCAGCTCCGCCGCCTGAGCTTGCTGCTACTGCTACTGCTGCTGCTGCGGGTTCAATACCGTACTCATTTTTTAAAATATCGGCTAATTCTTTAACTTCTTTAACTGTTAAGTTAACTAATTGTTCTGCAAATGCCTTTAAGTCTGCCATTTTGATAAAATTTACGATTTAAATTACGATTTTTTTTCTTCTAATGTTTTTAATACTCCGGTGATGGTATTGCCGCCGGATTGCAATGCACCGATAACATTTCGGATCGGAGTTTGCAACATCGCCATAACGTCGGCGATAAGTTCGGATTTAGATTTTACAGCAACCAACGAATCAAGCTGGTCGTCTCCTACATACACATCATCTTCTACGAAAGCTCCCTTAAGAATTGGTTTTTCGCCTCTTCTACGAAATTCTTTTATCAATTTAGCGGGTGCGTTAGATACTTCTGTGAACATAACTGAAGTTGGTCCTGCCAAAATTTTCTCAAAGCCTTGAATATCTTTTCCTGATTTTTCAATAGCTTTTTGAAAAAGTGTGTTTTTAGCGACAACCAATTTAATGTTGTTTCTGAAGCATTCTCGTCTAAGTTCCGTAGTTTGTGCAGCATCTAAGCCGGCAATGTCTGCGACATAGAAATGGCTGCTTTCTTTAATTTGCGCTGCAAGAGTTTCAATGATTTTACCTTTATCTTCTCGTTTCATATCTGGTAACTATTCAGCTGTTATTGATTTTACATCTATTCGTATACCGGGACTCATCGTAGATGAAAGGTAAATACTCTTCATATAAGTTCCTTTTGCTGCTGATGGTTTTAACTTATTTATTGTTTGTAAGAATTCTCTTGCATTTTCAATAATTTTATCCGCATCGAAAGAAACTTTCCCAACTCCGGTGTGCACAATACCAAATTTATCAACTTTGAAATCTATTTTACCTTGTTTTACTTCGGTAACTGTTGATCCAACGTTATTTGTAACCGTTCCGACTTTTGGGTTTGGCATCAAACCGCGCGGACCGAGTATTCGACCAAGCGGACCAAGTTTTCCCATCACTGAAGGCATTGCAATCACAACATCTACATCTGTCCAACCGCCCTTGATTTTCTCAATGTATTCATCGAGTCCAACGTGGTCGGCTCCTGCATTCCTTGCTTCTTCCTCTTTATCAGGTGTACACAAGACCAACACTCTTACATCTTTTCCTGTTCCGTGTGGTAAAGATACCGTACCGCGAACCATTTGATCTGCTTTACGAGGATCCACGCCCAAACTTACATCGATATCCACAGAGGAATCGAATTTAGTCATCGTGATTTCCTTTACCAACTTTGCAGCTTCTGATAGAGTATATTGCTTATCGGCATCAATCTTTCCTAAGGCTTTTTTTCTATTTTTTGTAATTCTTGCCATGTTTTCCGATAAATTAATATTTAACCTTGAAAGGGATTTTGTCCTTCAACTTTGAGACCCATACTGCGCGCTGTGCCGGCAACCATACTAACAGCAGACTCAATTGTAAAAGAGTTTAAATCTTTCATTTTGTCTTCTGCAATTTCTTTAACCTGTGCCCATGTTACCGTTCCGACTTTCTTTCGGTTCGGTTCTCCTGAACCCGATTTTAATTTTGCAGCTGCTAATAATTGTACCGCGGCAGGCGAAGTTTTTGTAACAAAATCAAACGATTTGTCCTTGTAAACCTTAATCTCAACCGGAATAATCTTACCAACACTATCTTGTGTTCTGGCGTTGAACTGCTTACAGAATTCCATAATGTTCACACCGGCAGAACCAAGTGCAGGACCAATTGGTGGCGACGGGTTTGCGGCTCCTCCCTTGACTTGTAGCTTAACTACTTTTAGTATTTCTTTTGCCATTGTATAATTCGTTTAATAGCGATTTTTGGAAGCATTATATAAAACGTAACAGCTATTCTTTTTCTACTTGCATAAAACTCAGCTCAACCAAGGTTTTTCGTCCGAAGATTTTAACCATAACTTTGAGCTTTCTTTTTTCATCGTTTACCTCTTCTACCGTTCCGGTAAAACCGTTGAAAGGTCCGTCGGTAACATTTACATTTTCTCCGGGGTGGAACGGAACAGAGATTGCCTCTCCGCTTTCAGCCAATTCATCAACTCGTCCGAGTATTCTGTTGACTTCTGATTTGCGTAACGGAACAGGTTCTCCTTTTTTAGTTTCGCCAAGGAAACTAATAACGTTTGGAACATTTTGTAAAATATGCGGAATTTCTCCGGTCAACACTGCTTCGATAATCACGTAACCGGGATAAAAATTGCGTTCTTTGCTAATTTTTTTCCCGTTTCGCACTTGGTAAACTTTTTCTGTCGGTATAATCACTTGTGAAATATAATCGCTTAATTTTAAGCGATTTATCTCGTTTTCGATATACTCCTTGACCTTTTTTTCTTTACCTCCGATTGCTCGTAAGACGTACCATTTTTTTTCTAAGGAGGTATTTTCTTTCAGTTCTTCACTCATGACCAACTATTACGCAAACAATTCATAAATTTTAGTCATCGTAAAACTAAAAAAAGTATCCATTACATAGACCACCAGAGCTATGATAAACGAAGTTACCATCACAATAATTGCACTTGATTGTAACTCAGACCATGTTGGCCAACTGACCTTTTCTACAAGCTCAGTATAGGATTCTTTAAGATACGTTTTGAGTTTCATTTCTGATATATTTTGCACGGGAGGAGGGACTCGAACCCCCGACCAATGGTTTTGGAGACCACTACTCTACCAATTGAGCTACACCCGTGTGTTTCGACAAAACAAATTCGGTAAGCCAAGCCCACCGAATTGTAAAGTCTATTTCTTTTATATTAATCAAGTATTTCAGTAACTTGTCCGGCTCCAACAGTTCTGCCGCCTTCGCGTATTGCAAAACGTAAGCCTTGAGTCATAGCAACAGGGTAGATTAAATCAACTTGAATAGTTAAGTTATCTCCCGGCATTACCATCTCAGTTCCTGCCGGCAAGTGAATTTCTCCTGTTACATCCAAAGTTCTCAAATAGAATTGAGGACGATAGTTGTCATGGAATGGGGTATGACGTCCGCCTTCTTCTTTCTTCAGGATATAAACCTCTGCTTTAATCTTTTGGTGCGGTTTTACAGAACCGGGTTTTGCAATAACCATACCACGTTTTATAGCAGCCTTGTCAATACCGCGTAACAATAAGCCCACGTTATCTCCGGCTTGTCCATCGTCAAGTATTTTGCGGAACATCTCAACACCTGTTACAGTAGAAGTGAGTTTCTCTGTTTGTAAACCTATAATTTCAACAGGGTCTCCTGTGTGTATCAGACCTGTTTCGATACGGCCTGTTGCAACAGTACCGCGACCTGTAATTGAGAATACATCTTCAACCGGCATCAAGAACGGTTTATCAACATCACGAGGAGGAAGCGGAATCCAAGTATCAACAGCATCCATGAGTTCCATCAATTTTTCTTCCCATTGAGCCTCTCCGTTAAGAGCACCCAGAGCAGATCCCATGATGATTGGAGTATTGTCTCCATCGTATTTGTAGAAGCTAAGAAGCTCGCGCAACTCCATTTCGACAAGTTCTAATAATTCCGGGTCATCTACAATGTCAACTTTATTTACGAACACAACCATTTTCGGAACGTTTACTTGACGAGCAAGTAGAACGTGTTCTCGTGTTTGGGGCATAGGTCCGTCTGTACCTGCTACAACCAAGATAGCACCGTCCATTTGAGCGGCACCTGTTACCATGTTCTTAACATAGTCGGCGTGTCCGGGACAGTCAACGTGTGCGTAGTGACGTTTTTCTGTTTGGTATTCTACGTGTGCTGTATTGATGGTGATACCTCTTTCTTTTTCTTCCGGTGCGTTATCGATTGAGTCGAAGGTTTTAACCTCTGATAAGCCTTTTTTGCTCAAAACTAAGGTGATAGCAGCGGTCAAAGTGGTCTTACCATGGTCAACGTGGCCAATGGTACCAATATTGACGTGCGGCTTGGTCCTTGAAAATTTTTCTTTTGCCATGATTGATATTTATTATTAAAATAGTTTAAAGTCTGATATTACAACGAGCTGAGCCGACGGTGGGAATTGAACCCACGACCTCTTCCTTACCAAGGAAGTGCTCTACCCCTGAGCTACGTTGGCTTTAAGAGCGGGAGACGAGGTTCGAACCCGCGACCTGAAGCTTGGAAGGCTTCCGCTCTACCAACTGAGCTACTCCCGCTTGTGTGTATTTGTGGGGGGAGGAGGATTCGAACCTCCGAAGTCGAAGACAACAGATTTACAGTCTGCCCCAT
>DZBD01000133.1 GCA_022729795.1 Sulfuricurvum sp. | reverse complement strand
CCGACAGTTATATTATTTTTATCTACACCCACATTAACTCCAAAATTAATCCTTAAACCGGTTTCTTATTTATTTTTAAATCTTTGTTAAAATGACAGGAAAGGTGTGTGGGTTGAGACACACACTATCACCCAACTTAAATTAGGGTTGTGGAGTATTAAATAGTGTTTTCCACCCCAAATAAATTAAAAGCTACAAATTCTGTCGCAGTATTGATCTGAACCCAAATAGAATCTCCAGCTTGCAAAGTTAAACCTAAAGTATAAGTTATAGTTCCGGTTTCCGCTACTTTGTTATTCACTGTGGGATCTAAAGAAACCCGGTATATAATAAATTGTTTATCGTTCGCTGCTTCTCCTGATTTTCTAACTGATACAAACGCCGTTCCGGCGTTTGTTCCAGCCACCGCAGACAAAATTAAAGTACTACATACGGTATAAGTATTTGCTGGAACCGTATATAATGCCACCGCTGTTGTTGATGTTGGTTTAGATTGTCCTAAAATTTTATAAGTTGATCCCATTTTATGCTCCCATCAATAAAAAAATATTTGTAAAATTAGTATTACTATTCGTTATAGTTGTAAAATTAGTTTCAGCGTATTCTTTAGTAACTAAGCTACGTGGGTTATCGTGCAACGCTACGGTTAACTCTGGTGCACGCATTTTACCATCGGTATAAATTTCGAATCCGTTTTTTCTGGTTGAATTATCGATACCAATTCCCACTTCCATTATTGAATCCGGGGAGGTTCCAATATTATATTTACCCGCAGCGTACATTGAATTATTTTGAGCTATTGTGTAAGTTCCTTCTGCGTGTGAATCACTACCAGATGCCTTTGTACCATTACCTTTAGCAAATGAATAACTTCCCACCGCCCCACCATCAGATATAACACTACCATCTTGATAACTGAAATCAATCGCTTTGTCTCCGATAATACCATATACCGCCGGGTCACGCCCGAATACTCTCCAACCAGTATTGCTATTTTCCGTTATTAATTCCAGCTGAGAAGCACCACCAAAGAAACTAACTATAGATTCAGCACCATCATCTTTTTTAAGATATATTTTTCCATCGTAAGTGTTGATTGCTAATTCACCCAAACCTAGTTGTGCAGAAGTGGGAATTTTCCCACTTACAGCAGACCGTTTAATTATTATTGTCTTTTCCATTTTTCCTTACCTATATAGGTTTTAATAGCTCTAAAATATGTATCTTTTTAATTATAAGATTAATTAAAAAGTCCCACCATCTACAGTTGAGCAATTCTCAAATGCAATTCCATCTCCAGCCGAGTTGACAACTAGACAATAGTTTGCAGAACCTGTATAATTTGCTGGTGTATCTGTTAAGCCGGTAAATGTAGTTACTCCAGCTGGGAGGCTGGCATCAACCCAGTTAGTTCCATTATACTGAAGAATATTACCATTTACTGCTCCAGTGGTATCAACATCAGATAATGCATTAATACTTGTTGCTGCAATTCTAGTATTAACCCTAGCGTCAGTATAGTAAAGATTTGAGCCTTCTGTAATGTTGGAAGTTGATAAAGAAACCGCCCCAGTTTGTCCATTAACAGAAAGTACTGTATCGGTTGGAGTAAGTAGTTCATTCCAATCAGCCATTGTTCCAGCTGAGCCAGTATTATGTATATAGGATTTATTTAAATCAGTTCTTACACAAACATCCCCTTCTTGCGCCGTCAGACTTAATTGAGTCGCTTCACTCGAGCTTACAAAAACTGAAGTAATTGCTAAAGCTGGTAACTGAGCATTTGGTATTTTAGATGAAGCATCAAGTGTTGCAACACCATTAGCAGCTGCCTTCTGAGATGTTGGGATATAAGCCCCTTCAACATTAGCTGTAACTTTAAGACCACCAGCAGTTGATCCATCCCCAATCCACATATCGTGATTATCTGTTGTCCATATAATTTCTCCAAGCTGAGGAACATACGCCCCTCGGTTTGCTTCTAACCCTCTTTTTACCTTAATAATCTTAGCCATTTTTTTTCCTTTATTTTATTTATATTTATATTTATTTAAAAAGCTCCACCGTCTATACTATCAGCATATTCTTTAGTTGCTATGCTTAAATTTTCGGCTGGAACATAATCCGCATCCATTAAAACAGAACCATCTGAGTAAAGATTACCGCCTCCTCCACCTCCTCCACCTGAATGTAGATCAACATACTCTTTGGTAGCAAGAGATTTTGCTGTATTAATTTTTGATAAAATTAGCCCAGGAGCTCGCACTCTCCCATCTAAATAAATCTCAAAAGCATTTTTTCTATCCCATTGCGAGTTACCTGAACCAACTTCTACTAAAGTATTCTGTAAGCCTATATTATATAAACCGGTAGAAAAAGAATATAATGCAGAAGCAGTTGTATTTAATCCCAAGCAAACAGAATAATCACCACTAGCGCCAGTTATTTCTGAGATTTCACTTTGATGGCTTAAATCTATAGCATTCAAGCCAATATTACCATGCCTATTAGAGTTAGAGCTCAGGAGTCTTAAACCTTGCTTATGGTTTTCTGTTACTTTTGATAAAACAATACAACTATCAATATCTTCTCCAGTATGAATACTTTGGTACATTTTAATCCTCTTAACTAAGTTGTATAGAATAGTAAAGGTATATCTTGAATCTTCTCTTCACATTCCATTTTTAATTTTTCCATACTCAAACACGGGCAGCTTTTTTTAACACCAGGGAATTGATTATGTCCAAATACATCAGCTATCGGCTCTAAGTCATAAGTCCTACACAAAACATTTATTAATTGGACTAAAGAATCGTGCTGCTCTTGAGTTTCCATATCATAAACAGGCTTTCCTCTTGAATCCATTCCACCAATATAACAAATCCCTATAGTGAATTTATTATGTCCTTCAATATGTGAACCTGGATAATCCACCCAACGGCCCTTTTGGATAGTACCATCTAGCAAAATAACATAATGATATCCACAACCTGAAGTCTCACCCCATCTTTTAATATGCCACTCATCAATATCATAAACATCAAAATGCTGTCCTATAGGTGTAGCAGAGCAATGGATAGCTAAAGATGTAATCCTTCTACCTGAATGGTAGATTTTGTTATTGAATACTTCTTCAGTTATGTCTTGACCAATTGAACTAAATTTTTTATGCCTCATTTTCTAAACTCCCTTCAGAATTATCTATATTAGCAATTTGTAAAAAAAATCTTCTTCTTTTATCATAAGAATCTGTATATCTATTTATTTTTGATGTAACTTGGTCTATATGTACACATTCTGAAAGATTATTATATTTCCAAAAAGCAAAAGCACTTAAGAGTCCCATTGTAATAGTTGATATTTCTGTTTCAACATCCTCAGCTGTAATTTTTTTATTAATAGTCTCAGAAATAACACCAGCCATTACTGAATAATTTAATCTACCAGTTAATTGGATAAATCCACCACCCCTAAACCTATAGCCATCACCTGAAGTATAATTACCATTCCCTATTCTATTTGCATAAACCTTATTAGCTATTTTTCTTTGGTTGGCTATATGGCCATTGCATCTTCCATCACTTAAAGCTTCTTGAGGGTGTTGTCTGTAGTATCTAAAAGTTTTTTCTAAAGACTCGCAGGAGTAATTTAAAGATTCTCTGCGCGGTTCTAGATTTGGTCCAACTTCCTCTCTAAGCTGAGCTAATAAAAAATCTATATGTAGTTTTTTTGATATCCCAAATATTTCTGAATATAAATTAAAGACATTACAGAACTCTTCAACTAAATCTACTCTAGCTTTAGAAAAAATACCTGCAACTTTATCTTCAAATAGATGCATTGCTGTCCCTTTTTTTCTTTACCTCTGAAGTCTCTGGAGCCTTGTTAAATAATTTATTAAAGTCTTGAGCTTGCTTTCTATAGAAATAATTTTGCTTTCTTAGCAAAACAGATGTATCTGAGGCCCGCTCCAGCTGGCTCTTATTAACACCATAATAGCGCTCATCAACTGTATAAATATCTGTTATTTTAAATTCTCTAACCAATTCTAAAGTATTTTGCTTTGGGACTTTTTGCTTTATATAGATTATTTTAGGTTCGGGAGGTATCCCACAGCCACTAAAAAACAAAATAGCTAGGATTAGTATTTTTTCCATTTTTAATTACCTTGTTAGGATTAGTTCCCTTTTTATTGAAATTATTAATTTCTTTATTTAAGTCCTTACTCTTATGAGTCCACTTTGATTCAAAAGCAACTGCTTTTAAGGAATCTTTACATTCAGCTAATAAAGCTTCTGAATTATTTATTTTGAGTAATAAAGTATTCTTTTCATTTATTAATTTTTCTGTATTTTCTTTTAATAATTTATTTTCTTTTTTTATAATATTTAGAGGCTTAAAATGATATTGATAAGTAACTCCACCTACTAAACCTAAGATTGCTAAAGCTCCTAAAACATAAATAACTAGCTTTGACCCTATAGCAGCAAACATTTTTTAGCCCTCCCTCTGACCTAATTCATAAGCATAAGAAGCGACATCGTAAATAAGCTCTTCTATCTCTTCACCCAAATCTCTCTCAATTAGAGATTCTATACATAACCTTAAATCGGGATTATTTCCTTTAAAATCTAAGATTTTTAAAAGCTCTTCTAACATACAATTCCTTTAGTGTCCTCTAGTGTTAAATTAACACTTTATTTATATTTTTTTAGCCTTCTTCAAAAGCTTCAGGGTTGTATATTTCAGGGTCTATATTAGTATTTGGTCTCAGAGGTCTTTGAGGTCTCTGGCTTCTCTGACTGCCTTCTATTTCGTGGAACTTTACCTTTTCATAAGTTCTCATAGCACCAACTCCAATAACTATAGCTACAAGATTTATTAAAGCTGCTGGGTCAATTTCATAAGTTGGGACTTTCCAACCTAAAGCAGTAAAAATCCACATTAAAGCAGGATGAATTAGGAAAGCATAAGTAACAATAATAACACTAACCCATCCTAAAGCTGGTCTCCAGCCGGATTTGTAAAATGTCCATCTCTCCATTTCTGGCGTGTCATTTGGGTCAAAATCCTCAAAGACTTCAGACTGATTATCAAATGCGGAGGTCCTATCTATTTTTTGCATAATAATCCTTTGGTTTTAGACACCAAAGAAAATTAGCTTAGATACTAAAGTAACTATACCACCAACAATAGCTCCAATAAAAATTCTGTATTCCCAAACTTTTGCATCTTCAAATTTCTTAGACTTACCCTCAAGTTCTTTTAGCCTAGTTTCGAATATATAGAGGTTTTGTGTTATTTTGAAAACTTCTTTTAAATCAGTTGCTAAGTTGTCTACATTTTTTGTTGTATTTCTTTGTGCCTCTATTAATGTAAATAAAGCTTCTCTAATAGACTTAATATCATTCTGACTTTTATCCAATTCTCTTTCGATATATTCAGATTCACCCATTATAAACTCCTTTTTTAATTTTACTAAAGCATTTAATGCCTATTTAGTTTATTTATAAGGTGCTCTAGAGGAGTTAGCAATTCCCTACGCAGACCCACCCATCATTACTTTTAGATTTGGGATGGATTTGATGTGGATGTACCAATTCCGTACAGCCAGCCATCAAAAGAGAGAATACAACAAGTAGAATTATTTTTTTTAAATTTTGTATTTTCATAATATTGAGGCCTCCATAAATTTATCAAAATTATATTCTAAGTTTGGTTCAGTAGTTATTATCCATAAATAGTTCGCTTGATTTTCATCAACCCACGCTGCCATATCAACACCCTCTTTGATGATTATGTGAGGAGCTACATAGGCAAGATATTGTGGAAACCTTTGAGCTAGGTCAAAGATACTAGTAACATTTGTACTCAGTAAAGCGTGTGAGCCAGATGGAGTAAAAAAAGCTTGATTTCCTTGGAGCTCCATATATTGATTATAGCTATAAAAGGACATCTCCTGGGGTGTCTCTTCTTGAGTGGATATCCTAAACTGCTCAAAAGGAATTGGGATATCGGTAATTGAGAGTGGTATTAAAAAGATAAAGTTATATTTTGATGTTGTGCTCATTTTGCTTCCTTATGGTATGGTTACAGATGTTG
>DZBD01000002.1 GCA_022729795.1 Sulfuricurvum sp. | reverse complement strand
TGTAGGTCGCTGCCTAGTTGTCAAAATCTACTTTTTAATCCTCTTATCTCTTTTTGCACTTTTTAAATCTATACTTTTGCTTTATTTAACTTTTTAAAATTTTATATCTATTTGCGTGTTTTTACTCTTTGGCATGTGGAATATATGATAAATAATTATAATAATTCCTCTAGAGCAGATATATTTATTTCCCATACATGTTTTATTACATTCATATTTACTTTATATAATCTCTCTAAAAAATACTTTCTCTCAACTTCTTTTGCACCTAAACTTTTAAGATGATTTGTTGGTACTTGGCAATCAATAAAATCGTATCCCCATAATTTTAGATGGCTGACTAAAACAGCATAGGCTGCCTTAGATGCATCATTGGCATGTGCAAACATAGATTCTCCACAAAAAACTCCACCGATAACAACTCCATACAATCCACCTACTAGATTACCCTCAAAATAGCTTTCTATGCTGTGGGCGATTCCCATTCCGTGGAGTACTTCGTAGGCTTCTATAATCTCATCTTGTATCCATGTTCCATTTTGGCCTATTCTAGGAGTGGACGCACATTGCAACATCACCTCTTTAAAATGAGTATCAAATTTATAAGTAAATTTTTTTATACTTTTTTTTAAAGAGCGGCTACATTTGAAATCTTGAAGCTCCATTATAAGTCGTGGATTTGGCGACCACCAAATAATAGGGTCATTTTTTCCATACCAAGGAAAAATCCCATTTTGGTAAGCACGAATAAGCCTTGAGTGGTTTAAATCCCCACCCCAAGCCACGATTCCGTCTTCATTTGCATCATTGGCATGTGGAAAAGTTAATTTATATTTGGAGAGTTGCGGTATATTCAATTTCTTTCTTTGAAGTTTAAAGTCAAATTATTTTCAAAACCGACTTCAACTTCTCCGCCGCGTTTGAGTTTGCCAAAAAGTATTTCGTCACTTAATTTGTCGGTAATGTTATCCTGAATATACCTTTTAAGCGGTCTTGCACCCATTTCGACGCAATAGCCGTTTTTGGCTATATATTCTATCGCATGTTGAGATACGGTCACCGTGATTTTTTTCTTTTTAAGGTCTTTATTTAAATCATTGATAAATTTGACTACGATACCTTTGAGTGTTTCTGTATCCAAGCTTTTAAACTCTACGACCCCATCAAGCCTATTTCTAAATTCAGGAGTGAAAAACGCTTTGAGTTCTTCTTCTTTTGAAAGTGAACTGTCTTTATTGAAGCCCATTACATTTCTTGCACTTGCACCTATATTGGAGGTCATAATAAGTATTACGTTTTGAAAATTTGCTTTGTATCCGTTATTGTCTGTTAAAACAGCATTATCCATGATTTGCAATAAAATATTCACCAAATCCGGATGTGCTTTTTCAATCTCATCGAGCAGCAAGACCGAATAAGGATGTTTTTTGATAGACTCGGTTAAAAGCCCGCCTTGTTCATATCCTACATAACCCGGAGGCGCTCCGACTAATCTGCTGAGTGTATGTTTTTCCATATATTCACTCATATCGAATCGTTCGAAGTGTATTCCCATTGTCTCACTCAGAGCAATAGCTAATTCTGTTTTTCCTACACCTGTAGGTCCGGAAAATAAAAAAGAGGCGATGGGTTTATTTTTGGGAGTAAGCCCCGCTTTTGATATTTTAATAGCTTTGGTAACTCTTTCAATGGCATTATCTTGTCCGATAACACGTTTTTTTAACTCTTTATCTAAAGTGAGAAGTGAGGCTGTTTCGTTTTGGCTCACTTTTGAACTTGAAATACCTATAATGCTAGAAATAGTTTTTTCAATATCATAGGCGGTAATTCTTTTTTTGTTCTCTTTGTTGAGATGAAAAGAAGCTGCCGTTTCATCAATAAGATCTATTGCCTTGTCCGGTAAAAATCTGTCCGTAATATACCTTTTGGAGAGTTCCACCGCCGTTTTAAGAGCTTTGTCGGTATAAGTAACATTATGATGTTTTTCGTATTTGTCTTTGAGCCCTTGAAGTATCAGGTAACTTGTTTTTTCTGAGGGCTCATCTACGTCGATTTTAGAGAATCTTCTGCTAAGTGCCTTATCTTTTTCAAAGCCGTTTCTGTACTCCGCAAAGGTAGTAGCACCCATACATTTAAGCTCACCTGAGGCAAGAGCCGGTTTGAGCTGGTTGGCTGCATCCATGGTTCCGCTTGTAGAACCTGCACCGATGAGCGTATGAATTTCATCAATAAAAAGAATGGCATTTGGGTGAACTTTGAGCTCATCCATAACACCTTTTAGTCTTTTTTCAAAGTCTCCTCTATATTTTGTTCCGGCGAGCAAAGCTCCTAAATCAAGTGCATACAGTTCTGCTTTTTTAAGAATGTCGGGAACCTCTCCGGCAGCGAGATTCAGCGCTAATCCTTCTGCAATCGCTGTTTTTCCTACACCGGCCTCACCGACTAAAAGAGGGTTGTTTTTTTTGCGTCTACATAAAATCTGCATCACTCTTTTTATCTCGTTATCTCTTCCGATTACCGGATCTATTTTTCCCTCTCTTGCTTTATCGAGAAGATTGATGGAATATTTTTCCAAATAAGATTCCGTATCATTGTTGAGAGTTTTTGTGTCTGTGTGGGAAATAATTTCTAAAATATCTAATCTTGAGATTTGGTACTCATTTAAAAGCATGTAAGTGAAGGTGTTTTCTTCATCATAAAGTGCAGCAATCAAATCACCGATATCGGCACTGTTTTGCTGTGCGCTTTGAATATGTTTTATCATATTATCGATAAGTCTGGAGAGGGCGACGCTCTCATACGGGTCTCTTTCTACATCCTCAGGAAGAGAATTAATATGTGTTTTTATATAATTTTTGAGAAGCTCTTTCATCTGGCTAACATCGCCGCCGCAGGCACTAATGATAGCCACACCTTCTCTTGAACTGAGTAGAAGATAAAAAACATGTTCTATAGTCAAATATTCATGTCTAAGTTCTTTTGCAAATTGGATAGACTTTTGAAAAATTTCATTTAAACTTGGGCTAATCATTATTCCTCCTCCATTGTAGCTTTTAGAGGAAAGCCGTTATCACGAGCTTTTTTGTGAACCTGCATCACTTTTGTTTCTGCAATCTCATGAGTATAAATACCACATATTCCCCGCTCTTTTTTATGTACTTCGAGCATAATCGCTTCGGCTTCGTGATAGCTTTTATGAAAGATGCTCATCAAAACATCAATTACAAAATCCATGGAACTGTAATCATCGTTGAGGATATAGACCTTGTATTTTTTGGGATATTTGAGTGCTATTTCATCTATTATTTCTAAATCAGTATGTGTTGCCATTTTTTCCTACTTTGTCGATTCTAAAAAATCTTTTATGATATCTTGCGGATTTTCTAGCCCTATGGATATCCTTATAAGACCGTCTGTTATCCCTAAAAATTCTTTCTCTTTTGCATCAAAATCTCTATAAATTGTCGATGCCATGTGCAAAGCAAGCGTTCTGCTGTCACCGATATTTGCGGTGATTGTTGCAAGTTTTGTTTTGTTTAAAAATGCAAATGCCTTTTCTTTGGAACCCATATCTATGGTCAGTAAAGTGCCGCATCCATTTGAAAACATATCTAAATATCTTTGATGGTGGGGATGTTTTTCTAAAGAGGGGTGATTGACGTTGATCCCATTTTTGTCAAGTTCCTGAGCGACAATCTCGACACTTTGTATAATTCTATCCATTCGAAGTGCAAGAGTCTCCAGCCCAAGCATTGTTTGGTAGCTGGCATGTGCATTTGCACTCATCCCGAAATCCCTTAGAGCCCTTTTTTTGGCATTAGGAATAAGTGCCATTTTTCCCGTATTTTTGATAAATTTTTCTAGTTCTTTGTAGCGAAGTGATTTAAACTTATCTTCACCTTCGTTTATAGCACGAAAAACCGCACATCCGCCAAGAGCCGATGAATTTCCTGCAATAATTTTAGTTGTGGAATACACCACGATGTCGGCACCGAGTTTGAGAGGAAAAATACTCAATGGAGTGATAGTATTGTCGACTATGAAAGCTATTGCGGCTTTGTCGGCAATGTGTGCAATTTTTGTAATATCGGGAAGTCTCATATTCGGATTCCCGACACTCTCTAAAAAGATTATTTTTGTGTTATCGTTGATAGCATTTTCTATCTCCTCCAAAGCATCCACATCAAAAAAATGTGTCTTAATCCCAAAGCGCACGAGAGTTTCGCTAAAGAGAGCATAGGTTCCGCCGAACAAACCGCCGACACTAATAATCTCATCTCCACATGCCAAGAGGGAGAGTGTTGCAAGCGCAGTCGCGCCCATTCCTGAGCTTGTGGCAACGGCACCGATACCGCCGTCCATCTCTGCCATTATATTCTCAAGTTTTGCAGTTGTAGGATTCCCCATTCTTGAATAAAGCGGTTTTTTTATACTTCCGTCAAAAATTCCCTCTGCCGTCTCCGGAGTTTCATAAGCAAAAGAGGCAGAGTTAGTCACGCTCGGGCTGACGGCTCCCTCTTTGGAACCTATAGATTGCACAAAAGTAGTGCAATATTCTTCAAAATGATTCATTTATTGTAAGCCTTATAAAAGTTGATAAATTATACCGAAGTAGTGATAAATATAAAAAAAAGAAATTGTATTAGCCGTGAAGCTTTATACTGAGCGTAGAAGCTTGGCATGTGGAAATAATACTTTTTATGTTAGAATCCAATAATAAAATTTTAAAGGATAGAAGATGAAATTATTTTTATTATGTGTATGGATTATTGTGGGAGTGAGTTTTACTGCCTGTGCTCAAAAAGCGCCTGTGAATGACGGCTCGTATGAGAGATCAAATAAACTTTCTTCCGAGGCTTTAAGAGAGTTAGACAAAGAATAGCCCAGATGATGAAAAAACGGATTTTTGTGACGGCCACAAATACCGACATCGGTAAGACTTATACAACAAAGTTGCTCTTACGTGAATTTGCTTCGCGTGGAATTTTAGTGGGTGTTATAAAGCCTATTGAAACAGGGGTAATCGACGGATATGCTGCTGATGGAGAAGAACTCTTGGCATGTGCAAAAGAGTGTAATCATAAACTTTGGTCTTTGGAAGTAGAAGATATCGTCCCTATTACCTACGAGTTGCCTGCTGCTCCTTTTGTAGCTTCAAACAATATCCCTTTTGATTTGAAAAAAATTCAAATCAAAATTCAAGAGATGGAAGCCTCTTGTGACCTTGTTATCATCGAGGGTGCAGGCGGACTCTATGTGCCTATAGACGAAAATACGATGATGATAGATTTAATCACCTATTTGAAAGCCACTGCACTTTTAGTGACCCATTGCTCTCTTGGATGCATCAATGACACCCTTTTGAGTCAAAAGGCTCTTCAAGAGAGAAATATTCCACATGCCGTAGCTTTTAACTGTAAAGAGAGTGATAAAAGTTTTGCGATCGTATCGGAACCTTATTTTTTGAAAACAAATCAAAAAGTGCTTAAAGTGAATGAAGATATTGTAAAAATATGTGATGTTTTGTATAATCTATAAAAAATATAAGAAGTATAAAATGAAGCATTTAATCCGCACAGATGATTTTACAACCCAAGAGATTGAAGAGATTTTAACCGATGCAAAGAGATTTAGCGACGGAAGATTTGAAAGAATCTTACAAGACAAAATCATTATTACACTTTTTTTTGAAAACTCAACGAGAACGCGAAGCTCATTTGAGATAGCAGCCAAAAGACTCGGTGCCGAGATGGTGCATTTGGATGTTGCAAAAAGCTCTACAACCAAGGGGGAAACCCTTGTAGATACGGCGATGAATTTGGATGCGATGGGTCCACATGCCATCATAGTGAGACATCAAAATGCCGGTGTTGCGAAGATTCTCTCTAACCACACAAAAGCCGCAATCATCAATGCAGGGGACGGCGCACATGCACATCCGACTCAAGCACTCTTGGACCTTTACACTTTAAAAGAGCATTTTGGCGATGTACGAGGAAAAAAAATAGCAATAGTCGGGGATATAAAAAACTCCCGCGTCGCCAACTCCAATATAGAACTTTTGACGAGATTTGGAATGAAAGTAATTTTGGTGGCTCCTCCTCAGTTTCTCCCAAAAACATCATTAAAAACAACCCACTATATCCATGAAATAATAGATGAAGTGGATGCTATTATGAGTCTTCGCACTCAAACTGAGAGGCACTCTTCTCAAAATTACGCTTCACTCAAAGACTATGCAAGCGATTTTTGTATCACTTCGGAGTTGGTCGGAGAGAGAGATATTATCTTGCTTCATCCGGGACCCGTCCATAGAAATATAGATATCTGCGATGCGCTTTTGGCGGATGAGAGATGTAAGGTGCTTGGTCAGGTCTCCAACGGAGTGTCTATTAGAATGGCAGTGCTCAAAAAACTGATTTATGAAATTTGAATATCTGAATGCCCTAGGAAAACAGAGAAAACCTTTTTTGTTTATCTGTGATTTTAAGGCCGAAAATTTAGAAATTATTCCCCTTGATGCATTGGATGCCGAAGATGTTGCCTTTTGCATTGATGAAAATTATATTAAACAGCCACATCCCCATATATTAAAAAAATTTCCCATCGACTTTAATGCGTATGAGCAAAAATTTAATTGTGTTATCGAAAAAATTAAGTCAGGCGAAACCTACCTTTTGAATCTTACACAACCCACGCCCATAGTCACATCGCTGAGTCTCAAGGAAATTTATCAGTATGCCAATGCTCATTACAAGTTAAGGTATAAAGATAAATTCGTGTGTTTTTCACCTGAAAAATTTATACGAATAGAGGATAATAAAATACACACTTATCCCATGAAAGGAACTATAGACGCTTCAATTCCACATGCCGAGCAAATGATTTTAAAGAACCAAAAAGAGATGGCAGAACATGTGATGGTGGTAGATTTACTCCGAAATGATCTCTCTATTGTTGCAACAAACGTGAAGGTGGAATCGTTTCGTTATGTGCAAGAGCTTGATGCCGGAGAAAAAAAACTGCTTCAGGTAAGCTCCCATATCAGCGGAGATGTCGGAGATTCTTGGCATGTGGAAATTGGAACTCTGTTAAAATCCCTTCTTCCTGCCGGAAGCATTAGCGGTGCGCCGAAAAAGAGTACTTTGGAGATTATTGAAAAAATTGAAGGGTATGAGAGAGGCTATTTTAGCGGTATTTTCGGTGTATATGACGGCAAAAAATTGGACAGCGGGGTGATGATTCGTTTTATAGAAAAAACAAAAGAAGGGTATATTTATAAAAGCGGCGGCGGCATTACGCTTGATAGTAGTGTTCAAAGTGAATACGATGAACTTTTAGATAAAATTTATCTTCCTTAGGAAAAGCTATGAGAATATTAGACAATATATTAAGAAGCGGATTTTTATTTGAGGCATCGGAATATACTTTAAAAAGTAGAGTACAAGCTACAAATACCATTATATTATTATCAGTTTTGGGACTGATTTACGGAATTACGGGCAATATTGTCAGAGGAGTAAACGGTTTTGTATTCATAGAATCGCTGATGATGGCAGGTGGAATATTCATGATGATTCTTTTAAGAATGAATCTCAAACTACTCAATAAAATTGCCACCGTACTAACGGTTGAATACGCTTTTTTTTATCTGTTTTTGATTTATAACTCCAATCCTGCAGATTTAAAACATTTGTGGATTTTTACCTATCCGGTTATTTTATTGGTTGTTCAAAAAAGGGAATACGGCAAATATTGGCTAGGACTCGTAATAGCACTATTGCTTGTCTCCCCGTTTCAACCTTATACTCCGGTACAATTTTCATTTTACCAAGTAAGCTATCTTTCTTTCGTCCTCGTGATGGTAAGTGTGATTACGTTTTTTTATCAAAAGAAGATGGCGGAGGCAAGCGATATCATCTTAAAGCAACAAAAAATGCTTCTGGATTTTAATGCGAAACTCGAAAAAGAAGTGGAAGAAAAAACGGCAGAACTAAGACTTATGAACGATATGCTTGAGACAAAAGTGCAAGAGAAAATAGAAGAGCTGATACAAAAAGACAAAATTCTCACAATCCAATCCAAGCAAGCCGTTATGGGTGAAATGATAACGATGATTGCGCATCAGTGGAGACAACCGCTCTCTACGATTACGCTTCGGATATCCAACTTACAATTCAAAAGGCTCTTTGGAAATGAAATTGCAACACATGAAACCGATTCCTTGCTGAATGAAATAAGCGATACGATTATCTATTTATCCAACACCATCGACGATTTTCAAACTTATTTTTTACCGAAAAAAGATTCGCAAGCAATTGAAGTACATGCCTTATTGCAAAAAGTAGTCAATTTTTCTCTTCCGAGAGTAAGTGATACTACTATTCAATTAGTGCTGCAAAGCGGTAAAACTATCCAAATTCAAACATATATCAATGAATTGATTCAGGTTGTGCTCAATTTGATGAATAATGCTTTGGATGTTCTTATTGAGGGCAAAAGTGAAAATCCTCTCATTTTACTGAGTGTCCAAGAGAAAGAAAATACGATACAAATTTGTATAAAAGACAACGGTTCCGGAATAAGCGACGAAAATCTGCCCCATATTTTTGAGCCCTATTTTAGTACCAAAGGAAAAAACGGCACGGGAATCGGGCTTTATTTGAGCCAAATGATTATCCAAAAACAGTTTAACGGGGTGATTGATGTTCAAACTTCCAAAGAAGGTACGGCTTTTATAGTTGAGATACCTAAAAATATCGTATAGGATGACTCTTTTAAGAGCTCTTTTTCTTTTTGCAATTGCATTTTTTGGGTTTGTATTTTATAACTCTTTTTTCTTTGGTGAGAAGATACTTTTTCTCTCTCATCGACTGAGCCAAGGAGAATTTCTTTTTATTTTGTATCTTTTTTTGAGTCTTAGTATTTATGTGTGTAAGGAGAAAAAATCTTATGCGTATCTGCTGTTACATGCTTTGTTGAGCACTTCTGTTTTCTATATCCAAGAGTATAGCCTCTTTGTATTTTTACAGTTTACGTATCTCCTCTTTGTCGTTCGTTTTGGTAATAATTTGCTCAGTGATGCGGTTGGAGCACTTTATTTACTGAGTATCTATAAAGGTTTACTACTGCTTTTTGCTGCTGAGAGTTATCTTCTTTATTTGTTGAATCTTTTTGCAATCATATTTTTTTTTAAACAAAACAAAGCCGTTACTTCTAAAAAAGCAGTGAGATATCTCTTTTTTGCAGGGATCTTTCTTTTACTTTATGAGAGTATAAGAGAGTTTATTTTTGATTTTTACATATGGCTGGATATTAGGGATAAAAACAACTTATTGCATGATGAGGTTTTGTATGTTTTGACGCTTTTACATTTTTTTATTTTTTTATTTCTAAAACAGAGCGATATAAAAAACTTTAAAAAAGTTTGAGAACTTTTGGGCTATAATTGACAAAAAAATTGAGGTTGAAAATATGTATATAGAAGATTTGAAATTCTCCTTGTGGGCAGATTTTATTGAAAGAGATTACTTAGATAACGAGTTTAAAGATTTAATTCAACACAAAATCATTAACGGAGCTACTTCAAATCCTGCTATTTTTAAAAATGCTATTTTGAATTCTCCTGCATATAAAGAACAGTTGCAAACGCTTGGTGTGCTTTCGCCCAAAGAGAAGTACGAGGCTTTGGCAATCTATGATATTAGTAAAGCTGCAGATATTCTCAAACCGCTTTACGATAGCGGTGACGACGGGTATGTTAGCATAGAGGTAGACCCTTTTTTGTGCGATGATGCAGATGCTACAATCTCTGAGGGAAAAAGACTCTTTAGTACAATCAACAGAAAAAACGTAATGATAAAAGTGCCGGCAACAACTGCGGGCTATCAGGCAATGGAAGAACTTACGGCATGTGGAATTCCCGTAAATGCTACACTTATTTTTTCAAAAGCGCAAGCCTTGGCATGTGCAAATGCTTTTCGAGCGGGAGTGGCACAACATGGAGCAAAAGTGGACACCGTTATTAGTATATTCGTAAGCAGAGTCGACCGTGCACTCGATGCTGAACTTAGCAAAAATAATATTGCAACCGCACTCAGCGGAATATACAACTCCGCGGATATTTATGCCGCAATACAAGGGGAAAATGTTACGGGCTGTAGAACACTGTTTGCAAGCACCGGAGTAAAAGACGACTCTTTGGCGGCACATTATTATGTGGAAAAACTTTTAGCATACAATAGCGTAAACACCGCTCCCATAGATACTATTAAAGCGTATCACAAAGATGGTTTGAGAGAGAGTGCGCTCCCCATTTCCGATGAGCTGATACAAAAACATTTTCAAAGAATAGCGGATATCGGTATCAACTTTGATGCAGTTCTTGAAAAACAAATTCTCGATGGCTTAAATGCCTTTAAAGATGCCTTTAAAGATATCTTGGACACTTTATGAGCAGCCAAGATATAGATGTCGCTAGCTTATCGTTTGAGCAGTTAAAAAAAGTTCGTGCCTATCTAAAAAAGATGATAGAACTCGGCGGAAGCGATTTGCACGTTAAAGCAAATTCTGTTATCAGAGCTAGAATCAACGGAAACCTTATTCAGTTTGCCGGTGATATTTTTTTAAAAGAAGATGCACTCACTTTTGCAAAAGAGTTGCTCAAGAGTAGATATGCAGAGTTTCTCGAACATAAAGAGATAGATTTGGTTTATCCTTATGATGAGAGAAACCGCTTTCGTGTGAATGTTTTTTTTCAGATGGACGGTGTTTCTGCCGTATTTCGTATTATTCCTGTAAAAGTTCCAACAATAGCCGAATTGCATCTTCCGGAAGTGATTAAAGCATTTACTCAAAAAGAAAGAGGTCTTATTTTGGTGACGGGAGCTACGGGAAGCGGTAAGTCAACTACCTTGGCATCGATAATCAATGAAATAAATCTGACAAAGAAAAAACATATTATTACCATTGAAGACCCAATCGAATTTGTCCACAAAGATAGAGGATGTATAATTAATCAGCGCTCCGTCGGGCAAGACACACTCTCCTTTAGTGCCGCATTAAGGGCGGCACTTCGTGAAGATCCGGATATTATTCTTGTAGGGGAGATGAGGGATAGAGAAACAATAGATTTGGCATTACATGCTGCAGACACGGGGCACTTAGTTTTTTCAACTCTCCATACTATTGATGCCAAAGAGACTATAAACCGTATTATTGCTCAGTATCCCACAGACGAGCAAAACCGTGTGCGCTTATCGCTATCAAGTGTTTTGCAAGGAGTTGTTTCCCAAAGGCTTATCCCGACCGTTGATGGAAAAAGACGTGCAGCTCTGGAAATTTTGGTGAACACGCCGACAATAGAGAAACTTATTTTGGAAAAACGTGATTACGAAATTCGAGAAACCTTGGAAAAAGGGAGAGAACATTATAAATCCCAAAGTTTTGATCAGTCTATCCTTGATTTGTATGACGAGGGAATAATCTCCAAAGAACAGGCAAAAGCAAATGCGACGAGTGCCTCGGATTTGGAGTTAAGAATAAGCGGACTCAGTAGCGGTCAAGTTTCTGCCGGTTCAGTGGATGCTCAAGCAAAGAACCTCACAAAAGAGAGCGGTAATGATATTTTTAGTTTGAAAGACTAAAAAAACAAACTTAACTAATCTTGAAGCTTAAAAAAAGTATAATTTCGCTCATTTTTTAAAATTAAGGATTAAATATGTTAGAAGGCATTGTTAGAGAGAGTATTGGTAAGAAGGGTACAAAAGCGCTTCGCCGTGATGGTTATCTAATTGCAAACATTTACGGAAAAGGGCTTGAAAATATTCATGCCGCATTCAAACAAAATGAATATATCCGTACTGTTCGCAACAAAGATACTTTATCGTTTCCGGTAAAAATAGGAGACAAAGAGATGAATGTTGTTGTTCAATCATATGAGTCACATGCTGTTACTGCACAACTTTTACACGTTGATTTGATGGTAGCACAGCCGGGCGTAGTTACACATTATCATGTGCCTGTTGTTGCTCAGGGTGATGCAATAGGTCTTAAAAATAAAGGTCTTGTTAATATTTCAAAACCTCGCTTAAGAGTAAAAGCTACTATAGAAAATCTACCTGCAGCTATTAACGTAGATGTTACTCGTATGGATGTCGGTGATTCTAAGCTTATTCGTGATATTGCTAAAGTAGAAAATGTTATATTTACAGATTCGGATCGCGTATCTGTAATAAGTATCATTAAAGCGAAGTAATCATGCTCATTGTCGGGCTAGGAAATCCTGGACCGGCATATGAAAATACACGCCATAACATAGGCTTTATGGTGATAGACGAGCTTATCCGTCGTTTAGATGCTCAAAAACTTTCTTCTTCCTCATTTAAGGGTGAACTTTTTAAATTCTCAAATCATTTTTTATTAAAACCTCTTACCTTTATGAATTTATCAGGGGAGTCCATTGCATTAGTAAAGAAATTTTACAAGATTGATGCGGTTGTTGTAATACATGATGATTTAGATTTACCTTTTGGAACACTTCGGTTTAAGTTTGACGGCGGACACGGCGGGCATAACGGTCTCAAATCAACAGATGAAAAGATTTCAAAAGAATATGCAAGAGTAAGAATGGGCATAGGAAAACCTGAGCATAAGGGTGAGGTAGCATCTTATGTGCTGAGTGATTTTAATCCACAAGAATCCAAACATCTTGGCATGTGGATTTCGCAGGCCTGTGATGCAGTAGAATTTCTTCTTGAAAACTCACTTGAGGACGCAAGTTCCCAATTTACGATTAAAAAATTTCAGCTAAAATAACAGCTGTATTTTTTAACTATTTTAGAGGCTTTTTACTATGCTTGCATTTAAATATATATCTTTTCATTACATCAAATACTTTCTTGTCATTTTATTGGCACTTGTGATGTTTTTGGTAGGATTCGATTATATGGAAAATGCGCAAAACCTTTCCAATGCGGCAAACTTACTTTTGATTTATTTGGTGTATAAAGCTTTTTATGCGATAGATATGTTGCTTCCTTTGTCTTTGATTTTTGCGATGATATCCACAAAAATATTTTTAATCCGCTCCAATGCACTTGTCTCATTTTATTCTTTAGGCTATTCAAGAATTCATATTTTACGCCCTTTTGTAGTTGTTTCAACTTCTATTATTATTATTTTTATATCTTTGCATGCTTTACCGAGCTTTTCAAGAGCCGATGAGTTTTCAAATAATATTCGAAAAAACGAACAGTATCTCAGTCCTACAAGAGATCTTTTTTTTATTTATAAAGATAAATATGTTTATTTTGCAAAAATGCTTCCTTTACAAGAAAAAGCAGAGGGGATACGGGTTTTTAGTGTCAAAGATAATTTCTTAAAAGAGGTTTTAGTCGCCAAAGAAGCTACATACAGAGATGAACATTGGCATATTGATGAAGCAGATATTATCACTAAGCCCGATGAGATTAATTTTGAATCCACAGGGATGCAGGTGATTCATAAAAAAGATTTGGAAATACTCGAAGGCTTTCGTCCTAAAATTCTTGATCAGGTGTACGAGGGGAAGGTAAATTTTACAATTTACAATGCCATAGATGCATTAATGCTTCTGCAAGACCAAAATATAAATACGAACAGTATTAAAGGTGCTCTTTATAAAATATTTATTTATCCTTTGTTTGTTCCTTGCTTGGTAGTTATTATTTTTTTCTTCGTGCCCGTGAGTGTACGCTTTTTAAATGTTTCACTTTTTAGTTTCGGTGCTATACTTGCTTCTCTTTTAATTTGGGGAATTTTATTCATGCTTATTGAGTTATCGAACAATAAAACAATATCAAGCGAAGCCGGTGTTATTGCTCCCGTGGGAATATTATTCATAATCGCTTGGTGGCAATGGAGAAAATTTCAACCCTCTACATAACATTATAAGTACTTTTTTGCTAAAATGAGAGCAAAAATTATTTAGGATTTTTATGATAAATTTTAAAGAGTTAGCAAATGAGTATAAAACGCCTTTATACATCTACGATTTTGACTACATGACCTCCCAATACAACAAGCTCAAAGAAGCGTTTAAAGGGAGAAAATCTCTTCTGGCATATGCCGTGAAATCAAATTCTAATTTAAGTGTCGTAAAACATTTTGCAGATTTGGGAAGCGGAGCAGATTGTGTCTCTATCGGAGAGGTACGCCGTGCATTTTTAGCCGGGATACCTAGTTACAAAATTATTTTTAGCGGTGTGGGCAAAAGTGATGATGAGATACAAGAGGCAATTCTTAAGGATATTCTTTATATCAATGTAGAGAGCGAAGCAGAACTTAAAAGAGTAGCGCTCATAGCAAAAGAGTTGGATAAAGTTTGTCGTATAAGCATACGAGTGAATCCCAATATTGACCCTAAAACGCACCCTTACATCTCTACGGGACTTCATGATAATAAGTTTGGAGTGGATTTAAACAGTGCAAAACGGATGTATATTTTTGCTAACAATTCTGAGCATCTTGACCCTGTGGGAATACATTTTCATATAGGTTCTCAACTTACAAAATTGGAGCCTATCCGTGAGGCAGCCGAAATTGTAGCTGATCTTGTCCGCTCACTCTCCACCATTAATATTGAATTGAAATTTTTTGATGTAGGCGGCGGACTAGGAGTGGAGTATGATAAAGAAGTAACTATTGAGCCTTATGACTATGCGCAGGCAATTTTGGGAACATTAACTTCTTTAGACCTTACCGTTATTTGTGAACCGGGGCGATTTTTAACTGCCAATGCGGGATATTTTTTGACAAAAGTACTCTATGAAAAACAAAACGCAGAGAAAAAATTTGTGGTAGTAGACGGGGCGATGAATGACCTTTTACGTCCAGCTCTGTATAATGCATATCATAAAATAGAAGCGATTACGAAGAGTACTTCCGAGGAGCGATTAGTAGATATTGTCGGTCCCGTATGTGAGAGCGGAGATTTTTTTGCAAAAAACTATTCTTTGCCTGAGTTAGAACATAATGATTTACTTGTAATCCACAGTGCAGGTGCCTATGGTTTTGGGATGGGAAGTAATTACAATACACGCGCAAGAAGTGCAGAGGTTGCGGTAGAAAAGGGTGCTTCAAGATTGATTCGTAAAAGAGAAACATTTGAAGACCTCATAGCTCTTGAGTTAGAATTCTTGCAAAGTTAGGGATAAATGAGGTTTATAATGTGTAAAAATAAGTCGCTAAAAGGGTTTGCTTGTATTTTATAGATGTGCAAGGCACTTTAATCAGTGATGAGGATAAGTCACCTATTCGTGGAAGTAGAGAGTTTATTGATATGCTCAATGATAATAAAATTCCCTATATGGTTATTACAAATAATACAAAACAATCTTCTAAAGATTTTTATGCATTTTTGCAAAAACAAGGATTTCATTTCGATTTTTCAAAATATTTGGATCCTCTGATGCTTTTAGAATCGCATGTAGAAAAAGATGCAGTTGCGGCGTATGGCGCCAAAGAATTTTTAGACGGCTTATGCAAGATGGGTTATGTTTTAGACTATAAAAATCCAAAAACAGTGCTTGTTTCTATTAAAGAAGATTTTATGCCCGACGAGTACGCACAGATGATAGATTTTTTACTCAGCGGCGCAGCCTTGGTCGGTATGCACGAGACCTCAATTTATGCGAAAAATAACAAAAGATACCCTGGAGTGGGAGCCATTTTAAAACTTCTTGAATTTGCTACGTCTACCCCCTATACCGTAGTCGGCAAACCAAGTGAAGCTTTTTATAGAGAGTCTTTGAAAATGATGCGCCAACAAGTTCCACATGCCAAGCTTGAAGAGATTACTATAATCAGCGATGACGTCAAAGGGGATTTGGGCGGTGCAAAAGAGATGGGGATGAAAACTATTTTTGTAACAAGCGGAAAATATAAAACCGCACAGGAGATAGTCCCGTTTTTGAAAGAACATCTAAAGCCGGACATGGTTTTTCATGATATGCAAGAGATAATGGAGGCTTTATGAATACTTTACAAGAGTGCAGAGATACGATAGATAGTATTGATAATCATATACTGGAGTTGCTCGACAAAAGAATGAGAGTTGTCAAACGAGTCGGAGAGATTAAACATGATACAGGCACGGCGGTATATAGACCGGAGAGAGAAAAAGCGATAATAGAAAGGCTTACTCATATCAGTAAAGAAAATCATTGGATTTTAAATAGAGGTGCTATTGAAGCTATCTATCTGGAGATATTTGCAGTTGCCAGAAATCTTGAACTTCCCGAGCGTATTGCCTATTTAGGACCTGAGGGAAGTTTCACCCATCAAGCTGCCGAGAGCCGTTTTGGAGGGATGAGCGACTATCTTTCCCTTGGTTCTATTCAGGCGGTATTTCAAACACTCGAAGCTAAAAGAGCAAAGTACGGTGTTGTTCCTATTGAAAATTCACGAGACGGAATTGTCGGTGAGACACTCGATTTACTTGCGAAAAGTTCGGTGAAAATAGTCGCGGAACTTTATATGCCTATTCATATGTCGTTTGCAACAAAAGCGAGAAGACTCGAAGATATTAAAAAGATATATTCAAAAGACAAGGGTTTTGGACAGTGTAGAGAATTTTTATCCGAACACGGACTCATTAATGTGGAATTGATTCCGGTTGAATCCACCGCAAAGGCGGCTATTCTTGCAGCTGATGATAAAAGTGCGGCAGCAATATGTTCCCATATAGCAGCAAAACTTTACGGCATACCAAGAATGTTTGACAATATAGAAGATGAACATGACAGTCATACAAGATTTGTAATTCTGAGCGATTTCAAAAATTTGATTAGCCATGAGGATAAAACTTCTATTTTAGTGAGGCTTAATGATGCAGTAAAAGCGGGCTCTTTGGTGCATTTTTTACAGGATTTTGATAAAGAAAAAATTAACCTCTCAAAAATAGAATCTCGTCCCTCTAAGGATGAGAGCGGATTCGGGTATTGGTTTTTTATAGATTTTTACGGACATATCGATGAAGATGCCGTCCAAAGAGTCCTCTCTAAACACAAGGGTGAAGTAACATGGCTAGGAAGCTATATAAAAGGTGAATCATGAAATTTAATAAACATTTAGAAGAGATAAAAACGTATGAAGCCGGGAAACCAATAGAGTTGGTTGTCCGTGAATTCGGTATAGATCCAAAAGATATCGTAAAGCTTGCAAGTAATGAAAATCCTTACGGATGTTCCCAAAAAGTAAAAGATGCAGTGAGTGCCGTAATTTCAAAAATGGCTCTTTATCCGGATGATTCTATGATTAAACTCAAAGATGCACTGAGTAGTAGATATGAAGTTGCAAAAGAAAATATTATTATCGGCTCTGGAAGCGATCAGATTATAGAATTTGCTATCCATGCCAAAGCAGATAAAAGTTCTAAGGTTCTAGTAAACAGTGTAACATTTGCGATGTATGAAATATATGCTAAACATGTTGGAGCGCAGATTATAAAAACATCTTCACGTCACCACGATTTAGAAGAGTTTTATAAGCTCTATGTTGAAGAAAAGCCGTCAATCATATTTTTGTGTACTCCTAATAATCCTACGGGTGATGCTCTGGATGCAAAAGAGTTGTTTGATTTTATAGCAAAAATAGATAGTGAAACTTTGGTTGTTGTAGATGGCGCTTATATGGAATATGGAGCGTATAAGGATGAAACTAAAAAAGTCAATCCTGAGGAGCTGATTGCAAAATTTGAGAATGTTCTTTATCTGGGCACTTTTTCAAAGGCGTACGGTCTTGGAGGGATGAGGGTCGGATATGGAATTGCCGACTCTAAAATTATCAATGAACTCTATAAACTCAGACCGCCTTTTAATATTACGACGCTTTCACTTGAAGCAGCTACGGTTGCGCTTAGTGATGAGGTTTTTGTGCATGAGTGTATTGCTAACAACTTTTTAGAGATGAAGCGTTACGAAGAGTTTGCAAAAAAACAAAAAATAGATATAATTAATAGTTATACAAATTTTGTAACATTATGTTTAAACGATTCACAAAATTCTACAAATATTGCAGATGAACTTTTAAAAAAAGGGATGATTGTTAGAAATCTAAGCGGATACGGAATGAACGCTATCCGTGTTACTGTGGGGACACCAGAACAAAATAGCCGTTTATTTAAACTGCTTTTAGAATTATTATAATTATAAAAATGGGAAATTAATGGATTTTAAAGTACTTTTTTCACAGTTAGTTGTACTTTATACAAAGCTGACGAAACAGCAAAAAATTATTATTACTGCAGCCGTCTTTGGTATAGTTGCTTTTTTAATATTTATGGTTGTTTATACGGCTCAAAAAAAACAAGACAATAAATATGAAGTGCTTTTTGATTCTTTAACTCCATCAGATGCCGCTAAAGTAGTAGAACAGCTAGAAAAAGAGCAGATTCCTTATGAACTGCTCAATAATAATGTTGTAAAAGTTCCCAAAGAAGTTGTATATAGGCAGAGAATTGCCATTGCCTCTTTAGGGATACCCAAAGAGAGCGGTGTAGGCTTTGAGCTTTTTGATAATCAAGAGTTTGGAGCTACAAGTTTTGATCAAAATGTTAAATATCTTCGTGCGCTTGAAGGGGAACTCTCACGAACCATCAATAGCTTGGCACCTATTGAATCCACTTCGGTTAGTTTAGCAATACCCAAAGACACTTTATTTGTTTCCAAGCAAGTAGATCCTACCGCCTCCGTTATGATTACTTTGGTGGAAGGGAGAAGCTTGTCTTCGAAGCAAATTCGAGGGATAAAAAATCTTGTTGCAGCTGCAATTCCTAAAATGACTTCAGCGAATGTAATGCTTGTAAACTCAGAGGGTGAAACCTTGGGAGATGAAGACGAGATGGCGCAGATGGGTGAGCTCTCGGCGGTACAGCAAAATTACAAAACAAAAGAAGAAAAAAAAAGACAACAAAAAATAATTCAAGTTATCTCTCCCTTTGTCGGCGGTAGTGAAAAAGTAGTTGCCCAAGTGAGTATTGAATACGATTTTTCAATCAAAAATTCAACCTCTGAAACATTTGATCCAGAAAATGTAGTAAGAAGTGAGCAGGTCAGCGAAGAAAAAAGAGATGGAGCTTCTCCCGAAGAGGTTGGGGGTGTCCCCGGAACCGTGAGTAATATAGGTCCGGTTCAGGGGCTTCAAAGTAATCAAAAAAGTGAAAAATATGAAAAAAATACCGGAACGACAAACTATGAAATAGGAAAGACTGTTTCTACAATAAAATCGCAATTTGCGTCCATTAAAAGAATTACGGCAGCAGTGGTTGTAGACGGGCAATATAAAAATAAGCTCAAAGATGACGGAACTTCAAGCGATGAACTTGAATATGCAGCCTTGGATGAGACGGAATTAGCTGCTTTAGCTTCTCTTGTAAGCCAATCTATCGGAATAGATGAAGCAAGAGGAGATGTGATTTCCGTTAAAAATTTGCAATTTAAAAGAGATAAAGAAAAAGCCGGAGAAGATGGGGTAAATAAGGCTCTTGCATTTAGTCAAACATATCTTGCACCTTTCTCCGAAGTGTTCAAGTATATTTTCGTCCTTCTTTTATTACTTATTGTTTACAAGAAAGTCATTTCACCTTTTGCACAAAGGATGCTTGAAGTTTCTAAGGAAGAGGATGAACTTGCCAAACCTATCCTTTCTATTGATGACGATGATGAAGATTTGGTTGAAAAAGTGCAAGCTATGAGAAAAAAAGTGGAAGACCAGCTTGGCTTTAGAGATGGATTTAATGAGGATGAATTGAAATATGATGTTATTTTGGAAAAAGTCAGAAGCATGGCGGAAGACAATTCGGAAGCAATCGCAGCACTCTTGCAAGCTCTTTTAACTGAAGAGCTTGTGGGCGGACCCGGACCTAATAAACCGGATAAGGAAAAATAATGAACCTCTCTTCTTCGCAACAAGCCATATATGATGAAATGTCTATGGCTGAAAAAATATCTATTTTGTTACTTCAGCTAGGTGAAGATGTAACGGCGGGACTCTTTTCTCATATGACCGTAGATACTATTACGGAGGTGTCCAAATTTATTGCAGGCAACAAAACGATTGAAAAAGCAGTAGCAACTGCTGTTTTGGAAGAGTTCCATGCTATATTTCAATCTGGACAGTATATTACCTCCGGCGGTATGGAGTATGCGCGAGAGCTTCTTTATAGGACACTGGGACCGGAGGAAGCGAAAAAAGTTTTGGACAAACTTACTAGAAGTATGCAAAGCAGTCAAAATTTTGCATATCTTTCTAAAATTAAGCCGCAACAGCTCTCAGATTTTATTATCAACGAGCATCCTCAAACTATTGCTCTTATTTTGGCGCACATGGATGCTTCGGAAGCGGCAGATACGCTACAGTATTTTCCTGATGAGTTACGGAGTGAGGTGGCGATGAGAATGGCAAGACTCGGAGACATATCTCCTTCGGTTATTAAAAGAGTTTCAGCCGTATTGGAATCTAAACTTGAATCTCTTGCCTCATACAAAGTTGAAGTGGGTGGTCCAAGAGCGGTTGCGGATGTCTTTAACCGTCTTGGAGCAAAATCATCCAAAGCTACTTTGGCTACGATTGAACAAGTGGATGAAGATTTGGCAAATCTCATCAAAGATATGATGTTTACCTTTGAAGATATGGTTTCTTTGGACAAAAATGCTATCACGGAGACTTTGAAGGCCGTGGATAAAGCAGATCTGATGCTTGCTCTGAAAAGTTCTCCTGAAGAGCTAAAAGAAAAATTCTTTTCTGCAATGAGTGAGAGAGCGAAGGATGCTTTTGAAGAAGAGATGCAATTCCTCGGTGCGGTGAAAATGAAAGATGTTGAAGCAGCTCAAAGAAGAATTGTCGAAGTAGTCAACGGACTCTCAGAAGCCGGAACTATCCAAATGGGCTCTAGTGAAGAGATGATTGATTAATTATGGCAACGATAATTTCTAGTAAGTTCATATCTAAGCACGCCGTGGATAAGTATAATTTTAAAGTATTTGCTATGGGTGCCAACGAAGATTCCAAGTCGGCAAGAACTGAGCCGGCAAGTGCTGCGGAGTATTCAAAAGAGGAAAATCCCAAGCGACGCGACAGTGATACGGATTCAAATCCCCAAAGCCAAAACTCTAAAGATGTTCTGATAGAATCACTGATGAATAAAACGGATGAGATGTCATCAAATTTTATAAAGCTTCAGATGAAGCTCGAATCAAAAGAGGAAGAATATGCACAGCAACTCAAAAAAGTTAAAGAAGCTGCTTTTTTAGAGGGAGTTGAAGCAGGCAAACATCAAGCCGCACAACATAGAGAATCAGGTCATATTGAAGGGCTTGCCCAATTTTCATCCTCTGTAGCAAAATTGGAAAACAGTGCAAAAGAGTTTGAAAGTGCTCTTGAGGGGATTAAGGGTGAACTTATTGTTGCAGCTTTGGATATATCCAAAGAGGTTATCAGTGCGGAGCTTAGCGCCGATTCTGCAAAGGTTGCAAAAGTTTTGTCGGATGAGTTAATTAAAGAGTTGCAAAGTGCATCAAAAGTTCTGCTCAAAGTAAATCCCAAAGATCACGGTCCTTTGTCTGAACATGTCGGCTCACTTAGGCATGTGGAAGTGGTCTCTGATAGTGCAGTTAGCCCTGGCGGTGTGATAGCTATCAGCGATGCGGGAAATATAGATGCACAAATTTCAAAAAGATTCGAGAGAGTAAAAAGAGCAGCATTAAGCGAATAATAATTTATAAGTGATAGGTAGTATAAAGTGATGAATATTCAATCAAAAACTATAGAAGAACTCGAAGATATTTGCAAAGATATTCGTAGTGAAATTCTAAGAGTAGTTAGTAAAAACGGGGGACATCTTAGTTCTACGCTGGGTGCAACAGAACTCATAGTAGCAATGCATAAAGTCTTTGATGTGACAAAAGATCCTTTTATATTTGATGTTTCCCATCAAGCGTATGCGCACAAGCTCCTCACTGAGAGATGGGAAGCTTTTGACACTCTAAGACAATTCGGCGGCATGTGCGGATATACAAAACCAAGCGAATCACCGTATGATTATTTTGTAGCGGGGCATAGTTCTACCTCTATCTCTTTGGGTGTGGGAGCTGCAAAATCTATTGCCCTAAAAAAAGAGCAAAATTCCCGAATCCCTGTTGTGATGATAGGGGATGGTTCTATGACTGCCGGAATGGTATATGAAGCTTTGAATGAACTCGGAGATAGAAAATATCCCATGGTGATTATTCTTAACGATAATGAGATGAGCATTGCCAAGCCAATCGGTGCAATAAGCCGTATGCTAAGTTCTGCAATGGCGGGACCTTTTTATCAAAGATTTAAAAAGCATACCGAAAATTTTGTGGATAACTTTGGACCGGGAGCACATTATATTGCCAAAAAAATGGAAGAGAGCCTTAAGCTTATTACTCCGGGAATTTTATTCGAAGAGATGGGAATACATTATATCGGTCCTATAGACGGGCACAATTTAAAGTCTCTTATCGAAATTTTGCAAAAAGCAAAAAATCTGCAAAAGCCCGTTATTGTTCACGCCCAAACCCTTAAAGGAAAAGGGTATGAGATGGCGGAAGGAAAAGAGGAAAAGTGGCATGGAGTAGGTCCTTTTGATTTAGATAGCGGAAATGCATCAAAAAATAGCTCAGCTAAAAGTGCGACACAAATTTATACGCAAGCACTTTTGCATTTATGTGAAAAAAATGAGAAGATTGTAGGGGCAACTGCCGCTATGCCAAGCGGAACAGGTTTGAGTGAGCTTATAGAAAAATATCCAAATAGATTTTGGGATGTTGCGATTGCCGAGCAGCATGCCGTTACATCTATGGCGGCTATGGCAAAAGAGGGATTTAAGCCGTTTTGTACTATTTATTCCACATTTTTGCAACGTGGATATGACCAAGTGATTCATGATACGTGTTTGATGGATTTACCGGTAGTATTTGCGCTTGATAGAGCGGGAATTGTAGGAGAAGACGGAGAAACGCACCAAGGAGTCTTTGATATCAGCTTTTTAAGGGCGGTACCGAATATGACACTTTTTGCTCCAAGAGATGAAAAGTCCTTTCATCAGGCAATGGCTTTTGCCGCAGAGTACCGACACCCATGTTCTCTTCGCTATCCAAGAGGCTCCTTTATAGAAACAGATTTACCGGAGTCTATCCCTTTTACATTGGCAAAATCACAGCTTCTTCGCTCAAACGAGGGAAATATGCTTTTTATCGGTTATGGAAACGGTGTAGGACGTGCATACCAAACGGCAGAGCTTTTGGAGGAAGCGGTGAGTATACTTGATTTGCGATTTGTAAAGCCGCTTGATAAAGAGATGCTGAAAATGCTTGCGACAAAACACACTCGATGGTTCGTGTTTTCCGATAGTGCCAAAATGGGGGGAGTTGCAAGTGCTATTTTGGAGTTTCTTAGTGAGGAAAAAATTTCCGATATAGAAGTTGTAAGTTTTGAATATGAAGATATGTTTATAACACACGGAAATACAAAATTGGTAGAAAAATCTTTGGGACTTCTACCGGAGCAATTAGCCAAAAGAATTTATACCGACAAATAAGGTGCTATGATGGAATTTGTTACACTCAAATCAATTATCTCGCATGCAAAGATAAGCTTAGATTTTACAAAAAGTATAGAACATGCGCTCAAGATAATGGCTGAGAAATCAATTAGTTCGGTAGTAATTGTTGATGCAGATATGCATCCGATAGGAATTTTTACAGAGCACGATGCTCTTCATGTCGTAGCCGAGAAGATTGATATTCAAAAATCCTTAGCCGAGGTGATGACTCCATACCCTTTTTGTGTGCAAGAAAGCCTTTATATTCATGATGCGTACATGATGATGGAAACGAAAGGGTATCACCATTTGGTGGTAGTTGATGACTTGAAAAAGTTTGTCGGTATTGTAAGTGAGGGGGATTTCCTTCGTCATGTAGGCTTTGAAGATTTGAATAAATTTAAAATTGTCTCAGACATTATGAGCGGTTCACCGTTGATTGTCCAAAGTAATACTTCCCTCATAGAAACAGCTGCGCTGATGAAAAATCGTAAATGTGATTATGCTATAGTGCTCGATACCAATAGCCATCCTATAGGCTTGATTACGGAACGGGATATCGCGAAATGGTGTATTAACTGTAATATTCAAACAGATGAAACAGTGGCATCTTTATTGCGAGCCGATTTCAAAACTCAAAATAGCCTCAAGTATCTCAAGCTTTTTGAGTCACTCCCCGATGGAGTTGTTCTTGTTGATATTACTACAATGAGAGCAGTTGAATTTAACAGTGCCGCACACCGATATTTGGGATATACCGCATCCGAGTTTGCAAAATTAAGAATCCCGGATTATGAAGTAAAAGAAACAAAAGAGGAAACGGCACGGCGCTTTACAGCTATTTTGGAGAGGGGATTTGATAGTTTTGAGACGGTTCATCGTGCCAAAGACGGGGCACTTATTGACGTGTGGGTAAATGTAGTAGTCATAGATTTGGACGGAACCCCTTTTTTTATGGCTGTTTATAGAGATATTGCAGAACTCAAACAGACACAGCGCAGCTTACTCACAAGACAATCGGAACTCACCCGACAAAAAGCGTTTTTACATACCCTTATTAATACTATACCCGATTTGATATGGCTCAAAGACTCCGAGGGAACGTATCTAGCTTGTAACGAGATGTTTGAGAGACTTTATAATGCCAAAGAGAGTGAGATTCTAGGAAAGAATGATTTTGATTTTGTAGATGCAGAATTGGCACAATTTTTTCGCCAACATGACCAAGCAGCAATAGAAGCCGGAGGTTTACGTACAAATGAAGAATTTTTAAAATTTGGCGACGGCAGTTATGCGGGCTATTTTGAAACAATAAAAACACCTATGAAAGATGCTGAGGGCAAAGTGCTTGGAGTTATCGGCGTTGCTAGAGATATGAGCGAGAGAAAGCGCAAAAATGAAGAGGCTGAACAAATCCAAGGATTGGCGCATATAGGAACCTGGGAATGGGATATAGCTCAGGATATATTTACCGGAAGCACGGAAGCGTACAAAATTTTTGGGATAGATTCGAATAGCAAAATAAAGTTTAAAGATGTTATTGAACATTTTGCACCCCAAGATAGAGAAAAAGTGACACATCAACTCTTCGACGCTTCTAAAAAAGATAAAAATATCGGTTCCCTTTATAGAGTTTTTGATGTTAATAATGGATATAAATGGATTAAAACGCATACGGAATTTTTTTATGACAAAGAGCACAATCCCATCAAAGCAATGGGAATTTTTCAGGATTTGACGGAACAGATAGAATATGAAAATACAATTCTCCGCAAAGATAAAGACCTTGGGAGTGTTCAAAGGCTGGCAAAGATAGGAAGTTGGAGAATTGATATTGAGAGTAATGTTTTAGAGTGGTCGGATGAGACCTATAGAATATTTGGAATCCCAAAAGAGACACCCCTTACCTACGGTACTTTTTTAAAGAGTATCCATCCCGATGATTTAGAAAAAGTAAATAATGCTTGGCAGGCAGCCTTAAGAGGAAATAATTACGAGATAGAGCATCGTATTCTTGTTGACGGTGAGGTTCGATGGGTAAAAGAGCACGCAAGACTTGAATCTGATACGTTTGGAGAATTATCTTCAGGAATAGGAATGGTGCAGGATATTACGGAACAAAAGCTTTATCAAGAAAGGCTTGAAACACTTGCAAACTATGACTCGCTGACGGGACTTGCAAGCCGTGCATTTTTGATCTCCTATTTGCAAAGCTCCATAGAACATGCAAAGCGTAATAAAACACAGATAGCACTGCTGATGTTTGACTTAGACCGTTTTAAAGATATTAATGACAGTTACGGGCATGCTGCAGGCGATGAGCTTCTTTGCCATATTGCAAATCACTTTTCTTCTCGTCTTAGAGAAGGAGATCTTGTGAGCCGTATCGGAGGCGATGAATTTGCCATTGTTCTAGAAAATTTATCCCATCCCGAGGATGCGGGAAGACTTGCAAAAGAGATGATTAACAATCTGGCATTAGAATATAAATTATCCGCCGGAGCTTTGATTCATGTCGGGATAAGCGTAGGTATCGCTCTTTATCCGGATAATGGACACAATGCATCCGACCTTTTGCAGCACTCCGATGCAGCACTTTATAAATCAAAAGCCGACGGAAGGGGAACGTATAGTTACTACACCGATGAGCTTACTAATCTGGCACGTCACCGTATTGAATGTGAAAATGATTTGCGGCATGCCATTGAGAACAATGAGTTTGAAGTGTATTATCAACCTCAGGTACATATACTCTCAGGTCGTATCCTTGGTGCAGAAGCGCTTGTGAGATGGAATCATCCCCTAAGAGGGCTTGTCCCTCCGAATGAATTTATCCCTATTGCCGAAGAGCTAGGACTAATAAGTAGTATAGGGGAGTGGGTTTTGAATGAAACTTGCAGGCAGGGCAAAATTTGGCTCGACCGCGGGCATCGCTTAACCCTTGCCGTGAATGTCTCAGCGCATCAAATCCGCTATCAAAATATTCCTCTTGTAGTAGAAAATGCCCTCAAGCACAGCGGATATACCGCTTCACGTTTAGAACTCGAACTAACAGAGAGCTCTTTGATGCAAAGGGAGGAAGAGGTTGTGGAGATGCTTCATCTTCTCAGAGCAAAAGGGATACGTTTGGCAATAGATGATTTTGGGACGGGTTATTCCTCTTTGAGTTACCTCAAACGTTTTCCTATCGACGTACTCAAAATTGATAAAAGTTTTGTAGATGATATCCCATACGACAAAGACGATATGGCAATAGTAAGTGCAATTATTGCGATGGGACAAGCGCTTGGTTTTCAAATATTAGCCGAGGGGGTAGAAAGAGAAGATCAACTAGAATTTTTAAAAGCAAGAGGCTGCACAATGTATCAGGGATATCTCAAAAGTAAACCCGCTCCAGCAGAGGAGTTTGAAAAACTTTTGTGATATCTATTTTTACTCCTCTTTGAGCATAAGCACTCCAGCAAATCTTCCCGTGATACCATCGGCTCTATAGGAAAAATAGGTATCATTTTTGCAACATGTGCAATCGGGAGAGAATTCTATATGTTCTTCTAATATTCCACATGCCAAGAGTTGAGTTTTCAAAATACTGCTTACATCCAGATAATATCTCTTTTGTCTGCTTTGGACGGCGTATTCTAAGTGAAGCTCTTTTGCCTCTTGGGCAATCTCTTTGCCCACCTCGTAACAGCACGCGCCGATGCTCGCACCGACGCTCACATAAATGTCCTTTGCCTTACTTTGAAAATCTTTCTCAAAACTTTTTACGACATTTGTCGCTATATTTTGAAATGCACCCGCTCTTCCAGCATGTGCAACCGCTATGACTTTTTGTATTTCATCGTAAAAAAGCAAGGGGGAACAGTCCGCCGCCATCACCATCAGAGGGATATTTATTTTGTCCGTAATAAGTGCATCACAGCTTCTTGGCATGTGGAAATTATCATGTTCATCGACTTTATGCACGGTATTAGAATGGATTTGTTTCATATATACGAGTGAGTTTTTATTGTAGCCTAAGGTATCTGCCAAAATATTATGGTTCCTATCCACATGCCAAGAGTTGTCGTTGACATGAAAAGCAAGATTCATGGAATCATAAGGAGGCAGGGAACATCCGCCTTCTCTTGCGGTAAAAGTATGCGTGATATTTTTGAATTTATGAAGGAGTGTATTTTTTTTCATCCGCTGAGTATAGCACTTGAAAAATAATAAATATGTTCTTGGTTACCAAGATGTTATCAAAATGTGATTGCATTGTAACGCAATTGAAATACGATTCCAGAATATACAAAAAAGGATAAGTAAAATGAATAAGAAATGGATCTCTCTTGCTACTGCTGTAGCTTTAGGTTTAGGTTTTGCAGGTTGTGGTAGTGATGATGAACAAGTTCAACTTAGTGATACATCAGTTTCAGCTACTAAAGTAGAATTTGTGAGCATGGCAGCGCCATCAAACTATACAGATATGTCAAGAGCATATTCTGATGCCAAAGTACGTGTTTATACAAGCGCTACAGAATATACTCAACATGAACTTTCTTATAATATTCTTTTTGGCGTAAAAGATAAAGTCGGTAATAGTGAAAACTATGCAGGACAACTTTATAACTACAAAATGGAGCCACTTAAAGATCCGTTTAATGAGCCTTTAATTGCTGAGACTCCGGACTCTAACTCACTTTTAAACATAGACGGAAAACTTTTTATGGTTTCTCACTTAGAGTATGACTGGATTTTATCTAACGGTGTGCAAGCATACAAGCAAGAGGGATGGTATTCAAGATCTCCTATGAATATGATTCTTACAGACATTGAGCAAGATGCAAAAGGTAACCTTAAAGCAGTTGCACAAAAACCTATAGATCACTCAAGCGTAGAGGGTGGATGGATTTTTTGTTTCGGTTCACAAACTCCATGGAATACACACTTAGGTGGAGAAGAGGATTATGACCTTTACTTTACAGAAGCAAGCGGTAAAGCTGCTGCAACAACTGTTGCCGGACTTAAAGCTATGACAGAACTTTACTGGGACAATACGAAAACTGCAAACCCTTACCACTACGGATACAACCAAGAGGTTGTTGTAAAAGCAGACGGTACTTACGATTTACATAAGCGTTATGCTATGGGTAAAGGTACTTGGGAAATGGCTAAAGTATTTGGCGATGGCAAAACTGCACTTTACGGTGATGACGGCACCAATGTATTTTTACTTATGTTCGTAGGCGACAAAGCAAACGACCTCTCTGTAGGCACACTTTATGCGCAAAAATTCACTCAAACAAATGCTGCTGGAAGCGCTACCGCCGAGGGAACTATGAGCTGGATCAAACTTGGTCACGCAACTGAAACTCAAGTAAAAGCTTTCGCAGATACTTTAACTTTTGCTGATATTTTTGATTATTTAACACCTGAAGCAGTTACAGCCGGTGCTGATATTACAGGTTACACTGTTATCAAAGCAGGACACACCGGTAAAGAGTATTTGAAATTAAAAACAGGTATGGAAACAGCTGCTGCCTTCCTTGAGCCACGCCGTTTAGCTGCTATGAAAGGCGCTACAACTGAGTGGAACAAAATGGAAGGTATCACAATTGATGAGAAATCTAAAAAAGCGTATATGGCTATCAGTTACCAAGACAAGGGAATGTTGGCAGATGCTACTTTTGGAACTGACCATATTCAAGTTGCAAAAAACAACTGTGGTGCTACATATGAGATCACTCTTGCAAGCGGACAAAAAGATACTGACGGCAATGCAATCAACTCTGACTATGTCGGTGCAAGTCTTATGGCTCCAGTGGGCTTAGTAGGTGAACCGATCACAGCTGATGCACTTGGAAATACATGTCACCCTGACAAAATCGCTAACACAGACAATATTTTCTTCTCTGAAAAAATGAGAACACTGTTTGTCGGTGAAGACAGCGGTACACACACAAACAACTTCGTATGGGCATACAATGTAGATACAAAAAATCTTGCTCGTATCCTTTCTGTTCCAGCTGGAGCTGAGTGTACAGGGCTTCAGGTAGTTGACAATGCAAACGGTCATGCTTATGTTATGAGTAACTCACAGCACCATGCTGACTTTACAGGCACTACACCGACTACTTTAAAAGATGTACTTGGCACTATGATAGATAAACATGATGCTAACTTCGGTTACATCGGCGGAATTCCGGGTCTTAAATAATTCTCAAGGGGCTTTTGCCTCTTGTGCCTATTTCTAGCAATCAATTCACAAAAACTAAAATTTGGAAAATTCATGAAAAAAATCCCTCTTTACCTCGTAGTTTTACTTTTTGTAAGCGGATTGGCGTTTATTAGTTGCGGTGTGAGTGATAGTAGCAAAGATGTTCTCGTTGATGAGATAAACACCACTACACCGGTTGAAGATGCTCCTATGACGGGTGAATTTCGCGCTCGAACACTTTTTTCCAACCCTTATGCAAACATCCCTGCTCAGTGCTACATAGAAACCTCTTTCGGCACGCAAAACGCCTGTCTTTTTTGCCACTCCAATGCAGCGGCAAAACAAAAGTTAGGAAGCACTTTGGCACAAGCGGGGTTTGATGACTATATAGGAAATCTCCAACTCGAATATGCCTTTGGACCGGCAGATATATTCACTCGCTCACCCAATATTAACCCTTGGGAAAACACCATCACGCCTCATAAACTCGATGAAGCTTTTGCAAACTTAAACATCAATGCCGATACTTGGGATATGCAAAGCTACATTAAAAGCGACAACTGGCAAGAAGCGTACAACAAAAAAAGGGGGGATGCCAAAGTGAGTGACAGCGGTATAAAAGATGATTCTTTTCGTCTCTTTCCCGCTTTAAACCCTGCCGCTCTTCCGGCCGATGATGATGGGTTTGTACGAACACAAAACAGCGCTGAGATGCTCTTTAGCGATGCAAAAGGGCTCAATACGGGATGGAGAGCCGTGAATTTTATGCCTTATGGAATCTTTACCCCGCATACGGGAAGCGTGAGCGGTATTTATATTCGTCTTGATGCGAAGTTTATGCAAGATGCAAACGGTACTTTTAGCCTTGATATATACAAGCAAAACCTTGAGCTTTTAGAGCAAGCTATCCAAGATAGAATAGAAAATAATAGAACTCATTATGTAGGAAGAGCAAGCGATGTACCCCTTTATAGAGGACTTTTCCCGCTTAGAACAGAGTTTGCTCACCCGCTTCATTATGTAGATGTTGATGCAGACGGAGTGAGTTCAAAATTTCCGGGAACGCGCTCAACCCATGTAAAAGAGATTCGTTACATGTATAAATGGGAAATGCGCCATACGGATGAACCTGTCACAAAAGAGGAAAACGCACCGCTTTACTACAACGAAAATGAAACATGGATAGATAACGGTGCGGGATGGTGGATGAGTGCATTTATAGAAGATGCAAACGGCTCACTTCGAGGGCAAAAACCTGAAGAGCTTATGCAGTGTGTAGGATGTCATAGCTCAAAATACGGTTTTGAACCTGCTCAGTTTACCTCAGGAACCAGCAATACTATAGATACGGTGTGGTCATTTTCCAGAAAATTTGCAGGTGATTTAGGCTGGAGAGAGATGGACTATTTGGGCTATAAAAGAGATCCACATGCCAACACAAATGAAACCTCAGGAAGTGCACACAGAGGTGATCCTATCAACCGCGATGCAAACATGGGGGAATATAGAAAGTTTTTAAATCATGTAGTAGGTGCTTCGCTTTATGGGGAGATGCCAAAATCTATGGAGGCATATCTTAAAGGCGTCATTACTTCAGCAAACGGCTATAGTGATGATTTTCCAACTCTAGCCTTTGAGAATGTTGCGCAGCTAAAAGCAATTCAGGAGATGCGACTCAAGCTCGTAAGAGAGTTTACGGCTAAAAAGGATTATCTCACAGCAGATGGCTTTTTGCAAGCTCCACTTCTTTATCCTACTCTTGAAGAGTCACTTAAAGGTGCGACTGGATACAGAAAAGTAGTAGCTACTCAGCGCTACACAAAAGGAAAAGATTACTTTGGCGAAACAATTTTTACCTACAAATACTACCGTGATGCCAACAGCAGTTACTCTCATATTGATGGTACAAGCTATGAATTTGGCGAGACTATCACAGATAGACCGTATAATACAGAGGAGACGATTCTTTGGGGAGTAGGTAAAGTAGAGACGCTTATAGACGAGACGGGGAGCAACTACGATGCGGAGTATCTTCCAATCTTTAAGTACCCGCAAGATTTTGAAGAAAAATAGCATATAAGATGCAGAATCGCTTGAGTCGTATGAAATATTTCATCGTAACTTTATTTTTTATTATCAGCATTTGTATTATCGGCTGTGGAGGCAGCAAGAACACCTTAAAAGAGGAGCTTGTGATAGATGATACAATAGCTCTATACGAAAGTAACAACTCCCTCTATAATACGAGAAATTTAACCCCTATAAATATTGATTTCCTCTCAACGACACCTCTCAATAATAAAGGTGCTTACGTTACAAGCCAGTGCTATACAAAGACGGTAGATGCAAACGGCGGAGTGCATAACCCTTGTTTTTCGTGTCACATTAGTTCGATTGAGCCAAATTACGTGGACGATTGGGATTTACAGACTTTTGCAGGATTTGGGGAGTATACCAAAGTAAACAGATTTACAAACCTTTTTAAAGATAGAACCTCTTTAGTTTCGCAAATTAGTGATGAAGAGATAGTCTCTTATGTGAGAGAAAACAACTATATGCAAAAAAGTCAAATACTTTTAGCTAATGCACTCAAAACTCCTCCTGCAGAGTGGGATATCAATAATAACGGCAAATGGGACGGATATACACCTGACTGTTATTTTGATTTTGATAGCGAGGGGTTTGATAAATCGCCCGATGGAAATTACACGGGCTGGAGAGCTTTTGGATATTATCCGTTTTTGGGGACTTTTTGGCCTACCAACGGAAGTATGGATGATGTACTGATACGTCTTTCAAAAGAGTTTATGCAGGATAAAAATAAAACTTTTAATCTTGCCGTTTATAAACTCAATCTCTCTATCGTCGAATCTCTGATAAAACAAAAAAATGTGGCTATTGATGAGGTTGATGAAAATTTATACGGGTTTGATTTGAATCACGACGGTGTTTTAGGCAAAGCAAGTGAGGTGGTTTTTAAATGGAACAAGCCTACTTATAATTCAGGAACGGGGAAGATTGAGAATTTTTCTATGAGTTACGTGGGGCATGCAAAAGAGCTCTTAAGCACCAATGAGTACTTGATAGCCCCGGGACTTTATCCAAAAAATACCGAATTTTTACACAGTGTCCGATACATAGACGATGACGGGCAAAGTATAAAAATGGCGCCTCGTATGAAAGAGCTTCGTTATGGGAAAAAAATTGACTGGATTAGCTATTCTGAACTGAAAAATTCAGTCTTAACCGATATAAAAGAAAAAGATTTGTCTCCAGATTTGCTTAGAACCATCATGGGCAATTCGGAATACGGAGCTTTAAACAATATGGGTTGGATCTATCAAGGTTTTATCGAAGATGCCAAGGGAGAGCTTAGACCGCAAAATTATGAAGAGACGCTTTACTGCATAGGATGCCACAGCGGTATCGGAGCGATTGCAGACAGCACTTTCGTATTTCAGAGAAAATTTGATAAAACCGCTTTTCAAAAGGGCTGGTACCACTGGAGCCAAGATGCTCACGGTCTGAAAAATATCAAAGAGCCAAAAACTCCCGATGCACGAGATGAGTATTCTTTGTATCTCGAAGTAAACCATGCAGGCGATGAGTTTAGAGCCAACGATGAAGTGATGAACAAATTTTTTGAAACAAACGGTTCTTTGAAAATAGATGAGCTCAATAAAATAAAAAATGATATCTCTTATCTTTTATATCCCTCCCTTACAAGAGCAAAAGATTTGAATAAAGCGTATAAAATAATAGTAGAAGAGCAAAGCTATATTTACGGCAGGGATGCACATATCAAACCGGTTGAAAACGTTCACAAGGAACAGGTGATAGATGCATCTACGATGATTGAAGCGGTTCAATACTAAAGAGAAGCTTTTATAATAAGACAAAATTTGTAGATAAAATGCCTTTAAAGAAGTTCTAATATACTCTTATACATGTTAAAATATTTATTATGAAAGAGTAAGAGGTTTTTTTTTGAGAGAATTTAGTACAGATCCGGTAACATTAACGGGAAACAACAGCAATAAAAAACGCCATGAGATAAGAGAATATTTTCATCATACTTTTAATTTGTTTGAAAAAATATTCGAATTACTCAAAGAAGATGAGGTTTTTTACAAAAAATCTGAGCCTACGCGCCACCCTATGATATTTTATTTCGGGCATACCGCCACTTTTTTTATCAATAAATTAATAAGTATGAACCTTATTCAAAAGAGAATAAATCGGGAATTTGAGTCTATCTTTGCGGTTGGCGTAGATGAGATGGCTTGGGACGATATTACAAGTTCCCATTACAAATGGCCTCAAGTTCAGGATGTCAGAGCATACAGAAATCAGGTGCGAGAACTGGTAGATAGTTTGATTATGCATATTCCGCTCACTCTTCCTATCACTGAAGATTCCGGCATGTGGATTATCCTTATGGGGATTGAACATGAGAGGATTCATATCGAGACATCTTTGGTACTTCACAGGCAGATCCCTTTGGAATTTGTCAAAGAGGTTAAGGAATTTAATATTTGTACGCAGACGGGGGAAGCGCCTCAAAACAGCATGACTGTAATCCCCTCTTGGCATGTGGAACTAGGCAAAGAGAAGAACCATCATCTGTATGGATGGGACAACGAATACGGCAAATATATCGAGGATGTCAAAGAGTTCCAGGCTTCCAAGTATTTGGTCAGCAACGGCGAATTTATGGAGTTTGTCAAAGACGGTGGCTATGAAACACCCGAGTTTTGGGATGAAGAGGGGCAAAAGTTTCTTCAAATAAGCGGTGCAAAACATCCCCCATTTTGGCATGTGGAAAATGGAGTCTATCAATACAGAACACTCAGCGCACATATCCACATGCCGTACAACTGGCCCGTAGATGTCAATGCACTTGAAGCCGAAGCGTTTTGTAGATACAAATCTCAAAAAGAGGGAGTGCGCTACACGCTTCCAAGCGAGGCGGAATATAGAGCGCTTTATGAATATTGTGGACTCAAAGATTTACCGGAGTTTGATGATAGTCAAGCAAATTTGAATTTCACCCATTATTTCAGCGCCTCTCCCGTGGACAGGTTTATGTTTCATGGAATCGGGGATGTGGTAGGAAATGTCTGGCAGTGGAGCCGCACACCTTTTTTTGGTTTTGAAGGGTTTGAAGTGCACCCTGCATATGATGATTTTTCAGTGCCCACTTTTGATGACAAACATGCGATTATAAAAGGCTCTTCGTGGGCGAGCAGCGGCAATTTGATAATGAAACATGCACGTTACGCTTTTAGAAAACATTTTTACCAAAATGCCGGTTTTAGATACGTAATCTCAAGCAATGAAAAGGAAATAATTTTGGAAAATGAAGATATTTATGAGAGCGATGCGCTTGTTTCTCAGTATTGTGAGTTTCAATACGGAGATGAGCATTTCGGCGTGAAAAATTTTGCCAACGAATGTGCAAGGATAGCATCTTCTTTTGCAGTAAATAAAACAAAAGCCTTAGATTTAGGCTGTGCAACGGGGCGGGCTACATTTGAGCTGGCAAAAGAGTTTGACGAGGTGGAGGGGATTGATTTTTCTGTTCGTTTTGTTCAGGTGGGTGCAAAACTCAAAAGTGATGGCTATGTCGCCTTTAGCTCCAAAGAGGAGGGCGATTTACTCATCCATAAAAAGCTGAGTGTAGAAGAACTAGGATACGAGAAACTCAAAGAAAAAGTATCTTTTTGGCAGGGGGATGCTTGTAATCTCAAGCCCAATTTTAGCGGATATGATTTGGTTATGGCGACAAATCTTATCGACAGACTTTACAATCCGATGCTCTTTTTGCAGAGTATTGAGGAACGTATCAACGAGAACGGTATTTTAGTCATCACCTCCCCGTATACTTGGCAGGAAAGTTCTACAAGCAAAGAGTTGTGGCTTGGGGGATTCGTGGATAAAGAAGGCAACGAGGTAAAAACTATCCAAACGCTCAAAGATATTTTGGGTAAAAAGTTTGAGCTTATCCATCTGCAGGATTTACCTTTTGTAATAAAAGAGAGTGCAAGAAAATTTCAACATACTATTTCACAACTGAGTGTTTGGAAAAAGAAGTGAGCTACGATTTTAGCATTTCCACATGCCGAGAGGGTACAAACGCCGAAAAGTACACTTTGAAAAAAAAGCTTTTCGGCAGAGAAGATTTGCTTCCTGTTTGGGTGGCGGATATGGATATAAACACTCCCGATTTTGTATTGGATGCTCTAAAAAAGAGGCTGGAACATCCTATTTTCGGATATGAAGAGATGCCCGAAAGTGCATTTTTGGCGCAGATTGCTTGGATGCAAAAAGAGCACGGAGTAGATTTTAAATTAGAAGAGATGTTTTATTCCCATTCCGTAGTAGCAAGTATGAACGTAGCTATCGAGGCTTTTAGCGATGAGGGAGAGGGCGTGATTGTTCAGACCCCTGTTTATCCGCCATTTTTTCATAGCGTAAAGACACATAAAAGAACGCTTATTAAAAATCCTCTCAAACTCTCGGCATGTGGAAAGTATGTTTTTGATAGAGAAGACTTAAAAGCCAAAATCAATGAGAGAACAAAACTTTTACTTCTTTGCTCTCCCCATAATCCGGTCGGTCGTGTTTGGCAAAATGAGGAGCTTCAAGAGATTTTAGACCTTTGCTTAGAACATAAAATTACTGTTTTTTCCGATGAAATTCATTCGGATTTAATATACTATCCCAACAAACATATCCCTTTTGCCTCTCTCTCAGACAAGGCAAAAGAGATTACAATTACTGCTATGGGAGTCGGCAAGACTTTTAATATGGCAGGTTTTGCAATGAGCAGTGTTGCGATACCGAGCGAAGTATTGAGGGCGAAATTTGCTCAAGTTTATAAGCGAATCCATTTTGCTCAGGGAACCGTTTTTGGGCATGTGGGATTTGAGGCGGCTTATACACACGGCAAAGTTTGGCTTGAAGAGCTGAAAATCCATCTTTTAGAGAATTTTTATTTACTCCAAGGCGTATGTGAAAAATATCCACATGCCATAAAAGTGACACCTATACAAGCTACATATTTAGCTTGGCTTGATTGCAGAGGGATGCAGTTTCACGATAAAGAGTTACGAGATTTTTTTGTAAACGAGGCAAAGCTTGGCTTGAATGCGGGAATAAGCTTCGGCAGAGAGGGAAGCGGCTTTATGCGGTTGAATTTTGCGCTCTCACGTGCTAAAATGTCACAAGTATTGGAGCAACTCGAAAATGCTTTACAAAGAAAGTTTGGGGGAAGATGATGATTAAAATCAATTGGGACGGATACAAAGAGTTTAAAAAGCACAGCCATAAGTGCGATAACTTTGAAATTCTTTTGGATTTTATGAAAAGTTACTACAATATGACAAATCCTATGGATATATATGAAATTTTTCGTGAGGATGAGCTAGCGGTGATGATGCTCAATAAACGTGAGGTTGTCGATGCAGAGGGGTTGGAGCCTTATATCTTTAAACTCTCTTGATGCAAAAAAATTTAGAAAAGATTGTTCTGTTTTTAAACGAACATCATGTGATGAGTTTGGCTACTTCTAGTGATACGATGCTCAGCGTATGCAGTCTTTTTTATGTTTTTTCTCTTGAACATATCTCCTTCATCGTTGCAAGCAGTGATGAAACTACCCATATCCGCCATATAAATCACAACTCCCGGATAGCCGGAAATGTACTTCTGGAAACAAAAACGGTAGGAAAAATTCAAGGGGTTCAGTTTCGGGGTGAGTTTTTAGTACTGCAAGATTCGGAACTTAAAAAGCTTTATTTCAAAGCATTTCCACATGCCGTACTTTTGCGCCCGAAACTTTGGCAAATCAAAGTAAATTATTTTAAAATGACGGATAATACTTTGGGGTTCGGCAAAAAAATCATTTGGTATTAGTTTTGGGGAAATTTTTTCTCTTTATATAAATTGCAATCCATGCGGCTACTTTGAAAAACTACTATGGAGGGGATTTGCGCCGATTTGAAACCATATGCTTTACAACCATGCGGTTTGCCCGCTTCCCAAGTCACAAAATAGTATTCACACCTTCTACAATTGATTCTTTTCATCCCGTACTCTTTGTTTTTAAGTGCGCTATTTTAGCATATTGGGTACAATAAAAAAACTAAAATAAAGAGAAAATAATGGATAAAATACTTTTAATGTTACAGCTTCAGGCACAGTTGAATGATGCTACAAATGGGGAGGAATGGACAAAAGGGATTACTAAAAATGGAAAAATTATCAATTGGAGGCGTTGTATTTATATGGAATGTGCCGAGATAATCGACAGTTTTTCGTGGAAGCATTGGAAAAGTATCGATAAAGATTCCGACTTTGACAATTTGCAGATAGAAGTGGTAGATATCTGGCATTTTATAATGAGTTTGGCTATCGAAGAGTACGCTTTAAATATGAAGGGTGGAATTGAGGACTTGGCTGTGAATATCTCAGAGTTACAAAGTTTTGAAAAATTAAAAATATCAAATACCTCTTTTGATGAGGAAAATACAATCATTGCTAGGGTTGAGGGGATTATGTTTGATGTACTGAATAAAGAGAGATTTGATTTAGAGAGTTTAATAAATGATTTCTTTTTACTTGTAACTATGAGCGGTTTGGATTTGGAGAGTCTCTACCGACTTTATGTAGGAAAAAATATTTTGAATCAGTTTCGCCAAGACAACGGTTATAAAGAGGGAAGCTACATCAAAGTATGGAACGGTGAAGAAGATAATGTTATTATGAAAAGAATTTGGGAAAAAAACGGAGATATTACTCCGGTTGTGCTTTATAAAGAGTTGGCAAAACTTTACCTTTCTTTGAATAAGAGTTAATCTTTGAAAACTGTTTTAGAGGTGAAAAATCTTTCTTTTGGATACAAGAAGGGCACATTATTGTTTGATAATTTCTCTCTTAGTCTTAAAAAAGGGGAGATTAAAGCGATTGTAGGAGCCAGTGGCGCGGGTAAAAGTACGCTTTTTGAACTCATACTTAATAACTTAAAACCATATTCGGGAGAGATAAAAAAATCTCAAGTATCGGAAGTGTTTCAAGACCCTTATAGCTCTTTTCATCCAAGCTATTCTCTTTTAAATCAAATAAAAGATGTCGCTGCAATAGATTTGCTCCCCGCATATCTCAAAAGTATAAATCTAGAATATGAGTTACTTTTAAAATTACCCCATGAACTCTCAGGAGGACAACTCCAGCGTGCATCCATACTCAGAGCGATGCTGATGCGTCCTGAACTTTTATTACTCGATGAGCCCACCTCTGCTTTGGATAATGTTATACAACTTGAAGTTATGAATATGCTGATGCAAAATTTAGAAAATACGGGGATGCTCTTGATTACGCACGATATGGAATTGGCACGCTGGTGTGCTGATGAGATAATACTTATTTGATAAAATATTTCACAAGATAAAACCCGCTTCCTGCCATAAAAACGGCTCCAAAAGCATTAAGGGATATATTTGCAAGAGCAAGCAATAGATGTCCCCCCTCTAAAAGAAAAAAACTCTCTATTGCAAAAGTGGAATAGGTGGTTAGAGCGCCCAAAATACCGGTGGAGAGAAAAGATTTCGTATGCAGTGAAAAGAAACTTGTATACATAAAGTAGGCAACAAGCACCCCCATTATAAAACTGCCGATAAGGTTGACCCCAAGCGTTCCAAAGGGCAATGCGTGAGGTACTTTATCGGAGATAAGACCGTTGAGATAGGCTCTGAGAATGGCTCCTATAAAGCCGCCACTACCTATGGCTAGGATTGTTTGCCAACTCATCATCGTACACCTTTTGCATTTTTTCTCTTATATCGACTAGCCAATTTTCATCGTCTCTTTGGGCAATAAAAGAATCTAAGAAGATAGCTTTTATCCTTCCGGGTTTATAGTAAAATTGTTTGATGTTATAGTATTTGGATGTTTGCATCAATACGATTGGTTGCACACAAAGTTTGTATTTGTCAGCGATTACTTTTGCTCCTGATTTGAATGGAAGTATCTTTCCTGTTGTAGAGCGGGTTCCCTCAGGAAACATTGTAATCACTCTCTTTTTATCAAGTCTGTTTTTGGCAGCTTTGAGGAGTTTGATGAGAGAGGTTTTACTCTCCCGTTCCACTGAGATATCTTCCGGAAATTTGAGAGCTAAACCAAAAAAAGGAACATTGAAAAGTTCTTTTTTTGCAACCCATGCCAAATCTTTGCTTGTAATAGTCTCAATAACTCCGATATCTAAATCGCTCTGATGATTGATTAAAAACATCTGCGCATTTGGATCTTCTTCCCCTTTTATCTCCACAGAAAAAAAGAGGGTGATTCTCAAAAGCCAAGCCGCCATTTTCCTTGCGTAGGGTCTAGGGATGAGATAGTAGGTAAATATCATCAAAACTAGAGAAGCAAAAATGATTGTAGTTGCAAAAAGCCAACTAATTCGAGCAAATATCTTCATTTTTTACCCAACCTATTCTATCGTTATTTAATTTTATTTTTACAAAGTTCTCAGAGCTTCCCTCTTTTGAGAACTTAGATTCATCCTCCGTAGTCTCAAAAACCGTTCCATTTCTTACAGGCAGAATGTATACAGAAGAGCCTTGTTTTATACAAACGGTTTTTGAGGGCAAAACTAAAGACCCGATATAGCCCAAGGGAAGTAAAAGCAAGAGAAGATAAATGTACTTTTTAAGCCATAAAAGAAGAACGAACCCAATAAGCATTACCGCGAGTGCGATAAGTATTTTTAATTCCTCTTTTGACTGATCTTTTGGTTTGATATCGGTTTGTGTTGTTACGCTGTCATCATCAAGTATAATAGGTAACGTGATTGTTGCAAAGTTATTGTTTTTGAGATTAAAATAAGAAAATGAAAAGCTCTCTAAATCTTTATTGATAACGGCAAAATAGGTAATTTTAGATTTATCAAAAGATGCATCTACCGATTCGCTTCCCTGTTTATAAACTTTTTGAAAGCTAAGTGCAGCAATGTCACAGTTAAGCGCTTTGGCGGTAAATACAATAATATTATGTGTATTATCGAAACTGGTTGTTTTATATTCTGTTACTTCAAAAGAATTCGCAATAATATTTGCAAAATCTTTTTTAGGATTTAGGGTTATGACATTGAGATTTTCACCCGATATACTGCTGCTTTTATACGTATGGTCACTCACGAGAGTCGCTTTTACATCAGGCAATTTTGCTTTGTTTTTTGTTACTAAAAAATAAAAAGTATCTAGAAAATACTGATTGTATTCTGTTCTTTTAGGAATTGAGTTTAAAGATTTCAGACCCGAATAGTTTGAAAAATTATATTGTATGTCTTGAAAATCTTTGGTAGTAGAGAGCGTTTTGATTGTGATAGAAAATATTTCCCCTTGCAAAACTCTCTGCGGTGTTTGTGTATAACTCAGATAAAGGACTTGGGGCGAGAGGTCGTCATAAAGACCGGTTGTCTCATCGTCGTTATCTGCAAAAAGAGTTGAAAAGAACAGAAAGCTTAGTAGAAGTAATATTTTCACGCTTGAAGAAATCCTTGGAGCATTTTTACTCCATCATTAGAGCCTAGAATCATCTCCATGGCACGTTCTGGGTGTGGCATAAGTCCAAATACATTTTTTTCTTTATTGCATATGCCGGCAATAGCATCTACGCTGCCGTTTGGATTGCTGCTATGACCCTCTTTATCGCAGTACTTTAGAAGTACCTGATCATTTTCGTACAAATCTTTTAAGCCTTCTTCATTAATGTAATAGTTACCGTCATGATGCGCAATTGGGATATTAACAACATCATTGTTCTCTAATTTTTCCAAAAAGATATTATTATTGGAGATGACTTTAAGATTATGATGCTGGGATAAAAAATGCAGATGTTCATTTCTTTTTAAAGCACCAGGGAGTAATCCTGCTTCTGTTAAAACTTGAAAGCCGTTGCATATGCCTAAAACTTTTCCGCCATTGGCAGCATATTCTTTGACGGCTTGCATCACTGGGCTGAATTTTGCGATGGCACCGCTTCTGAGATAGTCACCGTAACTAAAGCCGCCGGCAACAATAAGAAGATTCGTGTCGCTTGGAATATTTTGGGATTTATGCCATAGTACTTCAGTTTCAGCGCCAAGAGATTTAAATGCATGCTGTGTGTCATACTCGCAGTTTGTGCCCGGAAACTGTAAGATAGCTACTTTCATGAAATTATCTCAATCTCGTAATCTTCAATTACCGTGTTTGCTAATAGCTCCTCACACATTTTTATGACATCTTCTTTTGCTTTTATAACATCTGTTTCGTCAAGTTTCAGTATTATTTGTTTTCCTACACGGACATCATTGACATGACTGAAATGAAGAGAGGATAAAGCATGTTGTACCGCTTTTCCTTGAGAATCCAAAACACCTGCTTTTAAGAATACATTTACTATTGCTTTCATTATTTATTTTCCTAATATTCTGTTTAAAACTTGCTCATACGCTACCGTAAGTCCGCCAAGACCTTGACGAAATCTGTCTTTATCCATTTTTTCGCCACTTTGAATATCCCAAAAACGGCAATTATCGGGACTGATTTCATCTATTAAAATAATATTTCCGCTTTTATCTTTACCAAACTCAAGTTTAAAATCAACAAGATTAAGGCCTTTGTCTGCAAAATATGGTTTTAAGATGTCATTAATTTGTCTTGCCATGCGACGAATTTTATCAAGTTCATCTTGGTACTCGACAAGACCTAAAATTAATGCATGTTGGTCGTTTAATTTAGGGTCATTCAGAGCATCATTTTTATAATCGAACTCAACCAAGGTAAACGGAAGAACTTTCCCGTCCTCGATGCCGAGATTACGGCTTAGGCTTCCCGTTGCAATATTACGGACAATCACTTCGATTAAAATTACATCTACTTTTGTATGAAGCATATGATTGTCATCAAGCATCTTTACAAAGTGTGTCGGAATTTTATGTTGTTCTAAGAGCTTAAAGAGTTCAGTAGAAATTTTATTGTTAAGAGCGCCTTTTCCCGCTTCGCTTGATTTTTTTGCACCGTTAAACGCCGTCAAATCATCTTTGAACTCTGAAATAACTAAGTTTTCATCATCTGTTAAAAATAACTTTTTAGCCTTACCTTCGTAAAGTAACTCTCTCTTTTGCATTCTAAACCTATCCTTTTGTAATAATTAAAGCTTTTAAGACATCTGCAGCTTCTTTGAGTTGCATATCTTTATTTATTTGTTCCGGCGTAATTATATCTTTTTTATCTTTTTCCAAGGTGCCTTTGTCTGTTTTTTCGCCATCGACTTTTTCTAGTTCTTCTTCTAAATGCTGTTTTAAATCAGACTCTTTAATAGAAAAACTTGTTTCGTCAGTTTTGACTTCTCCCGGAAATACTTCAATATCAGGCTTTACCCCAACAGCTTGAATTGTTCTTCCGCTTGGAAGATAATAGCGTGCGATGGTAAGTTTTATAGCTTCTGTTTCCGTAATCGGTAACACTACTTGAACGCTTCCTTTACCAAAAGTATTTTCACCGATTAAGATAGCACGTTTGTGGTCTTGGAGTGAGCCACTAACAATTTCGGAAGCACTTGCACTTCCTCCATTAATAAGAACTACCAGAGGTACTTTTGTGAGAGTTTTTCCTTTGGAAGCAGTATATGTTTTATTGTCAATTTCTTGGCGTCCTTTTTGGGAAACGATATCGCCTTCATCTACAAATACATCTACTAAATCAACAGCCTGATCAAGTAATCCGCCCGGATTATTTCTCAAATCAAGGATAATACCCTTAGTTGTGTCTTTTTTCTTATTAATCTCTTTTGCTACATCTTCTGTTACTTTTTTATCAAAACTTGTTACTCTTATATAAAGTATATCATCTCCGATTGTTCTTGCGTACACAGATTCAATGGTGATATTTGCTCTAATAATATGAATAGTAAGAGGTTTTGTTTCCCCTTCTCTTACTATAGTTAAATCTATCGGAGTGCCGACTTTGCCTCTCATAATAGCAACTGCATCGTCAATCGTCATATTTATTGTAGATTCATTATTGATTTTCAAAATAATATCTTTGGATTTAAGGCCGGCTTTATCCGCAGGTGTACCCTCTATTGGTGCGATAACTGTTAATGCACCGTCTTTCATTCCCACGGTAATCCCTAGTCCGCCAAATTCGCCGTTTGTTTGGACTTTTAGCTGTTTATAATCTTTTTGAGTAAGATAATTTGAGTGGGCATCAAGATTACTTAGCATACCGTCTAAAGCTTTGTCCATCAACTCTTCTATCGTAACATTGTCTACGTTGTATTGCTCAACAATACTGATGACTTTTGTGAATTTTGCCAAGGACTGAAGTCTTGAAGCTTCTTTTTTGGTTTGTGAGTCCTTCTCATCTTTTTGTGAAGCAAAAACATTTGCAGAAAATAAAAGCGTTAGCGCTATTGCTGTAGAAACAAAACCGAGTGTAATAAATTTTTTGTTGTTCATAGTATATCCATGTAGATTTTTAAAAAAGAAATTATAGTTTATATTTTGTTAATCTATAGTTACGGTAGAAGTAAAGAAAGACCAAAGCTGTTGTATAATTGCGTTTTTAATAAAAAGGATATGTAGTATGAAGATAGTAGTTTTGTTTTTTTTAGTTTTTAGTTTTCTTGGTTATGGCTATGCTTTTAATAATCCGGCTTATGAATATGCGACTCCAAAAACGCAGCGTTTTACAAATAATCCGACCAAGCAAGCGATTCAAAGACACAGACAAGTCCAAAGTACAACGCTTGACAATGGTGTTATGGTTGTGGCACCAGTAGCAGTTGAAGAGGTTAATCCAGAACTTAGAATGATTGTTCTTAACCAAAAAACAACAATGCCGACACCAGTAAAAAGAAGAACTAAGCCTACATTTTCTTCTTATTCGCTTGTTTCTGGAAAAGCTGTCTATACTGCGGCATGTGCAAACTGTCATGGGAAATCTGCTGAAAAATCTGCACTTCGCAGTTCTAAAATCATCAGAGGCTGGAATTATGTAAGAATCAGCAACGCTTTAAATGAGTATAAAACTCAATCCTACGGCGGATCAATGAAAAACGTAATGAAAGAACCTTCCCGCAAACTCACCGATGCTGAAATTTTAGCTGTTTCTCAATACATCTCTTCTTTATAGCTCAAGGGTAAAAATTTGAAAAATATTGTTTTGATTGGTTTTATGGGTGTCGGAAAAGGAAGTATTGCACGAGAGGTCGTGAAAAAATCCAAATACATCTCTTTAGATACGGATGACTTGATAGAGAGTATGGAAAATCGGAGTGTAAGAAAAATTTTTGAAGAAGAGGGGGAAGAATATTTCCGAGAGCTTGAAGCAAACATCTCTATCTGGCTTCAAAAAAGTGTTCAAAATACTTTAATTTCTACAGGCGGTGGATTTTATAAGGTGAAAAACTTAAAAAAAATCGGTACAATTGTTTTTTTGGATTCTCCTTTTGAAGAGATATTAAAAAGAATACAAGAACATCCTAATGCTGAAAAAAAGTTAAGTAAAAGACCCCTTTTATGCGATTTAGATAAGGCAAAAGAATTATATGAATTGCGAAGACCAAGCTATTTAGCTTTGGCAGATGTTGTAATAGATGTTACAAATAAGAGTGCACAAGAGTGTGCTAAAGAACTTTTAACAAAGGTAAAAAAACATGCGTAAATTATTTCTTACTTTGATGATGCTTTTTGCAACATCTCTTTTTGCTGCCCAGTCTACTGAAGTTGCTGTTCCAAGTATAAATTGGGCGAAAGATTTCGCAGATGGGCTTAAGCTGGCAAAAGAGCAAAATAAACCTGTTCTTTTCGTTTTTTCACGTCATTCATGCAAATATTGTGTGATATTGGAAGAAACAACATTTAAAGATACTCATGTTATTGCAGCTTTAAACAGAGATTATGTTTCTATCGTATCCTACACCGATGAACAAGATTACACTCCAAGAGAGTTGTGGAGATCGGGAACACCGACTTTGTGGTTTTTGTTGCCAAACGGTGAGCCGATGTTCCAGCCTCTTGTCGGTGCAGTTGATGCATCAAACTTCTTAAAAGCACTCGCAATCGTCAAAGACGAGTTTGCTAAAATGCCAAAAACAGGGAAATAAGTATGATTTTTGTCGCTACAAAAGAGGATAACTTTGAAGAGAATTTTAATGAACTTCTAGGGCGCGGAAAAATGGATATGGCAAATGTGAGCGTTATCGTCGGTACTATTATCGATGAGATAAAAAAAGAAAAAAATCAAGCACTTAAGCGCCATATTGCAAAGTTTGACCATTGGACTCCTAAAGATGATAGCGATTTGAAAATTTCTGTAGAGTCTATGCAAAAAGCTTATAATACAATTGATGTCAAATTAAAAAAAGCACTTCATTTATCCTATGATAGAATCAAGACTTACCATGAAAAGCTTAAACCAAAAAGCTGGTTTGACGATGAGCCCAATGGAGCAATTTTGGGACAAAAAGTAACTCCAGTTGATAGAGCAGGACTTTATATTCCCGGCGGAAAAGCTGCATACCCTTCTTCACTTTTGATGAATGTTATCCCCGCGCAAGTTGCAGGGGTGGAGAATATTATTGTTTGTACTCCAACACCCGATAATGAACCCAACGAGCTCCTTCTTGCAGCTTGTCACCTTTGTGGAGTGACACAAGTGTATAAGGTTGGCGGTGCGAGCGCAATTGCGGCTATGGCGTATGGAACTGAGACTATTCCAAAAGTAGATGTTATTACGGGACCCGGAAATATCTTTGTAGCAACTGCCAAAAAGATGGTTTACGGTGAAGTCAATATAGATATGATAGCAGGACCTAGCGAGATAGGAATTTTGGCAGACGAGAGTGCTAACGCAAACCATTTAGCTATAGATATGCTTTCTCAAGCAGAACATGATGAGATGGCAAGTTCCATTTTGATAACACCCTCCCAAAAACTTGCAGATGAAGTAAGAGTAGAGCTTGAAAAATGGCTACAAATGCTTCCCCGCCAAGAGATAGCTAGAAAGTCTATTGAAGAGCGCGGTGCGATTATTGTGTGTGAGGATATGCAAGAAGCTATAAAACTCATGAATGAGATTGCTCCTGAGCATTTAGAGGTGTGTACGAATTCACCTTTTGAACTTCTCCCTTTTATCAAACATGCAGGTGCAATATTTTTGGGTCATAATACCCCCGAAGCTATAGGGGATTATGTGGCAGGGCCAAACCATACTCTTCCAACAGGGGGAACAGCGAAATTCTATTCTCCTCTTGGGGTTGAAAATTTTATGAAAAAAACATCGATAATCTATTTTAGTGCTCAGGCTATTAATGAAATTGGTGAAGATTGTGCTTTGATTGCAAATACGGAAGGGCTAACCGCTCATGAGCAATCAGTGAGAGTCAGGTTAAAATAAGTAGTTTATTTTTATAAGAAATAACTATAGATTTAAGTGTAAAATGCCTCTATTCATTTATAAGAGGAGTCTTTATGTTACACCCGGCAGCATCACACTTTGCGGTAGTTTTACCAATTATCTCTTTTGTTATAGGTCTAGCTTATTTGATAAAACCAAGTGAGCTTATGTCTAAAATATCAACACGTTTTATGGTTTTTGCAACTCTTTTTCTCGTGGTAGCGTTTTTTACAGGTAAAGAAGATGGAGGGGAAGCGTATGCTCTTTTATCCCAGCAAGGACAAGAACTCTTAAAGCATCATAAAGAACTCGCACTTTATCTTGTGATTACTATGACTTTTGTAACTTTGATTAAATTTTATGGCTGTTTTAAACATAATTTTAAAGCTGAAATGTTTTCAATAATATTGGTTGCAATGATAGCAGGCGGTGTTATGTATCAAGGAAAGATGGGCGGTGAACTCACGTATACACACGGTGCTAATGTTGAAAAATATTCTGACGGTATGGACTGCTTAGCAGACCCTTCAGATTTTATAGAAGAAAAATAAAAAAATAATCTTTATATCTGCATGGTATCTTCAATAGCATGTAGATATAGTACTATTAGAATTAAGCGAAAATATTCGTAAATGTATTTCTTCTAACTCCCACTTAAACATAAAAATATATTTATGCTTATAATTTTATAAATATTTCTTATTCGAATCTACTCAGTATTAAAAAAAATATCAAAAAGTTATTACATATTTATAACGATTTTAAGGTTTCTTTGATACTATTTTTAGCAGTAAAGAAGCCGATTTTATAGTATAAGGCTTTCTTTTTCAAAAGATTAGTGATGGTTATAAATCTTAAATTAGTCACAATAAGGTTAAAGGAGAATATATGCAATTAGGTTTCCTAGTTGATTTGCATCTGTGTATGGGATGCAAAGGGTGTGAGATCGCATGTAAAGTGGAAAATGAAGTTCCGCTTAGCACATGGAGACTCCGTGTTAAATATGTAGATGTAGGTAGCTTTCCAGAGACAAGAAGAACATTTACGCCTCTAAGATGTAATCACTGCGAGAATGCTCCGTGTGAGAGAATTTGTCCAGTAAGTGCTCTACACTATCTTGAAAACGGTATCGTAAATATTGATAAAGAGAGATGCATTGGATGTGCGGGCTGTGTTATGGCGTGTCCATATGGAGCAATTTATATAGACCCTCAAACTCAAACAGCAGATAAATGTACATACTGTGCGCACCGTGTTGCTTCATCAATGATGCCAGCTTGTGTCGTTGCTTGTCCTGTCCAAGCAAATATTTTTGGCGATTTGGAAGATCCTGCTTCAAATATTTCTAAATATATCCAGCAAAATCAAGGAAATATTCAAGTACGTAAGCCGGAAAAAGGGACAAACCCTCATCATTATTATGTCGGTGGCGGAAATGTTACCCTCAATCCTCTTGCTTCACATAGAGATGAAGGACATCAATTATTTAATAAAATTACAACACTTCCTGTAGGAGGGCACCACTAATGGTACACGAAACATTAGCAGCAACAAATGCTGTAGTAACTTTGGATGTAGCTTTACCAGGTATAGTTTGGCCATGGCTAGTTACCGTAAACATGTGGGCAAAGAGTATCGGTACGGGTGTTATTTTTATGTTGTTTTTGCTTCTTAAAAAATATCCCGATCAAGCAGGTAAATTAAGATTTCAGACAATCGTTGTTTCAATTATATTTATTCATATATTTTTACTATTCACTCTTGCTGATTTACATCAGCCCTTTAGAATGTGGCATATATTTTTCTATCCTCATTTAACATCGGCAATTACAGTCGGTGCATGGATGGCAACGGCGTTTGTAGGTCTACTTTTCTTGTTGGCATTTTTGAGCTCTATTAAAAAAGATAATGCAGCTTTTGATAAGACTTTGACATGGGTCACTATTTTGGCTATTCCGGTTACCCTTTACACGGCGGGACTTATGTCACAGTGTACGGCACGTGAGTTATGGCAAATGCCCACAGAATCGGCACAAATGATTTTAGCAGCCTTGCTTTCGGGTTCAGCGACAATGATTTTACTCGGTGGTTCTAAACTTGATTATGAAGCGAAGAAAACTTTAGGCGCAGTTCTTGGTTTGAGCGCTATGATGTCATTTATTTTATATATGTCAGAATATATATTTGGTCCGATGAAGGCAGAAGAGGTGGCAGCGGTTTTAGAGTACATCAAAGGTGATGGACCGTACACGGTTATGTTTTGGTTAGGTCAATGGGGAGCATATATTCTACCTATGTTGCTGGTTATTCTTAGTCGTGTGAGTAAATCTGAAAATATTTTAAAACTTGCAGCTCTTTTAGCGCTAGCAGGTCTGTGGTTGGTGAAGCATGTTTGGCTTATCATCCCACAATTATTACCAATGAGTTAGGGAGAAATGAATGTATTTACAAAGTAGAAGAACATTTTTAAAAGGCGCTGCATTTACAGTTGCAGGAGCCGCTATTGTTAGAGGTGTATTTACGACAGATGCTCTTGCAGAATCTGTAACTGAGAGCAAATTTACGAATACCCCAGATTCATTGTCATTTTATCCACCGATGCAAGAGTGGGCAGATTTTAAAGAGTTGGATGGAAATGACTGGAAAAGAGGCGGAATAGACCGTAAAGGTGTAAGAAGCGAATCGAATCCCGATGGTATTGAAGTAAACGATTACATGATAGTACCGACTGCGTGTTCTAACTGTGAAGCTTCATGTGGTTTAACTGCTTGGATTGATAAAAAAACTTTTACAGTGAAAAAATATATGGGAAATCCTCTTCATCCGGGTTCTCGCGGTCGTAATTGTGCTAAAGGCTATGCTGCGCAAAGTCAAATGTATGATCCGGATCGTATAGCATTTCCACTCAAACGTGCGGCAGGTTCTGCTCGCGGTGAGGGAAAATGGATTCGAACTACTTGGGATGAAGCAATGACTACTATCGGTAAAAAGATGGCAGATACAATTGAAAAAGGCGACGAATTATCTAAAAAAACCGTCATGTTCCATGTCGGGCGTCCAAATGAAAACGGTTTCGTACCGGCAATTTGGCACTCTTTAGGACTTGATGCGTATAATTCACATACCAATATCTGTTCATCAAATGGACGAACACCCACTATACAATGGGCTAATGATGATAGAACGTCTCCAGATTGGGCAAATGCTAAGTTAATATTTCTAAATTCTTCTCATGCAGCTGATGCAGGTCACTATTTTCAACAATCAGCTTCTTTTATTGCTGATGCAAGACAAAAAGGTGCGAAGCTTGTAGTTATGGATCCTCGTCTGTCTAACTCTGCGGGTATGGCTGATTTATGGATAGCAGCATGGCCGGGAACTGAACCTGTTATTTATCTTTACTTAGCTCAAAGAATGCTAAGCGAAAACAAGGTAAACAAAGAGTTCATTAAAAAATGGTTTAACTGGGAAGTGATGCTTGATAATAAAGCATATTTAGAATTTATGGTAACAAAAGGCTATATATCTAAAATGCCGGCCGGTGATAACTTTGAAGATTTTTTAGAGGTGCTTAAAGAGCTTTACGCACCTTACACGCTTGATTATGCAGTAAAAGAAACTCATGTGCCTTCTTATAAGCTTGAGCAGCTTTATGATATGTTCATTTGGGCTGAAACAGCCGTTTCTTCATACTTTTGGAGAGCTTCTGCTGCCGGAAATCGTGGCGGCTGGATGGGTGGTAGAACGGGCTATCTTGCATTAGCGCTTCGTGGTGCAATCGGACCTGAGGGCGGTACATTTTTTCACCATTGGCATGTTATTTCTGTTTCCGGTTTAGGTGGGAGTGCAACGGTCGGTCAAGGTGCTCGCGGTACTAATGTTCCTAAAATCGATGTGTACAATGAGCTAACATATCCACCGGAATGGCCTTTATCTTCGTATGAAATGTCTTATCTCTTGCCACATTTGTTGAGTGATACTGCTTGGCAAGATAAATGGATAGAAAAAGGATTAACCGTTCCCCAAAAACTCTCTGTTTATATTCCTCGTATGTATAATCCTGTTTGGATTAATCCGGATGGATTTAGATGGATAGAAACTCTAAAAGATGAAAAGAAGATGGAACTTACCATGAATCTTTCTCCTGTATGGAGTGAGACAAACTGGTATATGGATTATATTTTGCCTGTCGGTTTAGCCGGAGAGAGACATGACCAACACTCTGAAGCTACTATGCCGGCACGTTGGACATCATTTCGTCAGCCGGTTCTTCGTGTTGCACTGGAAAAAATGGGATGGAAAGCAAAAAATCCTGCACGAGCTACACTTGAGGCACATATTAAAGCCGGTCTTGGTGAAGTTTGGGAAGATAATGAATTTTGGTTTGAAATGTGTGTCAATTATATTGACCCCACAGGTAAACTTGGAATCAAAAAAATGTGGGAATCTAAAAAAACTCCAGGCAAACCAGTGACTATTGCTGAGTGGTATGATGCTGCATTTGGAGATAATTTACCAAATCTCAAAGCAACTGCCTTGGCAGATATACGATACAAAAATGAAGAGTATCCTGTTTACTCATATTTGAGAGATCATGGTGCGTGGATGGAAGAGAACCATATTTATTCTCCTCAAGAAAGAGTGATAAAAGATGATGGAGAAAACTACATTTCTCACGGTCATAAATTTGAAAAAGCACATGTTACTATAAATAAGCGAACAGGCGTTATGACCGCTGAGCATAATGGTACAAAGACTCAAATAGGTATTGAGACGGACGGCGTGAAAATGGAAGGGTTTGCAACACTTGACAAGAAACTAGACTTTTTTTGTGAATGGTTAGCGGATGATTGGAAATGGCCTGAGTACGCAATTCCGTTTTACCCAAGAAATGAGGCAGAGAAAAAGCAAATGTTGCACATTGTTTCTCATGTAAATCACTCTTATATGACAGAGCAAAATTCATATGCGCTTAACACTGTGTTTCGTTTACCGTATAATATTCACACTCGTTCAGCTAACTCGAAGCACTTGATGGAGATTTCACAAAATCATGACCCAATTTGGATTTCAACTCTGGATGCTGCACGTCAGGGCTTTAAGCGCGGTGATTCTATCCGTGTAAGAATTGTAGATAGTTTGACAGGTTTAGAATCGGGATATTTTGTTGCAATGGCAGTTCCGACTGAGGGAGTCCTTCCGGGAACACTTGCTTGTTCTCACCATGGAGGAAGATGGAAACTTAAAAATTCTATTACGATTCCAAACGGTGTAACTGACGGTAAAGTAGATTCGCAGCCGGTTGCAAGAAATATGAATGATCCTAAGTTTATGGCTCACTCGCCGGAAAATGCAGGTAAAGAAGCCGGACAAATCAAAATTGAAGATTACGACGGAACAAGCGGCATGAATAGTTTCGGTGTTCCGACTGCAGAGATTCAGATGGATGGAAAAGAGGGTAAACTCAAATATGTTGAGGGTATTAAACCATTTAAAGCAGAACGATTTGCAAACTACAACAGAGATAGCGGAAATATTTGGTGGGATGGACTAAGCGGTTCGTGGCAAAATGCTGTAGCAGCTCCACATCCTGACCCTGTTTCAGGTATGCACTGTTGGCATCAAAAAGTTATCTTAGAACCTGCACAAAAAGGTGATAAGATTGGTGATATTCACGTCAACTACGATAATAATTTCAAAGTCTATCAAGGATGGAGAGATCAGCTTACTCGTGGATTGGATGAAAATTCTACATTACGTCGCCCTAAACATATCAAACGTCCGTGGGTTCCACTCTCAGACAAAGCTTACGCAGTAAGTATTAAAAAATAGTTCTTTCTTGGCATGTGGAAATAATCCACATGCCAAGAAACGTATTTATATTCCTGCCCACCACATTCGAAGTAATAACCCCCAAGTGCTAGTATATCCAACCTCACTCAATACAAGATTTTTATCTTTGTCATAAATAAATGTACTCGGATAGGCTGCAATATTAAATTTATTAGCAAGAAATCCATTTTTGTCATTCACTACTTTATAATTTAATTCATGACTTTGTAAAAAGTGTTTGATATCGTCATCACTGCCAGATTTTACGGCTATACTCAATACCTCATAATGCTCAGATACTTTTTGTATATTGGATGCTTCAAACTTACAAGTAGGGCACCATGTTGCCCAAAAATGTATAAGTATAGGCTTGGCATGTGGAATGATATATTTTTGATTATCCACTAATATAATATCCTTTAGAGCGAATGCTTCTTTGTTTAAATCTTGGCTTTTGTATAAACTAAGAGCATTCATTAAAAGAGTCATAAAAATGAGAAAGAGAGCTATCTCTTTTATGTAATGTGCTATTTTTGATTTCATCGAATCTCCATTGATTTATTTCATTTAATTATAGTCTCTTTAATGTTCATCTAACAAATTAATGATACTATTTTGAATTCAATAGTAGGGTTTATGATGTTAAAATTTATAGCAAGTATGCTCGTTTTTTTGTTGTTTAGCGGTTGTAGTACCCAAAAAAATATGCAAATGTCTTCAGGTATGTTTCAGTCGGTGAGTGAAAAAGATGCGATACTCGTTCAAGAGGGTAAAGAGAAAAGGTATTGTGTCCGATGCGGTATGGATTTGGTAAAGTTTTACAAAACCAGTCATGCTGCAGTTTACAAGGGTAAAAATTATCAATATTGTTCTTTACATTGCCTTGAAGAGCATTTGGGAGAGGGGATAGAACTTAAAAATCCTCGTGTAGTAGATCTTGGCTCTTTAAAATTTATTAGTGTTGCAGATGCTCATTATGTAGTAGGAAGCAGTAAAAAAGGAACAATGAGTAAGATAAGTAAATATGCTTTTTTAAATTTAGAGGATGCTGAAAAATTTCAATCACAAAACGGTGGAGAAATTATGGATTTCAATCATGCGCGAGAAATAGCAAAAGAAGACTTTAAACACTATAAGAAGTAGTAATGCATAAAAAAAGTAAAAGGTTTTTAGATAATTATAATGAATAACAAATATACAATTCTAGTCGTAGATGATATAGAAGAAAATATCAAAATCGTGGTAAATATGCTCGACAGTGCAGGGTATCAAACAAAAATTGCACGTGATGGACTGACTGCTCTACGAATAAGCAAAGAGGAAGATTTCGACTTAATATTGATGGATATAATGATGCCTATTATGGGTGGCTTAGAAACATGCAGATATTTAAAAGTTGAACCAAAAACGGCATCTATTCCTGTGATATTTATTACGGCAAGCGATGACAAAAACACTCTCACAAAAGCATATAATGTAGGTGGCAGTGATTATATTAGAAAGCCCTTTTTTAAAGAAGAACTCTTGGCACGCATAGAATCAAGGCTGAAACTACGAGACTATGAAAAAAATCTTGAGTATAAAGTGCAAGAGAGAACAAAAGATATTTATGCCACGCAAGTGCAGCTTATGATTACGCTTGGCGGTATTGCCGAAGGGCATTCGCCTGAGACCTATCTTCATGTGAGAAGAGTTGCAGAATTTACGTATAGATTGGCAATACTATACGGCATGCCCCAAGAAGAGGCATTGCAGCTTAAAGATGCCTCTTCTTTGCATGATATCGGTAAGTTAGGAGTTCGAGAGAGTGTCCTACACAAAAATACCGCTTTGGATAAAAAAGAATATAAAGAGATTCAAGAGCATGCCTCAATCGGAGCCGGAATGCTTCAGCATTCTGAATTGCCACTTTTTAAAATCGCTACAATTGTTTGTATGCAGCATCACGAAAAGTACAACGGAACAGGATATCCCAAGAAGCTCAAAGGGGAAGAGATACATATTTACGGGCGTATTGTGGCGATTGCAGATGTGTTTGATGCCTTGCTATTTCGTAGAGCTTACAAGCATGGATGGAGCGAATCCGAGGTACTTAGCTTTATGAAAGAGATGCGCGGTGTCCACTTTGATCCACAACTCATAGATATCTTTTTTGAGAATATCGATGATTTTTTGAGTATATATAATTCTAATATTAAAAAAATAGAGCTTGAGCAAGGGATTGCAAAGGGCTTAAATAAAACAAAGATGGAAATAATAAAAGGGTGGCTTCTTCAGGAGATTTAGAATTCCACATGCCAAGAATAAAACATCTCGGCATGTGGAAATGGGGTAGAGCTTATTCTATTTCAGCGTCTATTACGTCTTCTTCTTTTTTCTTTTTAGTATCTGCTTGTTCGGATTCGCCCGATTCATCTTTTTTGTACATCTGTTCTGCCATTTTGTGGCTTGCTTCCGTCAAAGTTTTTACTTTTGCTTCGATTTGTTCTTTTGTAGAATTTTCATTTTTCAGAGTATCTTTGAGCTCGGTAATAGCAGTTTCAATATTTGCTTTTTCCTCAGCAGAAATTTTTTCGCCGATTTCACCCAAGGATTTTTCAGTTTGAGCAATAAGGGCATCTGCTTGATTTTTAAGGTCAACAATAGCTCTTCTTTTTGAATCTTCTGCTTTGTGAGACTCGGCATCTTGAACCATTTTGTTAATCTCTTCTTCGCTAAGCCCTGAACTACCGCTGATTGTAATAGACTGAGATTTGCCGGTTCCTTTATCTGTGGAGCTTACAGTTAAAATACCGTTTGCATCGATATCAAAAGTAACTTCGATTTGAGGAACGCCTCTTGGCGCAGCGGCAATATTTCCTAGCTCAAAAAGACCTAAAGATTTGTTGTCTTTTGCAAATTCTCTCTCGCCTTGAACAACTGAGATAGATACGGCCGGCTGGTTATCTTCTGCAGTTGAGAAAACTTGAGATTTTTTCACAGGGATTGTTGTCCCTTTTTCGATAATTTTTGTAGCAACACCGCCTAAAGTTTCAATACCCAGAGATAAAGGTGTGACATCTAAAAGAAGAACATCTTTAACATCTCCACGTAATACACCGCCTTGAATAGCAGCACCGGCGGCTACAACTTCATCAGGATTTACACTTTTGTTGAGTTTTTTGCCACCGAAATAAGCTGAAACCATCTCTTGTGCTTTAGGAACACGGATAGAACCGCCCACCATGATAATTTCTTTGATATCATCTTTGTCTAAACCGGATTCTTTCATTGCTGTTTTGATATGATCAATCGTTTCTTTGATTAAAGAATCGATCATCCCTTCAAATTTTGCACGAGTAAGCTTGATAACAAGGTGTTGCGGTCCTGCTTCCGTCATAGTGATAAACGGTAAGTTGATCTCTGTTTCTGTGGAACTTGAAAGCTCTTTTTTAGCGTTTTCTGCAGCATCTTTAAGACGTTGCAAGGCCATTTTGTCATTTTTAAGATCTATACCGTGCGTATTTTTGAATTCTGCATTCAAATAATCTACGATTTTGTTGTCAAAGTCGTCTCCGCCTAAGAATGCATTTCCGTCTGTTGAGAGAACTTCGAAAGTACCGTCAGAAATCTCTAAAACCGTAACGTCAAATGTTCCGCCGCCTAGGTCATATACAAGTACATTTTCTTCCGCTTTGCTCTCTAAACCATAAGCAAGTGCAGAAGCAGTCGGCTCATTAATGATACGTAAAACATTGAGTCCGGCGATTGTTCCGGCATCTTTTGTAGCCTTTCTTTGTGCATCGTTGAAGTACGCAGGAACTGTAATAACGGCGTCACTTACGGTCGAACCTAAATACGCTTCCGCATCTTCTTTAAGCTTGCTAAGAATTTTTGCTGAAATCTCTTGTGGAGTGTAGATTTTACCCGCTACGTCTACTGCAGCCATACCGTCTTTATCCACGATATTGTATGTTACTTTATCGTGAGCCGCTTTGGCATTTTCTTCGCTCATCATAAGACCCATGATTCTCTTGATTGAAGAGATAGTTTTGTTTGGATTTGTGATTGCTTGACGTTTCGCAGGGTCACCGACTAAAACATCACCTTTATCTGTAAAAGCAACTACGGAAGGAGTTGTATTTTTACCCTCTTTATTTGGGATGATTTTCGCTTCCCCGCCCTCATATACTGCTACACATGAATTTGTTGTTCCTAAATCTATACCTATTACTTTACTCATAATTTTATTCCTTAATTCTATTTAGTTTATATTATTGGCGAATTAGTTCGCAACTACTACCATTGCTTCACGCAAAGGTCTTTCTTTATATTTATAGCCTGTTTGAAACGTTTGAACAATTTGACCGCTTTCAACCGTCTCACTGTCTACGCTTTGAATAGCATTGTGGATGTTGGGATCAAAAGGTTCATCATGAGAAACCATGCTTACGCCATGTCGCTCCAAAGCGGTAATGAGTTGTTTTTGAGTTAATTCTATTCCCTCTTTCAGCTTGTCAAAAAGTTCAGCTTTATCTGCTCCGGTATTGGCTGAATTCATCGCACCTTGAAGTGAATCCATAACCGGAATCATATCTTTAGCAAATTTTTCATTTGCATAATCGACTGCCGTATATTTTTCCCGTTCTAATCTTTTTTTGATGTTGTCAAAATCAGCATGAACGCGCGCATATTTATCTTTTAAAGTTAAAAGCTCATTTTGTAGAAGATCAAACTCATTTTCTACAGCAACTGCTTCCGCTTGTGCCTCATCCATTTTTATTTCTATATTTTCCTCTTCATTTATGAGAGGTTCTTTTTCTATTTCTTCTTTAGACATAATAGTAATTGACTCCTTCTTTTTCAAAAGTTGGCGATATTATACATATTGAGTGTAACAATGTCAAGTAATATATGAGTTAAATGTATAAGTTTAGTTTAGTCTATCCATATCAAGTTCGTATCTATTTTCTCTTATTCTTATTTAAGAAAGTTTGAGTACTATTATATCTCGTGATTTTAGGAGATTTGAATGAAGTATTTAGCTTGGTTTGGTACAGTTTTGGTAGCACTATTGGCTGTGGTTTATGTTATTGTGTTTACATCTTTTGGGAATAGCATTATTGGACCGATACTAGAAAAAGAGATACAAAAACAAACAAAATTAGAGAGTAAACTCAGTACATTTCATCTAAATATGAGTGATTTTGATATTGTTTTAGAGTTAGATAGCAATAACAGCATCTCTTTCAATGGTAAATATTCTCTTTTTTTACAAGATTTTAATATCTCTTATAAACTCAAAATAGACAATCTTCAAGCTTTGCAAAATTTTGTAAAAGTACCTGTGAGCGGTAACTTTCATACAAGCGGAACGGTTTGTGGAGATTTGCATTTGATAGATATCGCCGGTGTAAGTGATTTGGCACATAGCGATACTAGCTACCATGTGAAGCTTAATGATTTTCATCCTGTATCAATAAAAGCGAAGGTTCAAAAAGCACAACTGGCTTTATTGCTTCATATGATAGGAGAAAAAGCGTATGCAGATGCAGATGTAAATTTGGATATTTATTTTACGGATATCACTCCACATGCCATGAACGGTACTATTTCACTAGAGACTCAAAAAGGTAAAATGGCCACAAAGCTGGTAAAAACAGATTTTGCTATGAATCTTGATGCAAAACTCAAAGGTGACGATGTGGACTATACATACATTCTCAGCTCAAATCTTGCCAATATCACATCTTCGGGAAAAATTATGCCTGAGCCTTTTAAGGCAGATGCTAAATATGCACTCAACATACAAGAACTTGCCGTTTTAAAACCTCTTCTAGGGGCAGATATTAGGGGTGCGTTACGAATTGAGGGCAAAATAAAAGGTGATAAGTCACATTTAGTGATAGATGGGCAAAGTGATTTGGCATCATCAGATACAATATTTGAAGCTGTTTTGAAAGAGTTTAAGCCGGACAAAATCAAAGCAAATATAAAAAATATGCAAATTTCAAAACTGCTTTACATGAGCAAACAGCCACATTATACAGATGGAGTTTTATTTTTGGATGCTGATATATCAGAGATGTCGGGCGGTAGTTTGCAAGGAATTGTCAATACAAATGTAAAAAACGGTCTCCTTGATTCGCAATATATAACACAAACGTATGGGTTTACAAGTCCTATGCCTACAACAACTTTTCACTCAACTGCGCACACGGTTCTTAGCGGTGATATTGTCGATACAAAGCTTGCTTTAGAATCAAGTCTTTTAAAATTCGATAGTAACAGAGTCAGATTCAACCTCAAAGACGGCTCTTTAAAAAGCGACTATAAAATACAAATCTCTAGTTTGGATAAGCTTTATTTTCTGACGCAAAGACATATGCGCGGAGGAATAAGCGCCGAGGGTGAATTCCAAAAAGCAAAAGATTTAGATTTAAGTGTCCGCTCCAAAGTTGCAGGCGGAGATATTGATGCGACACTCCATAATGATGATTTTAGAGCAGACTTGCATAGCTTGCAAACGCTTGATATTTTAAATATACTCATCTATCCTGAAGTTTTTAAATCAACACTTGACGGCAAACTATCCTATAATTTGATGCAACAAAAAGGAACTCTTCAAGCTCATTTAACGGATGGAAAATTTGTAAAAAGCCAAATGTTAGACTTGGTAAAACAGTATGTAAAAGTGGATATGTACATAGAAAAGTTTGAAGGTGAGTTGAGTGCGGCAAGCAACAAAGAAAATATCGTAGCTTCGCTCGATTTGAAATCCAACACCTCTTCTATCACGACAAAAGATGCGAAATTGAATTCCAAAACAAAGCAGATGGACGCAACAGTAACGCTTGTAGCGAATAAAAGCCCAATTACGGCGACGCTCAGGGGTGAGGTAACATCACCCAAAATCTCAATAGATTTAGAGAAACTTATGAAGTCTCAAGCGGGCGAGGCGATACAACAAGAAGTTGGAAAGTTACTTCAAAAGCTTTTCTAGCTCCTCTTGATTTTTGACATATTCAATCTTTGTAAGAATACCGTTTTTGACGCTTAATAGAGTGAGATTCTCTTCTTGATAAGGAAGAGTCACATTATAGGCTTCATCATAGCTAAGCAAAATAGGGTGGCGGTATTTTTTCATACGCGGTAGTACGAAGAGGTTTAAGATTCCTGAGGGGATTTGGGAAACATCTACCAACAAGTTGACATTTTCGGCTAACGGAGCGTTTTCAAAATATTCATTGGCAATAGCTGTTGTTTCTTTATCCCACGTGATAATCCACATGCCGTCTTTTACCAAACTATATTCTTTATCATGTTGGGATTTAAGAGTCACGGGGATTATCGTGTCTCCAATTTGAATCATTTGAGCACAAAGAAACAGAGGCATAAAAAATAAAAGTAGTTTTTTCAAAGTTTTCCTTTGTGATAATTATTTCAAACTTGCATCGGCCAAGGTGATACAAAAAAGGACATTTTTTCCCGCTTGGCGCATTGCATTGACAGCTTCGCCGAGTGTAAATCCTGTTGTAATTATATCATCCACTAGAATAACATCCTCTTCACTAAAGCGCTTAAGCTGAAATTTTCGTGGATGAAGCAATCTGAACTCTCTGCTTTTTCCTGCATAAGAAATATCATTTTCGGCTCTGAGCTTATTATATAATGGTTTGATACAACTGCTTTGAAGTGTCTTGTTGAGAATTGCAGTATGAGAATAGCCGCTTCTTACATGGTCGTCTATGGCTATTGATACCACGGCATGTGGAAATACAAAATTTTGAGTAAATTTTTCAAAACTGTTTTTTGCCAAGATAGAATAGATATAGTAGCCCAAATCAGTATGTTTTGTAAGGAGGAGTTCTTTGATTTGGGAGTATTTATAAAAAGAGAGTACTTCGATATTATGAAGAATTTTTCGTTTATATAAAGAGGGAGAGAGAAAAGTTTCTTGGCATGTGGAACATATATGTGTGAAAGATAAACCCTCACACAACATACATCGCATTTTAGTCCATTTTTAAAACGGACATAAATGCCTCTTGGGGAAGCTGTACTTTTCCTATAGACTTCATTCTTTTTTTACCCGCTTTTTGTTTTTCGAGTAGTTTTCTTTTTCGAGTAATATCACCGCCGTAACATTTGGCGGTCACGTTTTTACCCATAGATTTTACTGTTTCTCTTGCGATTACTTTGTTGCCCAAAGATGCTTGGATTGCCACCTCAAAAAGTTGACGAGGAACAATCTCTTTCATGTTTTTTACAAGTGCACGACCACGAGAATCCGCAGCAGAGCGGTGAACGATAATACTTAAAGCATCTACGACATCGCCGGCTACAACCACATCGAGTTTTACCAAATCACCCTCTTGAAAATCAATTGGTTCATAATCAAAACTTGCATAGCCTTTGGAGATAGATTTGAGCTTATCGTAAAAATCTACAACTATCTCATTCATAGGAAGGGAATATTCAAGCATAACTCTGTCTTCATTGAGATAGGTCATTTTATCTTGAGTCCCCCTTTTGTTTACCAAAAGATTCATAATATTTCCAAGATAGATTGTCGGAGTGATGACTGTTGCCTTTACGTAAGGCTCTTCTATACGTGCTATGTGGTTTACAGGCGGGAGTTCTGAGGGATTCTGTACATTAATCATCTCTCCGTTTGTTAAAAAAACATGATATACAACGGACGGCGCAGTAGCGATGAGATCCAAATCAAATTCACGTTCTAACCTCTCTTTGATAACCTCCATATGAAGCATACCAAGAAATCCTACACGAAAGCCAAAGCCAAGAGCCACCGATGTTTCAGGCTCATAAGAGAGTGAGCTATCGTTTAGTTTGAGTTTGTCGAGTGCATCACGAAGCTCTTCAAACTCATCCGTATCTATCGGATAGAGTCCGGCAAATACAAAAGGTTTTGCAGGTTCGTATTTGAGAACTGGTTCTGCCGTAGGGTTTTTGGCATCGGTAATAGTGTCTCCGACATTGACTACGTGAACCTCTTTAAGTCCGAGCACAACGATTCCAATTTCTCCTGTTTTGATAACATTGGTTTTTTTGCGCTTAAGCGGGTGAGGGTACATCAAATCAAGAACCTGATGCTCTTCACCGTTACTCATAAGTCTTACGAGTTGGTTTATTTTGATTTCACCGTCAAATACGCGCACAAGCCCTAGAGCACCTAAATACGGGTCAAACCAAGAATCATAAATGATTGCCTTTGTTGGAGCTTTTTCATCTCCAATTGGAGCGGGTATCCTCTCAACGATAGCATCAAGAAGCGTGCGAATACCGACACCTGTTTTGGCTGATACCAAAATAGCATCTGTTGCATCTATTCCTATACTTGTTTCTATCTCCTCTGCTACTTTTACGGGATCTGCTGCGGGAAGGTCGATTTTATTGATAACGGGGATGAGTTCTAAGTTGTTCTCAAGTGCGAGATAAACATTCGCAATTGTCTGTGCTTCCACACCTTGTGCTGCATCCACGATAAGCAGTGCGCCATCACTCGAAGCTAATGATTTGCTCACTTCATAGGAGAAATCCACATGCCCCGGAGTATCGATAAGGTTGAGTATATAGTGTTGCCCGTCTTTGACATAATCAAGTCTCACACTTTGCGCTTTAATGGTAATACCGCGCTCTTTTTCAATGTCCATCGTATCCATCATTTGCTTGCCAAGTTCTCTTTCGCTAACCGATCCGCATTCTTGAATAATACGGTCGGCTAAAGTACTTTTACCATGGTCGATATGCGCAATGATAGAAAAATTTCTAATGTTTTTCAATGAGGTACCTTATGCAAAAAGTGAATTAACACTCTCATTGTGATACACTCTGCGTATAACCTCTGCAAAAAGAGGCGCTACAGTGAGTACCATTACTTTTGGATGAGGTTTTGTCACAAGGGTATTTGTGATGATAAGCTCATCAAGTTCGCCGTATTCTAAATTTTCGTAAGCTTTTCCGCTAAGAACACCGTGCGTTGCACATGCCATAACCGATGTAGCACCCTTGCTCTTCAATGCGCTGGCTGCTTTTATCATAGTACCGGCAGTATCTACCATATCATCAATGATAATGACATCATGCCCCTCTACATTACCGATGATGTTCATTACCTCTGATTCATTCGCTTTTTCACGGCGTTTATCAACGATAACCATCTCAAGACCCATACGTGAAGCAAAATAACGCGCACGTGAAACGCCGCCGATATCCGGAGAAGCTATAATAGGATTTTTGAGATTTTTGCTTTTGATGTAGTTCTCAAACGTGATAGAGCCATAAAGATTATCCACAGGAACACTAAAAAATCCTTGAATTTGTCCCGCATGCAAGTCGATGGTAACCACTCTGTCTATGCCGGCTGTTTCATACATATCTGCAACAAGTCTTGCAGTAATAGGTACACGAGGTGCCGCTTTTCTGTCTTGTCTGCCATATCCGTAGTAAGGAACAACGGCTGTAATACTGTCTGCCGATGAACGGCGTAGGGCATCCGTCATGATAAGAAGCTCCATTAAATTGTCGTTGGAGGGTGCCCCGGTTGATTGAATGATAAATACATCACGACCACGAACACTCTCGGCAATCTGAACGGATATCTCACCGTCGCTGAACCTTTTTACATCAGCCTTGGCTAAGGGAACATCAAGAATTTGACAAACTTCATTTGCAAAATCTACGCTTGCCGAGCCGGAAAAAATTTTATAACCACGCATTGGATTCCTTCTTGGAGAACTTAATGCGCGATTATACAAGAATAGTTCTGAGGGCTTATTAAAAA
>DZBD01000132.1 GCA_022729795.1 Sulfuricurvum sp. | reverse complement strand
ACTAACCAGAATAATACTGAAAACAATGAAACAAAGACTGAAAACAATGAAACAACAGTCGTCCTAAAAAATGCTTCGGAATACGTTGACAGACTTTATGAGCACAAGACACATTCAACTTTTGATTTTGGAAGTTCCCAAACACTAGTAAACAAAGAGGCTTCAGTAACTGCTATGTGCTATACAAAACATGAGCAACAATACAATCCGTGTTATATATGCCATCAAGATCAAGTTCCGGACGGTCGTGCTAATTATATGGATGACGGCGAGCTTCAAAATGAGTATCTTTTCTCGGAATACGGGTTTAACAATCGATGGAGTAATCTCTTTTTAGATCGCAGTGAAAAAATAGCAAAAATTTCAGATACACAAATTGATAGTTACGTCAATAGTGAAAACTATACAAAACTCAAAGGTTTTCTAGAAGATAACAATTTTACAGGCTATATCCCGGATTTAGAAAATTATCAATTAGGGGCGGAAGCCTTTGATAAAGACGGGTTTGCAAAAGACGGAAGCGGATGGGTAGCGTTTAATTATAAGCCACTTCCTAGTACATTTTGGCCAGTCAACGGAAGTACGGATGATGTACTTATCCGTCTTCATAAAGATATGAGAAAAACAGAAGATGGAAACTTGTCTATTACTGCCTACAAATTCAATTTAGCGATTGTTGAAGCAGCGATTAAAAATATAGAGTCTATTAGTGTTGATAATTTAGATGAGAATGAAGTGGGTGTAGATCTTAATAAAGATGGTGTTTTAGGAGATGTTAATGAGATTAAACGTCCGGAATATTATGTAGGAAAAGCTTCCTATATGAAAGTTGAAGCTTTTATGTATCCTAAATATACAGAGTTTTTACATACGGTTCGTTATGTCGGTGCAGATAAAAACGGTACAATCTATAATGCGCCGCGTATGAAAGAATTACGTTATATGATAAAAGAAAAATCATACCAAGATGACTCCTATCCAATGACGAAATATCAAATAGCGCTACGTTATGATGATGAAAAAAAAGAGAGAGAGCAGGGCTCTTTACCGGTATTTTCCTATCCACTACCGGATAAAGGGCTTGTAAACGGTATGGGATGGTGGGTTCAAGGGTTTATTGAAGATGCGCAAGGAGAACTGCGTTTACAAAACCATGAAGAGACATTTTATTGTATGGGATGTCATACAAATTTAGGCTCTACAATTGACAGCGTATTCTCATTCGCAAGAAAAGTTGAAGGAAAAGACGGTTGGGGATATGTAAATCTTAAAAAAATAGCGGATGTTCCGAATATTGGAGAGAATGAAGGTGAAATCCTTACATATTTGAAGCGAGTCGGTGGTGGAAGTGAGTTCAGGGCATATAATGATATCCATACGAAATTTTATTCAAATGGAGTACTTGATGAGGGCAAAGTCAAAGCAGTTTCAAGCATTTATGAATTGATAACACCTACAAGAGCATCTGCTTTGAAAATGAATAAATCTTATAAGGTAGTTGTAGAGGGTCAAGATTTTATCCACGGAAGAGAAGGTAATGATGCTCCCGTAAAAAATGTTTACTCTTCAATAACCGAGCAAACACCTACACTTCCCGTAGAAAAGCAGTATAAATGGGATATGAGACTTGATTGGTCCAAACAAGGGAATTAGCATGAAATATATATACATTAGTTTGTTTATAATAATATTGAGCGGATGTGGCGGTAGCACAGAGGAAAAAAAAGATATATTAAAAGATACGACAGCCCCTATAATAACATTAGTCGGAGAGAGTAATACTACTATCGTAAAGCCTCAAAAATATAATGAACTAGGCGCAATAGCCATAGATGAGACGGATGGAAACATTACCGTCACTATAGTCGGTACGGTTGATAACAACAGTATCGGCATACATACAATTTTGTACTCTGCAACCGATGCAGCAGGAAACAAGGCAAGTATTATAAGGGGAGTAACCGTGGTAGAAGATACCATTGCCCCTACACTAAAGCTTATAGGTAATAGTGTGATTTCTATAAATGAGAGTGAGGTATATGCTGAACTAGGAGTTATTGCTTTAGACGATATAGATTCTAATGTTACGGTGACGATTGACAATAGTCAAATAGACTCACAAAATGCCGGAAACTATACCGTGTACTACATAGCAAAAGATAGAGCAGGAAATACAACAACAACAACAAGGACAGTAATAGTAAAAGTTGTTTGTGCGGATACATACTCTGCTGAAATGATGCAGGGTAGAGATTTGTTTAATAATACTTGTAAAGTTTGCCACGCAAGTGATGCAAAATCGGGAATGTTTGACATCAGAGGTTCTATAGTTGCAGAGATAGACAAGGCAATGGAAGAGGTACCGAATATGGTAGAGCTAAAATTAGCCGAGCAAGTCTCAGCCGAACAAAGAGTTCTTATATCATTATATTTAGTGCAAATAAAAATTGACCCCGCAGTAGAATTTGGAAATCAATGTGACAATGAAACACACCTAACAAAAGAAAGTTTAGGAAGCAGACTCTTTTTTGATGCTAATTTATCACTGAGAAAAACTCTCTCCTGCTCCTCTTGTCACAATCCTGGGCACGGCTTGGCTGATGCAAGATTTTTGATAGCCGGAGATGCTAACCAAGTTCAAGGTGCATTATCGGTAGGTGATGATAATAGTACCTTAGGCGGAAGAAATGCTCCCACAGCTTCTTATGCCCAATTTATTCCAACTTTTGGACAAAATACTTACGGCGAGTATTTTGGCGGACAATTTCATGATGGAAGAGCTGCTACGCTAAAAGATCAGGCAAAAGGTCCTTTTTTAGATCAGGCAGAGATGATGATGCCAAACGGTGAAGCGGTTGTAGAGAGAGTTTTACAAAATTCACAATATGTTACTGATTTTAAAACACTCTATGGGGATGATATATTTAACGACAAGTTAAAGGCATATGATGTTTTAGCTGAATCTATTGCAAGCTTTGAGAAAACGGAATCTTTTGCACCTTTTGATTCGAAATATGATAGAAGCAAGTTACTAGTAACTGATGAGAACTATTATCAGATGACGACTATAGAAAAAAAGGGCTATGATTTGTTTTTTGATGCAAATAGAACAAAGTGTGTTTTATGTCATAGTATTAACTCTTTTTCAGAAAGTTCACATGAAATATTTTCTAATTTTAAATATGATAATATAGGAACACCAAAAAACTTAGCTGCTCTTATGGCGAGAGACGGTAACACCGAGAAAACTGATTTAGCACTTGGAGGAAGAGCAGACATAAATAATAGTAAGCATTATGGAAAAGTTCGGATACCGACTCTAAGAAATATAGCAGTGACAGGTCCGTATATGAGTAACGGTGTCTTTAAAGAGCTTCGTACAATATTAGAATTTTACAACCATATGAGTGGGAATAATACGACAACACTTAACCCAGAAACGAATAAAATGTGGGAAAATCCTGAAGTTAATGCTACTATTAATCGCAAATTGCTTAAAATGGAGCTTTTAAGCGAAGAAGAGATACAGGCTTTAGAAGCTTTTTTAAGAACATTAACCGACAAAAAATATGAAAACCTTTGAAATTGTATTTCGAGATAACTATATCAAGAATGAACTGACTAATCCGATAAGTCCGCCAAAAACTCCACCCCAGACAACAAGCCAGTCAAGGTGTTCTTTTATTAATTTTTGAACTATCTCCTTAACCATTTGAGGCGTTAGTTCGTCCAGTCTTGCATCGATAACACTTTCTATGGATGCAAGCAAATCGTCGTTTAAAGTAGAACTTTGCATATGTTTTTGAAGGGTGGCGTTAAAAGCTTCGGAATTTACGATTTTTATTATCGCAATCTTCATTTTTTGGGAAAACGGTTCACGTAGATTATTTAAAACACTCTCTCCTCCAAACATTCCCAGCATTCCACCAAAAGAGGATTCCATCACCGTTTTGCTCAGAGCGTCAAAAGCGGGTGAAAAATCCGTCACTTCTATAATCGGAGAGAGATTTATCTTTTTTTCTTCATTATTAAAGAAGTTTTCTAATTGCTCACGTGTAAAAAATTCGTGCATCATAAGGTTTTTAATGGCACTTTTAAACGCTTCAAATCGTTCAGGAATAACTCCCGAACCATACAAAAACGGAACTTTTTCAAAAAGCATATGAATTGCAAGTTGATTAGTAACAGCGCCTGAAAGAGCGAAAAGTCCTATATAAAGAGCAGCAGAAGAAAGTTGCGCATCTACTACAAAAGAGGATGCTACTAAAAGGGCAGCCGTAAGGTTAGTTATTAAACTTTTATTGAATTTCATGGTTTCTCTCCTGTTTAAAAAAGGAATTATACTAAAAAGGTATTATTATAAAAAAAGAATTGGAAAATAGAATGAAACAAGCGAGTTACGAACTTTTTAAAAATGGAAATTTAACCGAGATAGCTCAGGTATTGGCAACTGAGCTCAAAAGTAGAAACGAGTCCCCTTTTTGGTCTGATAAGATTGTCCCTTTTAGCCAAGCAATTTTGAGCATTCTTATTCCGCTTAGAGACAATAAGATGCTTTTTGACCCCGAAGGCTCTGCAGAATCCGAACTTACGCCGGAGCTGTTTTTTCGATGGAATGATTTTGTAAGTCTAAAAACTTTGGCATTTACTATCCAAAAATCTAATGAAGCGGGTATTCTTGTAAGAACAAAACTCTCACCTTCCACATGCCAAGAATATAAGCATATCGATTTACAACTTTTGGGAGCTTATTTAGGAAGATATACCGTTAATCTTGAAAATGAATCACTTGATTTTCCGATTTCAAACTATAATCTGCATCAAGGTGTGAGTAATGTGATAAAATCACTTTTATAAAAATAAGGGTGAGAGAGTGAATAATTTTAGAGCAACAGTTACGCAAATTGAAAATCTTGAAAATTTAAATATAGTAAAGTTTGATTTTTGCGGAACAGTTTTGAGTATGATGAGTTTGGATTTGAGCCAAGAGATACAAATTGCAACGCAGGTGGAACTTACTGCGAAATCAACAAATATTGCCATAGGCAAAAATTTTAGCGGTCAACTGAGTTACTCCAATCAGCTTCAAGCAAAAATAATCTCTCTTACTATCGGAAAACTCTTAACGAGTGTTACTCTTAGTGCGGGAGATGTTTTGTTTGAGAGTATTATCACTTCCTATTCTTCAAAAAAAATGGATTTAAAGGTGGGTGATGAGGTGGTTGCTTTAATTAAGGCTAGCGAGTTATCCATTCAGAGTATCGTATAGATGATGCAGCTTCTTCAAAATATAGAGTTCGCCCCTTTTTTGCTCTCTTTTAAATTAGCAGGTATTACGACGCTCATTTTATTTGTTTTGTCCTTACCGATGGCTTGGTATTTGTCGCAAAGCACTTCAAGATTCAAACCTTTTTTAGAAGCCGTAACCGCGCTTCCTATTGTTTTGCCTCCCTCTGTTTTGGGTTTTTATATACTCTACACACTCTCTTACAATTCACCTGTGGGTGCTTTTTTTGAAGAATATTTCGGAATAAAGTTGGTTTTTAATTTTAGCGGGCTTGTAGTGGCTAGTTGTTTTTACTCTTTACCTTTTATGGTACAGCCGCTTCAAAACGGTTTTGAAAATCTGAATAAAAACATGCTTGAAGCCTCTTATATTGCAGGAAAAAGTAAGTTTCAAACGATGCTCAAAGTGGCACTTCCAAATAGTAAACCCGCACTTCTTACTGCAATCATAATCACCTTTGCACACACAGTAGGAGAATTCGGTGTTGTTTTGATGGTAGGGGGCAGTATTCCCGGTGAGACAAAAGTGGCATCAGTTGCTATCTATGAGATGGTTGAGATTATGGATTATTCAAGTGCGCATATTTACAGCGCTCTTATGGTTACGCTGAGCTTTTTTGTACTTTTGAGTGTGTATATTTTTAACCATAAGAGTAAATTTTCTGGATTACACAAATGATTTCTATAGATATCAACAAAAAACTCCATGGAAGTAACGGAGATATGGAGCTTAAAGTTTCTTTAGAGATACAAGAAAACTCTTTTGTGGCAATAGCAGGGCAGAGCGGAAGCGGCAAGAGCACACTTTTGCGGATTTTGGCCGGTTTAGAGTCGGCATGTGGAAACATTCAAGTAGGCAATGAAATCTATCTAAGT
>DZBD01000131.1 GCA_022729795.1 Sulfuricurvum sp. | reverse complement strand
TTACACTTATGTCCACGGCAATATCGCTTTTTAAAACCGCACTGAGCATGGAGACGCCTTGTTCGGTGAAAGCGTAAGGATTTACACTCGAATGTTTGAGTGAATTGAACCAGTCACAATTTGTGACCAGTTCATATTTTTCTGCTTCATTCAACTGAAATCTAAAATCATTAGGAAATCTGCTCTCGTTTCTTTTCATAATGTTATAGTTTATTAAAAAAACATTAAAAATAACTCTTATAACTCCCATTGCCATTTTTTGCCCAAACCTTTGAGACTGCCACGACTTTTGAAGTCTCACAGTGAACGGGCTTTGAGATTGTGAGTGGAGCGCAGATAAGAAAAACTATCTATAGATGCAAATCTTGGCATGTGGATTTGTTTCCACATGCCAAGGTACTTAATACAATTCTTTTAAGCAAGGCTTAATAGACAAAAATATACAATTCTTTTTCATTGACTGATGGTCGGTCAATAGGGACGGAGTGTAAAAATGGCAATAATAGTAGACAAAGTACAAAAAAGAAAAGATATCGCACTTTCTTGCATTGAGCTTTTTACTCAAAGCGGAATCAACGACTTGACAATATCTCAGGTGGCAAAGACTGCCGGTGTCGGGAAGGGGACTATCTATGAGTATTTTCAAAACAAAGAAGATATCGTGTTTGAAATACTCAATGTTTTGATGCTCCAACATAATGAAAACAAAGCAAAAAAGCTTTCTCAGGTTTCTTCTACAAAAGAGAAATTGAAGATATTTTTTGATTTTTTTCATAACGAAAGTGACGTTGAACTCAGACAGATATACAAAGAGTTTATATCCATAAGTCTGGGTAGCCCCAATGCAAATATGGTTGTATTTCAGACAAAATGTTTTCAAACATACCACGCATGGGTGGAAGAGATTATCCAAGAGGGTATCCAAAAAAATGAGATATTGCCCCAAGCTACAAAGCTTGTAAAGGGTTTGTTTGCCTTAAATGAAGGGATGTTTATCCACAGCGTCTCTACTACGGCAATTGATGACCTAGAAAAAGAGATTAATGATTATATTGATGCTTTATTTGAATTATTAGAGGTAAAAAAATGAATAAATGGTTATTTTTGATTGTTCCTGCCTTGCTTTGCGCAGATGATTTGAAATCATTGCTAGAATCGGCAAACACGAACAATAAGCTTGTAGTCTCTCAGACACTCAAAGAACAAGCCAAATCCCAAGAGCTTGAATCAAGTAAAAGTGCGTACTATCCGACACTGGATTTGGGTGGGTATTATCAGGGCTTGGATGAAAAAAATGCGATGCAATCGGGTGCTGTGTACAGCGGTTTTGCAAAAGCCGGTTTTGATATTTACGACGGCGGTAAAAAGTCGGCGATAAAAGATCAAAAAAGAAACGAATATGAAGCAAGCGGTTTTGATACGCAGGCGCTGAAAAAAAGTTTGAGCTTACAAATTGTAGAGGATTTTTTTACGATAAAAAATATCGATGCGACTTTGTCGGCAAAAGAGGAAGCCAAAAATTCTTTGCAAGCGCAGCTTGTCAGAGTACAAAGATTTTACGAGGCAAAAGTTGCCACAAAAGATGAGGTAGATAGACTTCAAGCAGCGTATGATACGAATATTTACGAGATAGAATCTCTCAAACTGCAGCTTCTTTCTACAAAACAGGCTTTGGAACTTAAAGTTGCCAAAGATATAAGCACTTTGGAAGATTCCAATTTCAAAGAATTTTCACAAGAAAACTATGAATCGACTGACAGCGTGAAGTCATTGATAGCAAAAAATAAAAGCTTACAAAGCAATGCCGAATCTATCAATAGCATCTATTATCCGCAGTTTAAAATTGAAGATACTTATAGCATGTATGGATATGAAAATACTCCCAATATTCCGGGTATATCGATGGTAGATAAGCAAAATACGATATTACTGAGTGCAAATATGAGAATTTTTGATAATGGCACGGTGCAAAAAAATAAAGAAGCCGTTTTACTGAATGCACAGGCACTTCAAAGTGAGATTAATTACCAAAGCGATATACAAAAAATGCAATATACCTTGGCAATGTCAAGAATTAATACAGGTAAAATAAAAATAAAAAGTGCTTCAAGCGCCCTTGTTGCAGCGTCTAGCGCTTATGAAACAATCAGCGAAAAGTATGAGACGGGAATAGTAGACAATGTGGCGTATCTTGATGCACTGAGCGCCAAAACATCGGCGAATGCCCTCTACAAAACATCATTGAATGATTTGGAAGTGGCGTATGCTACGTATTATTATTATGCAGGAAAAAATATACAGGAGTTTTTAAAATGAAAAGAATAGTTTTGAGTTTAATGGTGTTGTTTTTGAGCGTAAATGCAGAGGAAATTTATGCAAGTTTTAGTGTAAATGCAGAAAAAACTGCAGATTTGGCTTTTAGTTCTAGCGGTATTATTGATACGGTTTTGGTAGATGTCTCAAGCGTTGTCAAAAAAGGGGAAAAACTTGTTGCGCTTCAAAACGATGATTTGAGAGCGACGCTTCAAGTGGCAAAATCATCTTTACAAAATGCGGAAGTAATGCTTAAATATGCGCAAAAAGATTATGAGAGACAGGTGAAAATCAAAGATATTATCGACGAAGCGAAGTTTGATCAGTATGCACTGGCATATGAAAAAGCAAAAGCAGCGGTTGCTCAGGCAAAAGCAAATCTTGCTTATCAACAGACTTTATTCGATAAAACGGCTATTTATGCACCTTTTGAGGGAGTGATTTTTGAAAAAAGCGTTGAGGTGGGAGATGTGGTCAGCGGAATGATGCTTCGAACGATTTTTAAAATTCAAAGTATCAAAGAAAGAAAGCTCGTGTTGGCGTTTGATCAAAAATACTGGACAAAAGTAAAGGCGGGACAAACTTTCAAATATACCGTAGACGGCGACACGCAGGTATATAAAGGTGTCATCTCAAAAGTATATCCACATGCCAACGCAGACAACAGAAAGATAAAAGCAGAGGTAAAAGCACAGGGCTTTGTGGTAGGGCTTTTTGGCGAAGGGTATATAGAAATACCTGAAGTTAAGTAGGTTCGTATGTATAAATTTGCCATAAATAGACCAATCACGACTTTAATGTACGTGATTACTTTGGTAATCTTTGGCTATATGAGTTTCAAATCGATGCCGGCGGCTCTTTTTCCCAATATAGACTTTCCGATGGTTACCGTTCAAACGACCTTTCCGGGTGCGGAAGCCGGTACGGTAGAGTCACAGGTGACGGATAAAATCGAAGAAGCAATCTCAAGAATCGGCGGAGTGGATTCTATTACGTCTACTAGCAGCGACGGCGTGAGTGTGGTAATGATTAAGTTTTTCTTAGAGAGACAAATTGATGAGGCTACCAACGACGTTCGGGATAAAGTCTCCGCCGTTATCCTTCCCAAAAATGCAAATATGCCGCTTGTAAGCAAACTTGACATTGGCGGAGCTTCGGTTATCAACGTCTTTTTGACGGCAAAAAACGACTCTATTAAAAATTTGATGCTTTTTGCAGATGAAAAGGTAAAGCCAAAGATTCAAAAACTCAATGGTGTCGGTGCTATCAATATTATCGGGTATAAAGACAGAGAGATCAAGATATTTCCACATGCCGAAGCTTTGAGTAAATACGGGATAACGATTGGGGAGTTAAACTCTATTGTTTCTAAAGAAAACGTCAAAATCGGCGGCGGTAAACTCATTACGAATACAGAGGAATTAACACTCAAAACAAAAGCGGATGCTTTGAGTATAGAAGAGCTTAAAAATATAAAAATCAAAGACAGTATTAAGTTAGGAGATTTGGCAACCGTAGAGGATGGGCTGAGTGATCCGAAATCTTACGCTTCTTATAACGGGGTAGAGGGTGTTATGATGGAGGTTCAAAAAATCTCTGGAACCAATACTCTGGATATTATCAACAAGGTAAAACTGGTAGTTCCTGAGCTCAAAGAGATGGCGAGTGAGCGTTTTGGGGTAGAAGTTTTAAACGATACCTCCTCTTTTATCGTCGAGTCTCTGGAGAGTGTAGAGTTTGACCTTGTGTACGGTGCAATTTTGGCGGCGATTATCGTGTTTGTATTTTTAAGAAACTTCACGATTACTCTTGTCTCGGCACTTTCTATCCCAACTTCTATTATGGGTACTTTTGCCGTTATGGATTATATGGGGTTTGAACTTAATAAGATGACGCTTATCGGACTCACGCTTGCCATCGGTATTATTATCGACGATGCAATTGTCGTTATAGAGAATATCTACAAAAAAATGGAAGCGGGAATGAGCAAGTTTGAAGCGGCAGTGGAGGGGACAAAAGAGATGGCGTTTACTATTCTTGCAATCTCTGCAATGCTTTTGGCCGTTTTTATCCCTGTTTCTTTTATGAGCGGAATCGTCGGGAAGTTTTTTGAGAGTTTTGCGATGACGGTCGGATTTGCGATTATTATCTCCTACTCTATTGCACTGAGTTTCATCCCAAGTTTGAGCGCTAGAACCCTTCACAAAGGGGAGAGCAGATTTTACAATTTGACTGAGCCTGTATTTAAGCTGCTAGAGAGGATGTACGAAGCAACTTTGAAACTCGTACTGAGGTTTAAAATAATCACTTTAATTATAGTTTTTATCACTTTTTTTGCTTCTTTGAGCCTTTTTCCAAAAATCGGTATGGATTTTATTCCAAAAGAGGACAAAGGGGAATTTGAGATAGCACTCAAAGCAAATGCCGGAATATCTCTCGAAGAGATGGTGAAGAAAGCCAAACTCATCGAAGATATGGTGAGGAAAAATTCTAATGTAGAACACACCACTTTGAGTGTGGGAAATAACTCTATGCAGGAAAAACACAAGGCGGTTCTATATGTCAAATTGATTGAAAAAACAAAAAGAGCATTAGATCAAGAAGATATAGTTCAAGAGTTTAGAAAAGAGCTTGTCCCATTCAAAAAAGATATGTTTATCACGGCAGCTGCGATACCCAATATCAAAGGAGCAGGAGTTTCCGTACCGTACCAAATAGTGCTCAAATCAGATTCTTTTGAGGATTTGATAACGGCAAAGAAAAATTTAACAGAATATTTGGCGAAAAAAGAGGGATTTGTGGATATCGACACCAATCTTGATGATCCAAAACCACAGATTGATATCAAAATATTACGAGAATATGCGAACAAACTAGGAATCTCTGCGACACAAATTGCAGAGGCTATCTCTATCGCTTTTTCAAGTGATACGGAAATCTCTTATTTTGAAGAAAACGGGAAACAGTATAACATCACGCTGAGATTAGATGATGCAAATCGTGTCAGCATAGAGGATATTAAAAACCTCCAGCTCAGAGCAAAAGACGGTTCATTGGTTTCTATTGACGGGCTTGTAGAGTTTAGCCAAAGCACAACCTTGGGAACAATCAACCACTTTGACAGACAAAGACAGGTGATTATATATTCGGATTTATTTGCTCTCCCTTTGGGTTCGGCAGTTGCGTACACAAAGCTTGAGATAGATAAGCTTATGCCAAAGGGTGTGGAGTACAGATTTACCGGTTTTGCGGAGGAGATGGTAAAAACAGGGCAGGCATTCGGTGCGGCTATAGGACTTTCTGTAATTTTAATGTTTATCATTTTGGCGATTTTATATGAATCCCTCATCCAACCGATTATTATCATGGTTGCACTTCCGCTGAGTATTATCGGCGTGATGCTTGCACTTTATACGAGCGGATTGCAGTTTAGCCTTTTTGTTATGATTGGATTTATGCTCCTTATGGGAATGGTCGGCAAAAATGCGGTTTTACTTGTAGACTTTGCCAACCATGCAATGCAACGCGGCAAGAGTGCAGAAGAAGCCTTGATTGAAGCGGGAGAAAAAAGACTTCGTCCGATTTTGATGACAACAATCGCAATGGTTTTTGCAATGCTTCCGCTTGCTCTAGCAGATGGAATAGGCAGTGAGTCTAAAGCACCGATGGCAACCGCAATTATCGGGGGTCTTATCAGTTCTATGGTTTTAACCCTTCTTGTGGTTCCTGTAATGTACAAACTTATTAATCCTATTGATAGATGGCTCAAAAAGTATTATGAGGGGAAAATAGAGTAGAGGATATATTTAAAAGAGAGATGATTCATGTTTATTAAACCTAAGATTGCTATCATAGGAGTA
>DZBD01000027.1 GCA_022729795.1 Sulfuricurvum sp. | reverse complement strand
GGTTCTTCCTGAAGCTCTTTATAGATACCGAGTCTTCTATTTTTTAATTTTTTGAGAAGATTTTTTATCGATTTCTTTTTACTTGAATGTTTGAAATGCTCTAACTTTAAAGTATGTATCACGTTTTCTATAAATGTTCTGATCCCCATCTTTACCCCCTTTTTGCTAAAATGGAATTGACATCTTTTTCGCTGATTATAGTGTCACCGTGCAGGTTTTTAATATCGCCCCCTTTTTCTATAAATAAAACTTCCGCCATTGCAATAAGGTTTTTACGTATGTTGAATGCATAGGTGGTGTCATTCATAAGTGAGGTTGCCATCTCGTTGGTAATGAAGTGATTTCTTATGAGATTATCGAGGGTTCCATTGGAGAGGATATCATATTTTTGAGTGTGAACCTTTACTTTTGAGAGCAAAAGAACTATTTCATCCTCCTCTTTTGTAGTAGATATTATATGAATATTTCTCAAAAGTTCAGCTAGACTTTTTCTAAGAGTGTCGTATTGCTCTTGGATATATTCGTTGGGATGAGCGGCATATTTGATGAGGTTTTTTTGCAGATGTTTCGTGTCTTTGACTGCTTCTACGATATCTCTGCAGGCTAGTTTGAGTGCATACAGCTCTTTGATATGTTTTGGATTCATTATTGTCTGTGCTTTTGTGGCAAACTCGATAATCTCTCCGTAGATATTTTTGATTTTGTGTCTATAAAGATTATCGATACTGATGTAGTGGTGCGAATAATGGATTTTTATAACCTCTTCTAAATCCAAGGCGGAGACTATAGCACCTCTTTTGAGATTCAAACCGTGGGCTATCACCTCAAAAGCATTTTCGTAAAGATGTTTTGTTTCATTGATGAGTGCGTTTATGGAAGTCTCGGGAAGCTCAAGTACGGAGTTGTTGATATACTTAACACTATCAAAACCTATCTCATCTTTTGAAATCCCCTCTTTGAGTATTTTTTCCAATAAACGCACAAGTTTATGAATAAAGGGGAGGAACACCAAGATGCCGACGGTATTAAATACGGTGTGAAAAATTGCAAGTTTTAAAGTGTAGTTATCTTTTGCAATCTGCATCTCATATGTGATAAAATCCACAACATAAATAATTTGATGGATAAAAATAATAGCAATAAGTGCAGTAACACTATTAAAAATAAAATGAGCGGCGGCGAGTCTTTTGCCCTCAATATTGGAGCCCATCGCCCCCATAATAGCTGTAATTGTTGTCCCTACATTGGCACCGATAGCTAAAGCCAGCGCGTTTTCATAGCTGATTTGTCCAGCGGCTAATGCAGTGATAATGAGTACGAGCGTGGCATGAGAGGATTGCATTACAAGGGTTGCAAAGATGCCGATTCCCGTAAATAGCAACAAGCCTTTGAGCCCGACAACTGCAAAGGCGGATAAATCGATGCTGTTTTTGAAGGCTTCAAATCCCTCTTTCATATAGAAAATTCCAAGAAATAAAAATCCAAGACCCGTTAGTATGTAGCCGATACCTTTTATAGGTACGTTTTTTTGAAAAACAAGAACGGTTCCAAAAACAAGCATAGGCATTGCATACGCGGCAATATCCACTTTCAGACCAAGCCCTGCAATCAGCCATGCGCCTGTGGTAGTACCTAGATTTGCACCAAAAATGATTCCTATGGCCTGATAAAGGGTGATAAGTCCGGCGCTCAAAAAAGAGATGGTGAGGATTGAAACTAAAGAACTTGATTGCATCAAGGAGGTAGAAATCGCTCCAAAACCTATGCTTTTATAGAGTTTGTCGGTAGAATTTTTCAAAATATCTTCGAGTATTCCTCCTGAAAAAGACTTGAACCCTTGCTCCAACGAGAGCATCCCGAATAAAAAAATAGCTACTCCCGATGCTATCTCTATAAAATTGGGGCTTATCCAAAAGCCATAAGCTAAAACACAGAGGATAAAAACTAAAGAAAGATGTTTCATCATTGAAAAATCGTATTATTTAATATGATTTGTTCCAATTCTTCAAGCGGCGCATGGATAATGTTTTCAAATTGTGTACGGTTAAAAGTTTGCTGCCGTTTTGCCAATTGCGCCGTATGGAGGGAGATATTTTCAAGCATCTTTTCTTTATCCACTTTAGCGTCCAAAAACTCCAAAACTTCTACTATCCCGATAGAACTCATGGCATGTGGAAATCTTGTATATTTCTGCTCCAAGAAACACACTTCATCAATGAGCCCGAGTTGCAACATTTTGTGGGTTCTTTTGGAGATACGCTCCCTGAGAATTTCTCTCTCTATTTCAATATTGTAAATATCCAAATCTTCTATCACGGGTTTGGGCGGGTTTTTATGAAACCACTCTGTGGGGGAAAGATTCGAAGCTTCGTGGATGAGAAGCATTTTTTCTATTCTGTAGCGGTCATTGGAAGAGATATTTTTCATATAAAGCGGGTCAATCACGCAAAGCTCTGCATAGACCTTTGGCAAATCTAGTAGCTTGGTTTGCACATGCCAAGAAATCTCTTCATTGATTATAGGAAGCGGTGAGAGACCCTGCATTAAAGATTTTAAGTAAAAGGAAGTTCCCCCGACGATGACAAGATTTTTGCTCTCTCTTTGGCATGTGGAAACTACTTCACGGTATAAATCCATAAAAATATCAACGCTGAAATATTCGTCGGGTTTGAGAATATCTATCCCAAAGTGTTGCACGTTTTGGCGTTCTATTTTGGAGGGTTTTGCGGAGACGATATCTATCTCTTTGTAGATGCTGAGGGAGTCGATAGACAAAATATGCGCATCGATTTTATCGGCGATTTTTATCGCCAAATCACTCTTTCCCGATGCTGTGGGACCGATAATTGCCAGCTGTTTCATACACGTATTCATGGTGAGATTATAACATTTTAAATGAACTTTAGATAAAATAAGCTTCAATTATATATATGGGGTAAAAATTGGAAAAAATACTTAAAAAATTAAAAGATTTTAATGAACTCGTCATGTTTGAACACTCCGTATTTTCGCTCCCTTTTATTTTTATTGCAATGATTGTCGCCGCAGAGGGTTGGTTCGGTTTTTGGCTTCTTTTTCTCGGTATTTTAGCCGCTTTGAGTGCAAGAAACTTCGCTATGGGCATTAACAGATATGCTGATAGGGATATAGATTCTCTCAATCCAAGAACAGCCTCCCGCCCCAATGTAGACGGCAGGCTTGGTGCGAAAACAATCATGATTTTTTCCGTACTGAACGCTTTTGTTTTTATAACTGTTGCTTATTTTCTTAATCCGCTTGCTTTTGCTCTGAGTTTGCCTATCCTTTTGATTTTAGGGGGCTATTCCTATTTCAAAAGATTTTCCTCATTTGCTCATATTGTTTTGGGAATCTCTCTTGGACTTGCTCCTATTGCCGGCGTGATTGCGGTGAGTGCTACGATTCCTCCTTGGGCAGTTTTATTGAGTCTTGGGGTGATATTTTGGGTTGCAGGTTTTGATTTATTGTATTCCCTTCAAGATATAGAATTTGACAAAGAGAATAATCTTTATTCCATCCCCTCTCGTTTTGGAGCAGAAGCTACCCTTTTGATTTCCGCACTTTTTCATATGCTGAGTGTAGTTTTTTGGGCACTTTTTGTTTGGGTTGCAGGTTTGGGCTTTTTTGCTTTTGCGGCAGTGATTGCAAGTGCCGTGATGCTTGGATATGAACACGTATTGGTAAGAAGAGATTTTTCGCAGATTGACCGCGCTTTTTTTACTATCAACGGATATCTAGGAGTAGCCTTTTTAATTTTTATTATCCTTGATAAGGTGTTTGTATAATGCCTCGCTTAGTTCCAGCACCTATAGGCTTACTCTTTAGTGAGGCAGGTCTTGATGAAGAGCAGTATCTTAGGGAATATTATCAGTTGAGTGAAGCGGATGAAAATCCTATCAACCAGTGGCTCAAACTTGCCCGTGCAAGAGGCGATACCTCTGATACCGATCAGGTTTTGCTCAATCTTATGGTGGAACTTTACAAAAAAATAGATGCCTTAGAGATGTTTTTAAAAAATGAAACCCCGCAAAGACTCTCTTTGATGCATAAAGCACAAATAGAGTCCATAGGGTTTGAGCATTTTAATCTCAGTGAAGAGTTTCTCGATGAGGGGAGTACTTATTATGGCAGAGTAGAGATGCCTGTGCACCCAAAAAGAGATGTTGCTGTTTTTTTTCAGGCACAAAGTAAAACCTTAGCAAAGATTGTAAAAATGCATGAGAGGGATGAGCGTGAATGGGGCGCTTATCTTACAGCCAGAGAAAGAGTTCTTATTCGTGAAGCAAGAGAAAAAAAATGAACCTTGAAGCCTTGAATTTTCATATAGAATATGTCGTTGCGGTGATGGCGGGCGTTATTTTTTATCTTGCTTATTATCTGTTTAGTAAAGATGCGGAGTATCACAAAAATATCCGCTCTATTGCAACTGTCGTAGAAGAACTCAACCGAGAACTCTTTTATTTGAAAAAAAATCTCATGGAAACACAAAAAAGTTTAGAACAGCATTCACAGCGGATGAGTGATGATGAGATATACCAAGAAATTGAGCGAAGCGTTTATGATTTTGTGCAGCCCTTGTCGATGGGGCTGAAGCAGATGCAGGCAAATATCGACGCTATTGATTCTCAAATAGAGTCAAGGGTTTCTTCTTTGGAGAGCGGAGTAAAGCAGATTTCTATCCCCTCTTCGGTTCACGGAAATGATGATGAAAAGATATTGTCGCTTTTTAAGCAAGGGGTTTCTTTGGATACTATTTCAAAAGAGCTCCATATCTCTAAACCGGAAGTTGAATTTGTTTTGAAAATCAACAAAATAAAATAGGGACGCGCGTGGCAGATAGAAAATTATTTACTTTAGTCTCTGTTCTCATTGGCATAAGTATCGTATTGTCTTACACATTATCTACCTATACGACACTTCTTTTTGGAGTCAATGAGTTTCATTTTGCAATAAGACAAGCCGGTTTTGGCATAGTAAGTATATTTGTAGCTTGGGGATTAGCACAATTAGATCCCGATAAGTGGCTCAAGCCGATAGGGATGACGCTTTTTATAGGTTCTACGATTTTAATGATTGCGATGCCGTTTTTACCTGAATTTTTGGTCTCCGCCGTCGGGGGAGCAAAAAGATGGATAAAGGTTTTTGGATTTTCTTTGGCTCCTGTTGAATTCTTTAAAATTGGTTTTATCTATTTTTTGGCTTGGAGTTTCTCACGCAAGCTAGGTCACCACAGTAAGATAGGTTTAGGGGAAGAGTTTCAACGTTTCGCTCCTTATGCTTTTGTGTTTATCGGCGCTATGTTTATTATTGCTTTTGTTCAAAACGACTTGGGACAGGTTGTTGTTTTGGGGCTCACTTTGTTATTTATGCTGATGTTTGCAGGAAGCAGTTTTCGATTTTTCTTGACAATTACGACTGCATCTCTTTTGTTTTTTATATTTTTTATTTATACGGCGGAACATAGAATACTACGGATAAAATCGTGGTGGGCAGTTGCTCAAAATACCGTTCTTGAACTTTTTCCCGTAGCCGTAGCGGAGCGTTTGCGTGTTCCTACGGAGGTGGAGCCTTATCAGATTGGACACTCACTCAATGCTATCCATAACGGGGGAATGTTTGGTGTGGGTTTGGCAAACGGAACTTTTAAGCTTGGATTTTTGAGCGAGGTACATACCGACTTCGTGTTGGCAGGACTAGCGGAAGAATTTGGATTTGTCGGAGTTGCCTTTGTAGTTTTTCTTTTTATGTGGATGCTACAAAGAATATTTAAAGTGGCGAATCGCTCCACGGATGCAAGTATCTATCTTTTTAGCTTAGGAGTGGGGCTTTTGTTCTCTTTTGCTTTTTTGGTCAATGCCTACGGTATTAGCGGAATAACACCGATTAAAGGGATTTCAGTTCCTTTTTTAAGTTATGGAGGTTCTGCAATTCTTGGTGCATCATTTGGAATCGGTATGGTTTTGATGGCATCTAAAAAAGTGAAAATGGATTAAAAATCTTGGCATGTGGAAATAGGAGAAAAAGATGAAATTATGCATAACCGGCGGTGGAACGGGCGGACATCTCATGATAGCTGCCGCTTTGGTCGAAGCTGCCGTGGCTGAGGGGCATGAAGCTATTTTTATAGGCTCATCCAGCGGACAAGATAGAAAATATTTTGGAGAGTTTAGTGTGTTTAGCCATGTTTATTTTTTGCAAACCACGGGTGTAGTCAATCAAAAAGGTTTGGGTAAAATCAAAGCGCTTTGGAGGATTTTCAAAGCATTTTTGCACTCTCGACAACTTTTAAAACAACACAAAATCCAAGCGCTTTACAGTGTGGGCGGTTTTTCTGCAGCACCCGCATCTTTAGCAGCTCTAAGCAGAGGAATCCCCCTTTTTATTCATGAGCAAAACGCAGTGGAGGGAAAATTGAACTCTCTTTTGAAGCCTTTTGCAAAAAGATTTATCTCAGCCTACGATGAGACCTCCCCTATACAAGGCTATCCCGTACAAGATGCCTTTTATAAGAGTGCTAGAGTAAGAGAAAAACTTGAAACAATCATATTTTTGGGCGGCTCACAGGGAGCAAAAGCTATCAACGACTTGGCTTTAAGCGTGGCAAAAGAACTTCAAGGCAGAGGGATAAAGATTATCCATCAAGCCGGAGAGGGAGATTTTGAAAGGGTAAAAAAAGAGTATATGCAAAAAGATGTTGCAGTAGAACTGTATGGTTTTACAAAAGATTTATCCTCTTTGATTGCTCGCGCAGACTTGGCGGTGAGCCGTTCGGGTGCCAGTACGCTTTGGGAGTTGTGCGCAAACGGCTTGCCTGCTTTTTTTATCCCCTATCCTTATGCAGCAGGAGACCATCAGTTTTTTAATGCCAAGTTTATCGTGGAGAATGAGCTTGGCTGGTGTGAGAGACAAAGTGATACACTCAAAGAGAAACTTCTTGTTATTCTCGATGAAGAGTTAAACGAAAAAAGTAAAAAACTTTTGGAATATGCAAAAAAAGATGTGGCAATAAAAATGATAAAAGATGTAACGGAGAGTTTAGTATGATGAAAGAACTTGCACAAGATTTGGTTGATTTGATTTTTGATTGGGGATATTTAGGTATCTTTTTGCTTATGTGCGTGGAGAGTTCTTTCATCCCTTTTCCAAGCGAAATCGTACTTATCCCCGCAGGCTATTTGGCTTCGCAGGGGCAGATGAATATCGGGATGATTATGACGAGTGCTTTAGCCGGCTCTCTTGTGGGTGCATTTATTAATTATTATATGGCACTTTTACTAGGCAGAAGAATACTCAAAAAGTACGGGAAGTATTTTTTCATCAAGGAAAGTGCTTTGGAAAAAATGGATAACTATTTTGAGCGTCACGGGCATATTTCTACCTTTATAGGCAGACTCATCCCCGGTATCCGCCAACTTATCTCTATTCCCGCGGGACTTGCACAGATGAATCTCGTAGTATTTTCAACCTACACGGCTTTGGGTGCCGGAGTGTGGGCAATGGTTTTAACCTTGCTTGGATATTTTATAGGGCAAAACCAAGAATTAATAGATGTTTATTTGAAGCAGATTACTATCGTAGTATTGATGCTACTGTTAGTCTTAGGTGCTTCGTATGCTTACTACCAAAGAAACAGAGTGATTAAATGAAAACTTCGGTATAAGTTTATAATTTTTTTAATGGAGAATATACAATTGAATTATATGTTTGAACTAGGTTTCTTTGGAACAAGAGCACCTTTTTTTATGGATTTTGTGACACTTATTGTCGCACTTTTACCATTTTTAGTTTTTGGAGCCATCGCTCTTACAAGAAAAAAGCAATATAATTTACATGTCTTGGCACAGAAAATTATATTTATCGTCTCAGTCGTCGTTGTGGGATATTTTGAATACGGAGTTCGTTTAGGCGGAGGTTTTGCCTCTTTTGTAGAGGGGAGCGGAGTGTCGTACGCTTATGCAATGTATGTGTTGCTTTTTCACGTTGCTATTGCAGTGAGCGCACTTGTGATATGGACATACACGCTCTTCAAGGCACAAAGTACTTATAAAGCAGCGACACTGCCGGGAGAATCATCCCATTCACATAAAAAATGGGGAATGCTAACATTTGTGGGAATTATTCTTACCTCTGTTACGGGTATATGGGTTTATTGCATCCTCTTTATATATTAATTAAAGGTTTGAAAATGTTACAAATAGGCGAAAATGCACTGGAATTTTGTTTACCCAATCAGGACGATATAGAGATTTGTCTGAGAGATTTAAAGGGAAAATGGATAGTTTTATATTTTTATCCAAAAGACAGTACTCCGGGCTGTACGACAGAGGCATGTGAATTTACTGAGGCAGCACCGGATTTTTCAGAGCTTGATGCTATCATCATAGGTGTGAGTGCAGATTCTACGAAAAAACATCGCAGTTTTATTGAAAAACAAGGTTTGGGAATCACACTTCTAAGTGATGAAGAAACCACGATGATGCAAGAATACGGCGTTTGGCAGATGAAAAAAAACTATGGCAAAGAGTATATGGGGATAGTGCGTACTACTTTGATTATAGATCCAGAGGGAATTGTACGAGCTCTTTGGGAAAATGTAAGAGTCAAAGAACACGTTGCAAAAGTAAAAGCGGAGCTGGAAAAACTTCAGTCGTAATTATTCTTGGCATGTGGATATTTCCACATGCCAAGAATTCTAATATTTATAGCGGATATAAAAGCGGATATCTTGAGCCGTGTCTACGACACTTCCTGCAATATCTCCCATAGGTGTATTCATAACATCGGCTATTTTCATAGCTGAGCCCGTAGTATTTCCGAAAAATCCATTACTTCCGCTATATTTATAGTCTATGTAGGTGTATCTCAGCTGCATAGATAAAATATCTTCTACAAGATATTCGGTAAAATAGACCTCATATGCATCTCCGCGAGCCGCAATCTTTGAGCCTATATTCGTATCTTCGCCATAGGTGATACTTCTCCAGTATCGTGAGCCTTTATTGTACTCTATCCCCATTCTTCCCTCATCGCTCAAGAGTGAGGGTGTTTGAAGACCGATCCATCCGGAATAACCGACTTTGCTATCGGTTGCACCTAGCATTCCTGTATAAATACCTCTGTCATAGGGATCTGTTTTAGTCATAGCGCCACTTACAAAAAGCGTGGAATCATCTAAAAAGTCACCCCAATTATCTCCTATGCCGTTTATCATAATATTGGCGCTAAAACTATGCATCGCTCCAACCGTGTCAAAACTTTGTGTCGGAGCTCCTAAAGAGCTATATCGCTGATCTATAAGATTGTTGGCATAATAGTATTGCGTGTTTATTGTGTATTGCCCGTTACTATAAGGGGTGAAAATAAGACCTATTAAGTCTATATTTGGATTTGCAACGTCCTCAGAAGCATAAGGCGCACTTGTGAATTTATGGGCGGCATTACTCATAGCACGACCAGCACAAAGTTTCACGTACATCCCCTCAACCGAGTTTTCAAAACTAAATTTTGAACTCAGACCGTCAAACTCGACATTGATAGTATGCCCCATAGGGGAAGCGGCTTTATCGTCGTCTCTGAGATTTATCAGATGCCCGTTCGTGGAGGAGCGACGACCGATACTAAAGGTCCAAGGGATATTAGAATCAAAAAATGTGTCGTTTCTATACAAAAAATAAGCAGAACGGACTCTTAGTACATCATCGTAAGCATTTTCATTGGCAATCCAGTCAAAGTTTTCAAAATTATATCCTATGGTGTCATTATCGGTACGTTGCCCAAAGGCTTTGTTGTAAGCCAATTGCCCTGAAAAGCTAAGATTTTGTGTTGCGAGCCAGTCCATATTCATCCAAAATCTGTTCGTCATAAAAGCGTCGTTGCCATTGGTAGATTTATCTGCCATTTTATAGCCAAGATTTTCCATGGCGAATCTATAATCTACCCCTAATTTTAAGTGATTTCCTGATGTCGCCTTATTGAGTTCGGAAATAGACTCTTCTAAATCTTCAATCTCTTCGTGAGTATTCTTTTTAACATCCTCATCCTCAGTAGATTCGCTTTTTATTTCTTTAGGCTCATCTATCTCTTGAACTTCATGCAAGGAAGCGTTTTTAGCTTTCAAAGAGGCTATCTCTTTTTTCATCTCTTTCATTTCTAAATCCATGGCATTGAATCTGTCGTACATAGATTGAGCACTTGCATTTGTTCCCAAAAGAGCGCCGACGGCTAAAGACAAGAGCAACGGTTTATTCATTATTTTCCCTTTTTTAAATAGTTTGTTGCAATACTATACAGCATAAATAATAAAACTTTTTTGAAATTTAAGATTTAGCAGTATAAATAATAATTATATCGTAACAATATTTTTTCTTAGTTTCCACATGCCGTAGTCCAATAAAAGGAACGAAAAAGCTTGAATTAAACAACTTGTGAGTACAATTCCGAGATTTTTCTTCTTAAAAATCCGAAGAAAATATTAACAGGTATGTATCAAAAAGTCAGTGCAACTCCCTTTTTAGGGATAATTGTTCGATATTGCCGTAGCAAACTGATAAAATTTCTGGCTTAAAAAAAGCCCTTAAGGATTACCTATGGTAACTATGAAAGACCTTTTAGAATGTGGTGTACACTTTGGACACCAAACACGTCGTTGGAACCCGAAAATGAAAAAATTCATCTTTGGTGTTCGTAAAAATATCTATATTATAGATTTACAAAAAACTCTCCGTTATTTCCGTAACACATACCAAATTGTGGTTGATGTGGCTGCTGAGGGCAAAACAGTACTTTTCGTCGGTACAAAAAAACAAGCACGTTCATCTGTTAGAGATGCGGCAATAGCATGTGGAATGCCTTATGTAGACAACAGATGGTTAGGCGGTATGCTTACAAACTTCCCGACTATTCAAAAATCTATTCGCAAACTTGACGTTATTTCCGAGATGCAAGAAAATGGTCAAATCAATCTTTTGACTAAAAAAGAAGCTCTTATGCTTTTAAGAACAAAAGAAAAGCTAGAATCTTATTTCGGCGGTATCCGTAATATGAAAAAACTTCCTGATATGCTTTTCATCGTAGATGCTGCAAAAGAGCACATTGCTGTTTTGGAAGCACGTTGTTTAGGCATCCCGGTTGTAGCTCCACTTGATACAAACTGTGATCCGGATTTAATTACGTATCCAATTCCCGGAAATGATGACGCTATCCGTTCAATTCAACTTTTTTGTCGTGAAATGACGGCAGCAATCAACGAAGGGAAGGCATTGGCGAACGGCGGTTCCGATACAAGATCAGAATCAGAAGTAACAGAAGAATCTTTTAGTGATGAAGAAACTTTTATAGCAACAGAGGAAATATAAGCATGGAAGTAACAGCAGCAATGGTTAAAGAGTTGCGTCAGGCAACTGATGCACCGATGATGGATTGTAAAAAGGCTTTAGTTGAAGCGAATGGGGACATGGAAAAGGCTACTGTTTGGTTAAAAGAAAGAGGTATTGCACAATCGGCTAAAAAAGCTGATCGTATTGCTGCTGAGGGTCTTGTAGGGTTTAAAATAGCAGAAGATTTTTCTAAAGCTACTGTTGTTGAAATCAACTCAGAGACCGACTTTGTTGCCCAAAATGAGGGTTTCCAAAATTTAGTTTTAAAAACAACAGAGGAAGTTTTCGCAACTTCTCCTGCAGATGTACCATCTTTGAAAGCTACTTCTTTCGGTACTTATTTTTCCGAAGCAGTAATCAAAATCGGTGAAAAAATTGAATTACGCCGTTTTAAAACTTTGAGTGCCGATGATGAAACGGTTGCTATCAATGGATATATCCATTCTAATAACCGTATTGCCGTTATTATCAAAGCAAAATGTGACAGCGCAAAAACAGCAGGGGGGTTGAGAGCCGTTCTTAAACAAATTGCTATGCATGCATCTGCTATGAAACCTACTACTCTTTCTTATAAAGATTTTGATGCTGCTTATGTTCAAGCTGAAACAGTCGGTAGAATCGAAGCTATCAAAAAAGAAAATGAAGAACTTTCTCGTCTTAAAAAACCACTTATTAATGTGCCTATGTATATTTCTATGTGCCAATTGACAGAGGAAGTTTTGGCCGAAGCTGAAGCTGCTATAAAAGCAGAATTGACAGCACAAGGCAAACCTGAAAAAATCTGGGACAAAATTGTACCGGGACAACTTGCTCGTTTTATTGATGATAATACAACCTTGGACAAAGAACAAGCCTTACTTGACCAAAGCTATGTTTTAAATGACAAATTAACAGTTGCAGAGGCTGTGACCGAAGCCGCTAAAACTCTTGGCGGAACTGCTGAAATCGTAGATTTTATTCGCCTTGAAGTGGGTGAAGGTATTGAGAAAAAAGTAGATGACTTCGCTGCCGAAGTCGCTGCACAAATGAGCTAAGGAACTTTCCTTAGCGACTCAAATAACTTTCCACATACCAACATTTTTACACCCTCTCCCGAAGCCAAGGCATCGGTTCCAAAGAGTGTGTATAATTCACGATCTCTTTAGTTCAAGTTTATATATTTTACGATACACTCATACATGAAAGCATATTTGAAAGGCTGACCGGAAAAGATGAAGATTTTTTTTATATTTATATTTTTTGCCATTGTCGCGTTAAACGCACAAACACTTACCTTGGGAGTCTTTGCTTACCGTACCCCCGAAAAAATTATGCAAGAATACAAACCTATCGCAGAACATCTTGGACGTGAACTTAATGTAAGCGTTATTGTGAAGTCGCTCAGCCAAGAAGATTTGGAAAAAGAGCTCTTTGAGGACAAAATCGATTTTATTGTTACCAATCCCACCCACTACCTTTCTCTCAAAAAACAAGGAAAAACGACGGGAGCAATTGCAACTCTTGTTAAAAGATATAACAATGTAATCACTCCCTATCTTGGCGGAGTGATTATTACCCGTGCCGATAGGGCTGATATGCGCACAATTTTTGATCTCGCAGGAAAAACTATCGCGATTCCAAATAATAAGATGTTAGGCGGATACCAAACACAAGCATACGAACTTTCTAAAGTCGGATTAGATATTACAAAAGATTTGAAGACCGTCGCATATAAAACGCATGAAGCAACTGTAGCTGCCGTACTTTTGAAAAAAGCCGATGCAGGGTTTATCCGAAGCGGAATTTTGGAAGAGATGATTGCCGAAAATAAGCTAAACCCTCAAGATTTTTTTATCATTAACGAGCAAAAATCTCCAAATTTTCCGATGAAAATATCGACGGAACTCTATTCGGAATGGACGATAGTTGCAGCTAAAAAGCTTGACTTGGACACTGTTTCAAAAGCTGCCGTTGCCTTATACGGTTATAAAGACACGCAAATAGGCAATGATATTATTTCGGCTTTTACGATTGCGGGCGAATACGACAATATAGATACTTTGGCACGAAGCCTCCGAATCCCCCCTTACAACTTTATCCCCCCTTTTACATACGAAGATATTTTGAGCAAGCATCGCAATGCTATAGTGATTATAGTATCTCTTACTACTCTTTTTTTTCTCGTAGTTGGTTTTTTGTACCGCAGAATGAGACTTGAGAAAAAATACGCACAGTCAATTTTAGATGTGATTCCGACTCCGATTATCGTAACGGACGGAAAAATGCTCATCAGTGCCAATAGGGCATTTTTGAATTTTGTAGAGTATAAAACAACTGAGGCATTTAGAATACAACATAATTGTATTTGTGAATTGTTTGAAGAGGGAGATACCAAAGAATATCTCCACACCGATATGAATGAAAAAACATGGATAGAGTATATTGTTGCAAATCCCGAGCAAGAACATAAGGCAAAAATTACGATTCACGGAATAACAAGATTTTTCAAAGTGGATGTTTCTGTCGTAAAATATAAGGATTTGTTCCGTGCTATAGCATTTTTTGATGATATTTCGCAACTTGTCAATCAATCGACCACCGATGTCCTCACGCGCATCGCAAACAGAACCCATTTCAATCTTTTGTTTGAATATTCGGTTTCTATTGCGCTACGGGAAAAAACTCCTCTGAGTTTGATGTTTTTTGATATCGACCATTTTAAATCCGTCAATGACAAATATGGGCATCTCGTAGGGGATGATGTTTTGCGTTCCGTTGCGCAGTTGGCAAAACAAAGTTTACGCAAGAGTGATATTATCGCACGGTGGGGCGGAGAGGAATTTATTATCTTGCTTCCCAATACTTCATTAAGCTCCGCGACTCATCTAGCAGAGGAGTTACGAGTCATAATACAAAACGAAGAGTTTGAGCTAATAGAGCACTTAACATGTTCCTTTGGAGTGGCTGAGTTAGAAGAAAATGAAAGCAGTGAAGAGCTTCTTTTACGTCTTGATGGATTGCTTTATTGTGCCAAAGCAAATGGACGCAACAGGGTGGAAGTTAGATGAAAATTTATACAGAGCGTAGTAAATGTGTAATATAATTTTTGTATAATCATCTCATATACAAATATTTACTAAGGTTGTTTTAATATGGAGTATAATTTTTACCTACCGCTCTGCGTTATCCTTTTACTTACCGTGTTAATCCCTTTTTTATTCCATCTCAGTCGCTATATCGGTGAAAAATCAAAGCAAAACAGCGCAATCAACGAAACATACGAGAGCGGTGTCAAAAAAACATACAAAGACAGTTTTGAGCGTTTTAATGTCAAATATTATCTGGTGGCAATTATCTTTGTGATTTTTGATGTGGAGATACTTTTTATGTTTCCTTGGGCTGTTACGCTTAGAGAAACAAATCTTTTGGGTCTTTTTGAGATGTTTACCTTTATGTTTCTTTTGCTTGCAGGACTTATTTACATCTATAAAAAAGGCGCTCTTAAATGGAACTAAACACATTGACTCTCCCCCTAGATACTGCAATAACGACGAAATTGGATGAAGCTATCGGCTGGGCGAGGGAATCTTCTCTGTGGCCGATGATATTTGGAACCGCCTGTTGTGCTATAGAATTTATGAGTGCGGCGGCGAGCAAGTACGATATCTCCCGTTTTGGTGCGGAAGTGGTTCGTTTTTCGCCTCGTCAGGCAGATTTGCTGATTGTCGCAGGAACTATAACCTACAAACAAGCTCCCGTACTCAAGCAGATATATGACCAAATGAGCGAGCCCAAATGGGTGATAAGCATGGGTGCATGTGCATGCAGCGGCGGGTTTTACGACAACTATACGACGATGCAGGGGATTGATGAGATTATCCCCGTAGATTTATACGTCGGCGGTTGTCCTCCTCGACCCGAAGCACTTTTAGATGCGCTTGTAACACTGCAAAATGATTTGCGAACCAACAAATACAATCCCCGCAGACACAAAGATTTTAAAGGCAAACTTGACCATGTATGAACAAATTGAAGTCTTGGCATGTGGAATGCATGCGCTTATAGAAGAAAAATATAAAGAGGGTTTTAATTATCTGCTTGATATTACCGCTATCGATTACAGCGAATATGTACAAGCCAAAGAATCGCAATTTGCGGTGGTTTATATTCTTCGTGATACAAGTTTCCAAAAAACTCTCCTTATTAAAACATATCTTGAAGATGCGGATATCGAGTCGATTACCGATATTTTTAGCGGAGCTAATTGGCTCGAACGTGAAGTATACGACCAGTACGGCATCAACTTTACAAACCACCCCAATCTCAGACGTATCCTGAATCATCATCAGTTCAAAGGGCATCCTCTGAGAAAATCGTACCCTATCACGCAGGGGCAACTCTCTTATGCGGTGGATGATTTGTCGGATGAGATGAATAATAGACTTCTCAGTAAAAACGTAGTTTGTTCCCTTGAAGACGGCACGTTTAGCGAGTGTAACAAAGATTTGATGTTTTTAAATCTAGGACCGTCCCATCCGGCAAGCCATGGAACTATCCGAACGTATGTGGCATTGGATGGGGAAACTATAGAGGCTGCGGTCTCCGAGATAGGGTATCTGCACCGCGGATTTGAAAAAAGCTGTGAAAATCATACTTACAATCAAATAGTTCCGTATACGGATAGGCTCAATTACTGCTCTGCAATCAGTAACAATATCGCCTTTGTAAAAACAGTCGAAGAGATGCTTGGTGTTAGCCTCTCTGAGCGTGCGCAGGCTATTCGGGTGATGCTTCTTGAACTCTCACGGATTGAAGACCATATTGTTTGTCTTGCTGCCGTTTTGGTGGATATGGGGGGACTCACGAACTACTGGTATATGTATAATCCAAGAGAGGATATTTATGAAATCCTCTCCAAACTCACGGGAGCTAGACTTACCAACTCTTATATGAGAGTAGGGGGAATGGCAAACGATTTGTATGAGGGTTTCGGTGAAGAACTCAAAGAGGTAATAAAAAAAGTGCAATACGGCGTGCGTGAGACGCTAGCACTGATTAAGCACAACAGAATCTTCCATGACAGAACTCAAAACGTAGGCATCCTTAGCGCAGAAGCCGCAATCAACGGTTCTGTAACGGGACCAAATCTCAGGGCATGTGGAATTGCTTTTGATATGCGCAAAGATACTCCCTATTACGGTTATGAAAAGTATGATTTTGATGTCGTAGTGGGAAGTGTCGGCGATGTTTACGACAGAGTGATGGTGCGTTTTGGGGAGATAGAGGAGAGTATTAAAATCATCGAGCAGGTGATGGCAAATCTTCCCGAGGGGGAGATAAACGTCAAAGATGCCGCAATTACTCTGCCGAGTAAAGAGGCGGTGTACACGACAATCGAGGGTGCGATGAACCAGTTTAAACTCACTTTTGAGGGGGTGAAAGTTCCTATGGGTGAGCATTATAGTTCTTTAGAAGCCACCAACGGAGAGCTTGGATTTTTCATAGTGAGTGACGGAAGCGGCACACCTTACAAGGTAAAAGTAAAAGCTCCCTCATTTACGGCAATGTCTGCTTATCCCGATATCATCGAGGGTTCACAGCTTGCAGATGCGATTCTGACCCTTGGAAGTCTTAATATTATCGCAGGGGAGATGGACAGATGAGTTTTGCGTTTACACAGGAAAATACTATTAGAATGGCTTCGCTTTTAAATCGCTATGCGCAAAAAAAGGCCTTGAGTTTGCCTCTGTTGTGGCTTGCCCAAAAGCAAGAGGGATACATTAGCGAAGAAGCAATGCAATATATCTCTGAGTTTTTGGAACTCCCTTACATGCATATTTACGGTGTGGCAACTTTTTATACGATGTTTCGACTTCAAAAGGGTGACAAACCTATTATCGAGGTTTGTCGAACACTCTCTTGCGAACTAGCCGGTAGCGAGGAGATAAAAAAATATCTCAAAGAAAACTACTCCGAGCGTTATGAGATTGTGGAAGTGGAATGTATGGGCGCATGTTCGGGTGCGCCTATGTGTACGCTGGATGGAAAATATTTCGAGAATATTACTCCCGAGATTTTGGACGAGGTTTTAAATGCAGACTAAAATTGTAAGTAAAAATTTTGATATTCCACATGCCGAGATGCTTGAAGTGGCACTTCAAAACGGAAGATACGGCTCTTTGGAAAAACTCTCCACCTTGAAGCCTCAAGAACTTATCGACCTTATCAAGCAAAGCGGTCTTCGAGGCAAAGGGGGAGGCGGTGCACCTGCAGGAGTAAAATGGCAGCTGGCATCGGACTTTGAGGGGACAAAATATCTTGTAGTGAATGCGGATGAGAGTGAACCGGGAACTTTTAAAGATAGACAAATCCTCGCAAAAGATCCTCATCTTCTTATAGAGGGGATTATTTGCACATGCCAAGCTATAGGTGCAAATATCTCTTATATTTATGTGAGAGGGGAATATGAAGAGTTTAGCGCTATTTTGCAAAGGGCGATTGACGAGGCTTATGAGAAAAATATTTTGGGTATCGGTAGCACATACAAGGTAGATATAACGGTTCATAGAGGTGCAGGTGCGTATATCTGCGGTGAAAAATCTGCACTCTTAGAATCATTAGAGGGAAACCGAGGTCATCCTAGACTCAAGCCGCATTCTCCCGAGCCGGAATTTTATTTCGGGGAGCCGACCTTAGTGAACAATGTAGAGACGATTGCCTCCGTCCCTTTTATAGTACAAAACGGTGCAGAGGCGTACAGAGCTTACGGAACAAAAGAGTCTCCCGGAACGCTTCTTTTTGCAATGAGCGGGCATGTGGAAAATCCCGGAGTGTATGAGGCGGAGTTTGGTCTTGGCATGTGGGAATATATACAAAAGCTAGGCGGCGGTGTGAAAAAAGGGAAAAAACTCAAGGCCGTTATCCCCGGAGGTGCATCTACTCCGATACTTCCTGCACATTTAGTATATGAGGCAAAACTTGATTATGAGAGTCTCAGAGATTTAGGTTCGGCACTTGGCACGGGGGGGATGATTGTAATGGATGAAGATGTTTCTATGGTAAAGGCCTTGAAAAATTTGCTCAGGTTTTACCGGCACGAATCCTGCGGACAATGTACGCCGTGTCGTGAGGGAACCTCTTGGGTGGATAAAACGCTGGATAAATTTATAGCAAAAACAGCGACACATGAAGATTTAGAGATTTTAAAATCGGTAAGCCGAAGTATGAACGGTAAAACAATTTGTGTTTTTGCACCTGCGGCAAGCAGCGTTATTGACGGCTTTTTGAAACATTTTGAGAGTGAATTTTTGGAGTGTATCGTATGAAAATTATAGTCGATAACAATCCTATAGAATGCCAAGAGGGAGCACTTCTTATTGACGTGCTTTTGGATAACAATATAAAAATCCCCCACTTTTGTTACCATCAGGATTTGGGAGCGGACGGGAATTGTCGTATGTGTATGGTAGAGATAAAAGGGCAAAAACGCCCCCAAGTCGCCTGCGATACCTTTGTGTGTGAGGGTTTGGAAGTCTCCACGAACAGCGCAAGTATCAATGAAGTGAAACGCTCTATTTTGGAGCTTGAACTTCTCAACCATCCTGTGGATTGCCCTATTTGTGACCAAGCGGGGGAGTGTAAATTACAAGATTATTACATGGATTTCGGACTGTATGAGAGCCATTTGAGTACTCCAAAAACCAAAAAAAGCAAGCATATCGACCTTGGCTCAAACGTGATGCTAGATCAGGAACGTTGTGTTTTGTGTGCACGCTGCACCCGTTTTACTACCGATATTACAAAAACGGGAGAGCTTGGGATTATCGGGCGCGGCGATCAGGCAAGAGTAGCAATCGCACCCGGACATCCGCTGAATAACCCTTATGCAATGAACGTTGTAGAGCTTTGCCCTGTGGGCGCTTTGACCTCCAAAGATTTTAGATTTCAGCAGCGAGTTTGGTTTTTGGATTCCGCAAAGAGTATTTGTCACGGCTGTTCGAGAGGATGTAATATCATCATTGATTATAATGAGACAAAATATACTTCCGAAAAAATCCATAGATTTCGTGCTAGACGCAACAATGCAATTAATCACTCTTTTTTATGCGACTACGGAAGACTCAGCTATAAAGAGTTGAACGAGAAAATCATCGCAGCTCCTTGTAATATGGAAACTTTAAAAGAATTATTACAAGCAGAAAAAAAAGTAGCCCTTGCTTCCCCTTCTCTAAGTCTTGAACAGCTTCAAAGTATCCAAGAGTTTTGTAAAAATTACAAGATAGAACTTTTTTCATTGCCCTATATTGATGAGAGTTTCGGGGATGATTGGCTCAAGACGAATGATAAAAGTGCAAATTTTGCCGGTGTCAAAGAGCTTGGCATTTCCACATGCCAAGATGATTTTAATAGCTCTTTTGAAAATGCAGAGATTGTTTTAAACTTCGATCATGCACTTTTAAAACAGCAAGTTTTCAAAGATAAAACACTTGTTCACTTCACGGCAACCCCGTGCGAAGGGGAGTTTGTTTTCGCCATTGCCAATTTCGCCCATGAAAACGGCACACTTATCAATTGTGAGGGAGTAAGACAAGAGTTCTTCGGCACGAAATATAAGAGCGATGCACCAAGACTTAGAGAGCTTTTAGAGGAGTTAAGATGAACACTGTTTTGATTTTACTCCCTCTTGTTTTGACTATCCTTTACTCTCTGGCTACCGTGCCTATCTTAGTTTGGATGGAAAGACGCATCGCCGGACTTATCCAAGATAGACTCGGACCAAACCGCTGTCATATCAAAGGGGTTCGGCTAGGGGGAATTATCCAGTCTATAGCCGACATGATGAAACTTGTTTTCAAAGAGGAGTTTTTGCCCTCTCATATAAAAAATAAATTTTACTATTTGGTTGCTCCTTCTATTGCTTTTATGAGTGCATTTTTGACATTTATGGTTATTCCGTATGCGGATACTATTACTCTAGGCGAGCAGACTTACTCTATGCAGGCGCTTCCTACAGATTTAGGCGTATTGTGGTTTTTGGCTTTTGCCGGGCTTGGAGTGTACGGGATTATTCTTGGGGGTTGGGCGAGTCATAACAAATACGCCATTTTGGGGGCTATGCGCGCAACTGCACAGGTGATTGGCTATGAAGTAGCAATGGGCTTGTCTTTGGTTTCTATGCTCATCACCTATGGGACGATTAGCCTCAATGAGATGGTGAGCTATCAGACGCAAAGCTTTTTTATTATTCCGGCTTGGGGGATTTTTATCCAGCCCATAGCGACGATTATTTTTATAGTGACGGCATTTGCGGAGACGAATCGCACCCCTTTTGATGCAGCCGAGGGGGAGAGCGAGATTGTAGCGGGATACCATACGGAGTACGGTGCTATGAAATTCGGTCTTTTTTTTGTGGCGGAATATATTGCTATGGCGGCTTCGGGCGCACTTATCGTCACCCTATTTCTTGGGGGATATCAGCTCCCTTACCTCAATACAGCAGACCTTGTTAATAATTTTGAACTGCTCTTATGGGGGATTATTATTTTTGCGCTTGTTACGTCTGTTCTTTTTCTCAAATGGATGCAAAAACATAATATCTTTGCGATGTCCGGCATCAACGAGACGAAATTATACACCACTCTTATTATCGGTTTTACGGTTTTTGCCGTTATTTTGATGAGCTATTATGCCTTGGCAAACAGTTCCCAGAGTGCAAAAGAGATAGGTGTGATGCTTTTACAATTTGCAATTTTTACGGTGAAGCTTTTCTTTTTGCATTTTGTTTTCATCTGGGTGCGATGGACACTTCCCCGTTTTAGGTACGACCAGACGCAAAAACTTGGATGGAATATTTTGCTTCCTTTGTCACTTGTGAATATTTTTATTACGGCGGTTGTGGTCGTTGCGGGGGTCAATTATGGGAACTAGAATCGTAGAGCGCCACGGAAACACCTTCAAAGAAAAGATATACCTTCCTGCGATATTTTCGGGGATGAAAAGCACTCTTAAGCATTTTACCGACAATCTTAGCGATGCTTCGAATATCCCGACACTTTGCTATCCTGAGCAAAAACCCACCGATATTACGCCCCGTTACCGCGGCGTTCATCGACTTACTCACAGAAAAGAGGATGATTCTATCGCCTGTGTGGCATGTTTTATGTGTGCAACTGCCTGTCCTGCAAAATGTATAGAGATTGTTGCCGCTGAACGTGAGGACGGAGTGGACGAGAAGATGCCCAAAGTGTTTAATATCGACCTCTTAGAGTGCGTTTTTTGTGGATATTGTGTAGAGGCTTGCCCTTGTGATGCCATACGGATGGATAGCGGAATCTATTCGGTTATAGGCGATAAAAGAGAAGATTTTATCTACAACAAAGCCAAACTCTTGAGTATAAAAGGGATATCAAAAGAGGAGTACAGCCTTGCAAAATGAGATACTATTTTTTATATTGTCACTCATTACGATAGTGAGTTCGCTTGTGATGATAAGTGCACACCGACCGATTGATTCGGCTTTGAGTTTTATCGTGACCCTTGTGAGTATTGCGGCGCTTTTTGGGCTGCTCAATGCTTCATTTTTATTTGTGGTACAAATTATTATTTATGCAGGAGCTATTTTATCGCTGATACTTTTTATTATTATGTTTCTCAACATTAAAGATGAAAATCTCCCTGATGAGAAATATAAAAATTATTGGCTCCTTGGAACATCTCTTATCATCGCTCCCTTTTCAGCCATATTAGTAGACTTGATATTACGAAGTAATATCGCTGTAAATGCTGCAGTACATGAGAATTTCGGAACCATCAAAGATGTAGGGCTTACCCTTTTTAGCGAGTGGGTTTTACCTTTTGAGTTGGTTTCAATCTTGCTTCTTGTTGCTCTTGTTGGCGCAGTTACTTTGTCCAAAAAGGAAGTCTGATGCTCAAAGCTTATATGATTCTCTCTGTAGTCCTTTTTTCTATCGGTGTTGTCGGTCTTATCAGCAGACGCAATATTATCGTTATTTACATGTCGATTGAGCTTCTTTTAAATGCCGTCAATCTTTCCCTTATCGCCATAAGTGCAGATTTGGCGGATGCTTCGGCACAGGTGATATCTCTGATTATAATCGCCATTGCCGCAAGTGAAGCGGCACTTTTTATGGCTTTGTTTGTGGTGCTCTTTCGTAATAGAAGTTCTTTGGATGCCAATCTCTTTACTATGCTTGGGAGCGAAAAATGAACGAAAACAACATTTTAAACTTTCTCCTCCTCTCACCGCTACTCAGTGCTTTTTTAATATTTATCATCAATATCTCTTTACGTCATACAAAGCAAATTATTTATACCTTTTTGGCTCTTGCAGGTTCGGGTATCAGTGCAGTGCTTGCCCTTTATGTGAGTTATTTGAGCTATTTTGAGCAACACATTTTGAGCTCACATCTTTTTACATGGCTCAATATAGGTGCTTTTAACGTAGAAGTTGCTTTACGTGCGGATCCTCTTGGCGCATTTATGATTTTGTTTGTCGCACCTGTTAGTTTTTTGATTCACGTTTACGCAACGGGATATATGGACAAAGACAAAAGCTACGGAAGATTTTTTGCTTATTTTAATCTCTTTATCTTTTTTATGTTTTTGCTCGTTTTAGCCGACAATCCTATCGTGATGTTTATCGGCTGGGAGGGTGTCGGGCTTACCTCTTATGCGCTTATCGGTTTTTATTTTGAGGATATTCAAAACACCTATGCAGGGAACAAAGCATTTATTTTGAACCGTGTAGGGGATTTTGGTTTTTTAAGTGCTCTGATGCTTTTGTTTGTAGAAGTGGGAAGCGGAGGTTTTACTTTTGGGGCAATCCTTGGCAATCTTTCTTCGATTGAGCCTTCTATGCTGAGTCTTATCGCCTTTTTGCTTTTTGTAGGGGCGATGGGAAAATCGGCGCAGATTCCACTTTTTGTGTGGTTGCCCGATGCTATGGCGGGACCCACACCTGTTTCTGCCCTTATCCATGCGGCTACTATGGTAACGGCGGGTGTGTATATGGTTGCAAGGTGCAGCATTATTTATGCTTCTGCTCCTGCAGCGATGATGGTTGTTGCTGTTATCGGGGTTTTCACAGCTTTCTTTGCTGCTACAATTGGACTTGTTCAAAATGACATTAAAAAAGTTCTTGCGTATTCAACTGTAAGTCAGCTCGGATATATGTTTTTGGCTTTAGGTTCTGGTGCATTTTCTGCAGGAA
>DZBD01000026.1 GCA_022729795.1 Sulfuricurvum sp. | reverse complement strand
ATTATAGAGCAAGTCGGCTTGTTGTCTAATTTGGTATGGAATTATTGGGGTATAATTACTAACACTTTAAATAAGAGGAAAAAATGAAATTATTTTTAAGTATCTTAACGGTCTTTTCTTTATCTTTTGCAGATGATTACCAAGGTGATTTAAGTGCGCAAGATGCGTATGCGATGCAAAAAGAAGCAAAAGCCGTTATTATAGATGTGCGAACAAGCGTAGAGTTTCTTTATACGGGTCATGGGGAAGGTTTTATTAATATACCTCTTTACGACTGGACGTATGAGCCGAAATCGATTGAAACAAGAGTCCAAAGCGCTGATTATGAGATAAAAAACGCCAAGGTAAAAGATCATGCATCAGCAATGAATCTTTATGATGCCAAAGAGGTCATCAATAAAAATTTTGTAAGTGAAGTTATGAAAGTAATGAAACTCAAAGGAGTCAGTAACGTGATTCTTGTTTGTAGAAGCGGACCGCGTTCCATTGCTGCGGCGAACATCCTTGCAAAAGAAGGAATTACGGCATATAATCTTGAAGATGGATATATCTTTGGATGGAAAGAAGAAAAAATGCCTTGGGGCGGTGAATAACCGTCTCTATCGCTGCACGGCCTCTGCTTCTTTTACCCACATATCTTTTGTAGATTTTCTCCATTTATGATCTACAAAATGTCCTGTTATTTTTATCCAATTCTTTGCTTTAACATTTGATGTAAAAGAGGTACTTTTTTCCCATTTTTCTAGCTCTTTTCCCTCTATTGCATCATATATTACTACATTATCATTCCGTATCCTAAAAGCATTTGCTCCGGTGTTAGCATCTGAGCGAATCTCTTTTTCTTTTTTTTTGGACTCTTTTTTGGACTCTTTTTTTACCGCGGCAGTTGCCGAAAGCATTTTTATTTTTGCTTCTAACAAAGTGTTCTTTTCTTTTTCTTTTTCAAGCAAACTCTTATATTCACTCAAGTCTTCATGTCCACCTATTTTTGCATCACTCAATTGACTTACACATTTTTCATAGTTTACTCTCAGCAAAGAAATCTCTTTTACGGCACTTTGCATTATTTTCATCTCATCAGAATATAAAAACGAGACAACAACCAAACTCAATATTATAAATTTCATCTCAACCCTTTTTGTACAAATTTTACACCCATTTCAATATGATGCGTATATGGAAACTGGTCAAACATTGCCATATCCACTATCTCATGTGTTTTAGTGAGTATTTTCATATCTCTGTGTAAACTTTCAGGATTACATGAGATATACAAAATATGCTCATATCTTGAAGCAAAATGACAAGAAGCTTCATCCATACCACTTCGGGGAGGATCTACAAATATGCTATTAATTGCATACGAGCTAAGGTCAATATCTTTCATTCTTCTAAAATCTCTTTCCCCATCGAGAGCCTGAACAAACTCTTCTACACTCATACGGACAAATTCTATGTTATCAATGTTATTAAGTTGCATATTCTCTTTAGCAGCATGAATAGAAGATTTTGAAACTTCGGTTGCAAGTATTTTCTCAAAGAGTGTAGCAAAAGGGATAGTAAAATTACCTGCACCGCAATACAGTTCTAACAAATCTCCTTTTACGTTTAAAAACTTCTCCATAGCCCAGGCTATCATATGCTCATTCACACGAGGATTAGGCTGTGTAAAACTATTTTCTATATGCTTAAATATAAAAGTATTTACACCGATACGCAAGTGCTCCGTAATATAATCCTGCCCCACTACAAGCTTTTGTCCCCTGCTTCTTCCAATAATGCTAATCTTTAATTCTTCTGAAATCTCTTTTGCTTGCACATGCCAAGATGCGTCTAAAGATTTATGGTATAAAAGGGAAACAACAATTTCTCCGCTGCTTGCACTTAAAAAATCAGCACCGAAAAGTTTATAATCGATATTTTTTTCTTTGATAGCTACGAGGAGCTTCGGCATAAGAGCATTTATATGGAGATTGACTTGCGGGCATTCTTCTATGAGTACGATACCTTTTTTATCTCTATGGTTCATTGCATAATGGATCACATCTTCCACATGCCATATTTTAAATTCACTGCGTGAACGGTAATGGGATTCCGGTGACTTAAAAACAGATATGTTACCTCTATAATATTCAAAAAATCTCTCTTTATTGAGCTCTTCTTTCTCATGCAACTGTGCTTCATATCCATTTTCATAAACTCTACAAGCTCCGCACTCTCCGAAATACTTACAATCCAATACTATTCCTCATCTATTATTTATTTTATCGAAGCTATTAAATTTCCGATAAGTAAATTCCATCCATCTATAAGAACAAAAACAAGTATCTTAAAGGGGAGAGAAATCATGACAGGAGGCAACATCATCATACCCATAGACATCAAAATAGATGCAACAACCATATCAATGACCAAAAAAGGTAAAAAAAGTAAAAAACCTATCTCAAACGAAGTCTTTAACTCACTGATAATAAAGGCAGGGATAATGATAGACAAAGGAACATCTGCAACACTTTGGGGATTTTCCATCTTTCTCATTCTAAAAAAAAGCGCTAAATCTTTTTCTCTGGTATTTCTAATCATAAAGTTTTTAAAAGGCAATGTCGTTTTATCAAAAGCTTCCTCATACCCTATTTTTTGTTCCATATAGGGTTTAATCCCGCTTTCATATGCTTTTGTACCGACAGGCTCCATCACATAAAATGTCAAAATCATTGCCAGCATTACAAGAAGTTGAGTCGGTGGAACCTGCTGTGTACCGAGTGCTTGTCTTAGAAAACCAAACACTATAACAAAACGGGTAAATGTTGTCATAACAAGAACTAAACTCGGTGCCAAAAACAGTAAGGTAAGAATAACAAGGACGTTGAGTGAACTTACAAGCTGTTGAGGAGTATCAGGAGAGGATAATTGAAAATTCATAGTAGGAATAGTCACGGCTTCTGCACCGAAAACAGAAACACAGCCAAAGAGTAAAAAAATGAATTTTAGCATTACTGAGCCGGTGCTTTGTCAAGAATAGATTGTTGCACTTTCTTTTCATCGGCTGATTTTTTACCGTAAAAATGGATCTCTACGCGACGATTTTTTTCTCTTCCGCTTTCTGTAGCGTTCGTTGCAACCGGAGTAAACTCTGCATATCCCGAAGCACTGATTCTATCTGCTGCGACACCGTCCAATAAAAGTTCTTTTAAAACCGATATCGCTCTTGCAGAAGAGAGTTCCCAGTTATCTTTAAATGGGCTATTTTTATCTGGTGGCGGCTCATCGGTGTGCCCCTGAACACTCACATGCATATCATTAGGAAGCTCTGAAATAATAAGAGCAACTCTTTTGAGAAACAAAAAAGCATCCTCATTCTCTATAGTTGCACTTCCCGATTTAAAAAGTAAGGAAGCAGGCATAGCTATCACAAAACCTTCTTCCCCCTCTTCTACCGTAATCGTAGGTCCATGCCCTTTTTCCATCATCTCATTTGCGTCTATCACGGCCTGCGATATTTTATTGACTGCTTCAGCAGTTTCATCTTGGGAATCTATCGGTGTTGCTTCAAGCATTCTTTTTTTAGAAATTTCTGTTTGCGTTCCACCCTCTAAGACGCTCATCGCACCCGAGAGTGACCCGATAGCTTCGGAAATCTTTTTTGCATCCATGCTTGACATAGAAAGAAGAAGAACGAAAAAGCACAAAAGTAAGGACATTAAATCCCCGAATGCAGCCAGCCATTCCGGCATACATTGAGGACAGTCGGGACATTTATTTTTAGCCATTAGTCAAACTGGCTTACGCGTTCGTTAGGAGCCAAGTAGCTTAGAAGTTTTGCTTCCAAAACTCTTGGTGCATCCCCAGACTGAATGGACATAATCCCTGCCAAAATCATCTCTTTGACTTTGGTTTCATCATCATTTCTGATAGCTAAAATATTTGCTATCGGGTTACCCACAACATTTCCGATTACGGCACCGTACAAAGTTGTTAAAAGGGCAACTGCCATAGAAGGACCGATTGCAGAGGGGTCTGCCATATTCATAAGCATCGCCACAAGTCCGATAAGCGTTCCAACCATCCCCATCGCACCTGCAAGACTTGACCATTGACTAAAAATAGAACCGTTTACTTTATGGCGGGTACTTGTTTGTTCCATCTCTATTTCTAAAAGTTCTCTGATTGTATCAGGCTCACTTCCGTCAATAGCCATAGAAAGCCCTTTTTTCAAAAAAGCATTCGATTCTTTATTCACTTCGCTCTCTAATGCCAAAATACCGTCTTTTCTAGCCTTCGTTGCAAATTCAACAAGTTTTTTAATAAGCTCGGCAACATCTTCTTGAGGCGGTTTAATTGCAATCATAAAAATTTTAACAAAGGATTTCATTTGGGCAGGCTTAAATGAAATCATCAAAGCACCGATACTGCCGCCGACAACAATCATAACAGAGGGAATATCCACATACGGTCCAAGACCGACACCCATCGCCATAGAAGCAAGAAGAAGAACTATAATCAACACTAAACCAATGACCGTACCTAAATCCATCCGTAAACCTTAGCAAATTTATAATTGGCTTATAATACCACAAAAAATATTAGCACTGAGACTAAAAAATATTTTTTTTCTCTTTTACTTTATAAATCAGCCCTAAAAGAGGTACAATTGCGGTATCAAATCTCAAATGGACTCTTTTTATATGCTAGAATTTTTATATAAAACACCTCAAAAAAATGCCTATATTATTCTGCTGTTGCTTGGTATATTCAGTACATTTTATAATGCATTTTTACCGCTTCACGGAGATGAGGCATACTATTGGATGTGGAGCCATCACTTACAAACCGGATACTATGACCATCCACCGATGATAGCGTATCTTATCCATTTGAGCAATTATATATCTGAAGCTGAGTGGGGCGTAAGACTGACGAATGTTTTTGCTTTGAGCATCTCTTCTCTTTACCTTTTTAAGCTCACGGCAGAAATATTTGATGAAAAAACTGCACTCAATGCACTGCTTATTTCCTCAAGCGTTATTCTTGTTCATGCGGGATATATTTTAACCACTCCCGATTCACCTCTTATTTTATTTTGGAGTATTTCCCTTTATTACTCCTATAAAGCGATTTTTTATGGAAAAAGAAAAGATTATGTTCTCACTGGAATGATGCTCGGTTTGATGATGCTGAGTAAATACACGGCCATTCTTTTTGTCTTTATGGTTTTGATTTTCATTTTTCTTAAAAGACGCGACATACTCCTTAATATCAATTTTTATATAGCTTCCGTTATAGCTGTTTTGATTGTATCGCCTATGATATGGTGGAATTATCAAAATGACTGGATTAGTTTTACTTTTCAATTAGCACACGGCTCATCCGAGAGCTATCACATCTCTTTTCATTCGTTTTTTGATTTTTTTGCGGGACAATTTGGAATATTTTCTCCCGTTTTCACTACGGTTTTATTTTATTTTTTGATTAAAAATAAACTTTATTTTAAAAATGACAAACTCTTTTTTCTTTCACTCAGCGTTGCGGTTGTTTTGCTTTTTTTCTTTTATAAGAGCCTTTTTGGGAGCATGGAACTCAACTATTCGGCTCCCGCTTACATTGGCGGAGCTATTTTATGTGCTTATATATTTGAACATAATAAACTTCACAAAACATTCAAGATTGGGCTAGTTATAGCATTATTGTTCACGATAATAGGGAGAATTGCTTTTGTGAGTCATTTGGAAATCATACAAGATAGAATGTACGGCAACAAAGAAGCGGTAAAACTTCTTCACACCTATGCCAAAGACGGTGACAGTTTTTATGGAGATCATCTCACGATTGCTGCATACCTCAAGTATTATCTTCCTTCTCATCCTGAGACGGATTTAGCTTTGGATTCCCGTTTTTCACAATATGACATGTGGAGAAAAGAGGACTTTTTGCAAGACGGCTTAGTCTTAACAAGAGATCAAGAACAAAAGAGACTTGAAAATCTCTATTCACGTGTGAGGTTGATAGATACTTTGAGTGTAAAAAAAGGCTTTAACGGCAAAAAGACCTTTTATATTTATAGAGTTGCCGATGCAAAATAAATTATTAATCATATTTTTGATAAAATCCTACGAATCTTAAACTTGGCTGCGTATGAAAAACATTATTAAATTAATAATTACTATTGTTATGTTTTACTTTTTATTTCAATATGTAAATTTCACAAACCTGCTTGATATTCTTGCCAAATCTCATGGCGGAACTATTTTTATTGCCATAATTTTTCAGCTAGCAAGTACCTATTTAGCGGCATATAGATGGCGTTTAATTATGAAACTTTTGGTTTTCAAAGAGAGTGTTTCTTATTATGTCGTTAGCTATTTCAAAGGCACGTTTTTCAATCAAGTACTCCCTAGTAGTATCGGCGGTGATGCTGTAAGAATTATTGACTTAACACAAAAAGGCTACGATAAAAAAGATGCTTTTTATGGCGTATTCGTAGATAGAGTAGTCGGCTTAGTAGGTCTTCTTGTACTCAATCTTTTTGCTACTATCATATTTTTCGGAGCTTTTGATTTTCATTTTTCTATACTCATCATACTTATTACCGTTGGGGGAATATCCGGATTCTTTGCACTGTTTTATCTTAATAAAATCAAATTTTTAGAACATTACAAATTTTTAAACCTTTTTCATCGTCTAGCGAATAGACTCAATAAACTTTATACATCAAAAGTGCTGTTATTACAGCATATATTTATATCCGTTATAGTGCATACACTTACAATTTTAGCAATATATTCTCTTGCCCTAAGCATCGATTTTCATATCGATTTCAAGATATTTCTTATAGCGCTTCCCCCTGTTTTTTTACTTACGATTGTACCTATTTCACTTGCCGGATGGGGAATCAGAGAGGGTGCTATGGTAGGTATCTTTATGCTTGTAGGTGCAGATCAAACAAAAGTTTTAGCGATGTCCATTCTTTATGGAATATTGCTTATCGTGAGCGCACTTCCGGGCTCCTACTACTGGGTAAAAAGTAAAAAAGCAACTTAAATAAGGAAACAATTATGAATGTAGATACAATGAGAAATATTGACCACTATGCCGGAGTACCTTTAGCATTTTTAGGAACGGTTGTAAAAAAAACACTCCAATATTTTGTACCTCCAAAAACAATAAAACCAAGAAATGTTCTCTTGATTGAGCTCTCAGAGATGGGAAGCGCAATTATCGTAGATCCTGCTATGAGAAAACTCAAAGCCAATATTGAGGGGGAACTCTTTTTTGTAATCTTTTCTAAAAACAAAGTGAGCCTTCAACTTTTAGAAACCGTCAAAGATGAAAATATTTTTACTATTGATGAGAGCGGACTCATTCCCTTAGCAACAAGTTCTCTTGCGTTTTTACGATGGTGCCGTGAAAATGAGATAGATTCTGTCATTGATTTAGAGCTATTTTCTCGCTTTACCGCACTACTAACAGCAGGAAGCGGCGCAGTGAATACGGTTGGATTTCACGCTTTTCACAATGAAGGACTTTATAGAGGGGACTTTTTAACAAAAAAAGTAGCCTACAATCCCCACCAGCATATTGCAAAGAATTTTATCGCTTTAGTGGATGCTCTTTTAAGTGAAAAAGAGGAACTTCCCTTTACAAAAAGAATTATTCCCGATTCTGAGATACAAATTGCAAAAGCAACTATCAGTGATGAAGAAAAACAAGATGTATTAGCTGTTATTTTAGAGATGTATGAAGGGTTTGATAAAGAGCAAAATCCTGTTATTTTGGTTAATTCTAATGCTTCCGATCTTCTTCCGCAACGTCGCTGGGACAGAGAAAATTACGGTGACGTGATTAAAAAAATATTAGCTTACAATCCACATGCCGTTATCCTTCTCACCGGTGCACCCTCGGAAAAAGAGGGAGCACAGCTTTTGGCAGATTATGTCGGAGATAAAAGATGTCTTAATTTTGCCGGTGCCGTTAAATTTTTACAACTTCCCGCACTTTACAGTATCTCAAAATTTATGCTGACAAACGACTCGGGTCCGGCGCACTTTGCCTCTATAACAGATATGCATACTTTTGTAATATTCGGTCCTGAAACACCTGCACTTTACGGCTCACTCGGCTCCACTACCCCTATTTATGCAGGTATGTCATGTAGTCCTTGCGTCAGTGCTTCCAACCACAGGAAAACTCCTTGTTCAGACAACCGATGTATTCAGGTTATTACACCTGAGTGGGTATTTAACACACTCAAATTTAAACTTGATGAACTTAGCAGCTAAAGAGCATCGAGGCTTTTTCTACTTTATAGGTTTCGTAGCCCTTATAAGGCTCTTTCTTGCCCCTTTTGTAGGGCTTGGAGTAGACGAGGCGCACTATGTACTGTATGCCTTACACTTAGATTTGAGTTATTTTGATCATCCTCCTTTGGTTGGATGGGTGCAATACCTCTTCACCTCTCTTTTGGGTACCAATAGTTTTGGGGCAAGAGTTGCCGCTATACTCATCGGTTTTTTTAGCTCACTTTTTGTATATAAACTCATTTATGAGATCAATAATAATTCCAAAGAGGCATTTATCGCTGTTTTAGCACTTCACGCCTCTTTTTTATTCAACGCACTTTTTTTAATGCTTATGCCCGATACTCTCCTCTTTTTGCTGGTTCTTCCGATTATTTTTACCGTTATAAAGCTAGAAAAAAAAGATACTCTCGGCATGTGGATATTGCTTGGAACTCTTCTTGGTTTAGCAGGTTTATCAAAATACACTGCCGTATTATTTATTCCGCCAATTATTCTTTATTTTATCATCAAAAAAAGATACGAACTTTTTTACAGCCCAAAAATACTGCCTGCTTTGTTTGTGGCTTTATTGATTATATCTCCTGTCATTTTTTGGAATATTCAAAATGAATGGATAAGCTTTGGCTACCAAAGTGAACACGTAGTTGGAAATACCGGGATAGATTGGAGTGGATTTTTCAACTCCATAGCCGCACAAATAGGTGCCTATAATCCCCTACTCTTTCCTGTAGCGTTTTACGGCTTGTACAAAGCTCTTCGTTCTAAAAACGATACGCTCTTTTTAACGGCACTTTTTGGACTCGTATTTATACTTTTTTTTACTTATGCATCTTTGTATAAAACAGCTCTTCCCCATTGGTCTGCTCTTTTTTATATGCTTTTTATCCCCATCGGTAGCTATTATTTTCTTAATATTTCAAAAAAATATATCAAAATAGCGCTCTATTTGGGTCTTATTCTCAGTGCATTTGCTTATGCGGAACTAGGTCTTAAATTTTTACCTCTCCCTGATTATCAGTCTCTTCACCGTGATATTTACGGCTGGGATTTGATTATGAAAAAAGCAAATACCCTCATCAAAAATCCTGTAACTGAGGCTCTGGCGGTTACAAACTGGACATTGGCTTCACGTGCGCTGTATTACAACAGAGATTACGACTCTTCCCTTTATCTTATAGATGATAGGCAAGATCAGTTTGATATTTGGCAAAAAGAAAATCCTCATCATAAAAATGTTTTTTTTATCAATACACATTTTTTTGGCAGCGATATCAACAAAACTATGTACTGTGATGCAGTAATTTCACATGCCGAGTTTGATATACTTTTAAATGCAAAAAAAGTAAATACAATCGAGATAATTGAGTGCAAAAACTTTCAGGGGATACAATGATTTTTTCTCAAAAACAATACATACTATATACACTTTTTCTTCTGCTCCTCATACTCATCTCCTATTTTTATATAGATATGCCTGTATTTCATTTTTTTCTGCAAAACAAAGCAACCTATCAACCTATCGGTAATATTCTGAGTACTTTCGGACTTTCCACATGGTATATAAGCGCTTCTATTTTTGGATTTATTTTCTTCAGATTTATCAAAAAAAATAAACTTTATGAGCAAAGATTTTTGTTTTTATTTTATGTCAATATTTTTTCCGGTTTTTTGAGTATCCTACTCAAGTTCTTCTTCGGCAGGCTTCGACCGTGGAGAGTTATGAACGAAGAGTTTGAGCAAGGTTTTTTACTTTTTAACAATTTTGACTTAGGTTTCATCGAAAAAATAAAATATCAAATTTCAGTTTTAATGAGCGATTCGGCACTTTATTCCTCCTTCCCCTCTGGACATACCACTACGATTTTTGCGCTCTTTAGCTATTGTTATCTCTTATTTCCTAGATATATTTATCTTTGGATGAGTTTGGCAATTATGTTTGCGGGGGGAAGAGTTCTCGCTAGTGATCACTTTGTGAGTGATGTTCTTGGGGGAATACTTCTTGGAACACTCTCTACTATGTTTATTTATTCCAAAATGAGAGAAAAAATATGAAAAAAATACTCAAAAAAATACTGCTGTTGCTCTTTGTTGTCGGCGTTTTATACGGAATCGGAAGATTCATTGACGTGTCGTACGGGAGTTTCGAGTTTGAACCGCGTGAACCTCATATGGTGATGCAAACACAAAATTCTATCACCCTCAAATGGCAGAGTCCAAAAGAGGAAAAAGGGAGGGTATATTACGGATTTGCTCCCAAAAGCCTCAATGATGTTTCGCTAGAGCAAGAAGAAACATCGAAACATTCCGTCACTCTCACCAACCTCAAAGAGTGCACAAAATATTTTTACAAAGTGGATTCAGACTCTTTAAAAATAGATAATGAAGGAAGAAGTTTCAGTACACTTTGCAAGAATTCCGATTTTCAAAGATTATGGGTTATAGGAGACAGCGGAGAGAGGGGCACAGGGCAAGCTGCCGTGTATAAACAAATGCTCAAATATATCCATGACGACTTTACTCAACTCAATATGTGGCTGCTTCTAGGCGACAATGCTTATGGAAGCGGAACACAAAAACAGTTCAATATTGCCCTATTTGAGCCTTACAAAGAGCTTGTAAAACGTTTTGTTCCTTGGGCTGTTACCGGTAACCATGATGCAAGACGCTGGGCTTTTTATAATATTTGGGATTTTCCGCAAAAAGGGGAATCCGGCGGAGTTGCAAGCCATGATAAAAGATTTTATTCTATCGATAACGGTAATCTGCACATCGTAATGCTTGACAGCGAAAATCCTAGTCTTGCTCAAGACGCAGATATGGCAAATTGGCTCAGACGCGATTTAAAAGCCGATACCAAGCCTTGGACAATCGTCATTTTTCATTCCCCTCCTTATACCGACGGGGGACATAAATCCGACGATGATTTTAATAGCATGGGTCATATGAAATATATGAGAGAAAACTTTGTCCCTATTTTTGATGAATATGGGGTAGATTTGGTTTTGAGCGGACATTCACACGATTATGAACGCTCAAAACTCATGGTAAGTCATATTGGAAAAAGTGATACTTTTGATGCAAAAAAACACTTAGTGCAGGATAATGACTCATGCTACACAAAACCCCTTGCCAAGACAAAAAACAGCGGAACCGTTTATCTCGTTTGCGGTTCCTCTTCCAAACTTGATAATGCAAGTCTCAAACATCCGGCAATGCCTTTTAGTTTTGAGAAAATGGGCTCGGTTATCCTAGAGGTCACACCGGCTACGCTTCATTCGAAATTTCTCACAATTGATGGTAAAATTGCAGACGAATTTACAATACGTAAAAATAACACGGCATGTGGAGATACAAATGAATAAAGATAAAATCAGTATAGTAATATTGGCCGCAGGAAAAGGGAGTCGTATGAAGTCTCCAAAAGCAAAGGTGCTTCATACGATATGCGGTAAGCCAATGCTTTATCACATTATCAAAGCTTCCAAAGAGATTTCCGATGATATTTCCGTTGTAATTGCGCATCAAAAAGAGGAAGTTCAAAAACAGATGGAATCGTATTTTGATGATATCACTTTTGTCGTCCAAGATGCAGAGAACTTTCCCGGAACAGGCGGAGCGATGAAAAACATAGCACCGAAAAATGAAAAAGTTTTAGTGCTCAACGGCGATATGCCACTTATTACACCAAAGGCTCTGCAAGGTTTTTTAGAAAATGATGCAGATATCATTATGTCTATATTTGATCTTGAAAATCCCGACGGCTATGGGCGTGTTGCCATAGAAAACGACCAAGTACAGTATATTGTAGAACAAAAAGATGCCAATGCGGATGAGCTTCAAATTTCTCATGTAAACGCAGGAATTTATGCATTTTCAAAAAGCGTGATAGAAAAATATATCCCGCAACTAGGCAACAACAATGCGCAGTCAGAATATTATTTGACGGATGTTATCTCTATGGCAAGAAAAGAGGGCTTGAATATAGCGCCGCTTCTCGTAGATGAAGAACATTTCAAAGGGATTAACTCCAAACTGGATTTGGCTGTTGCAGAGGTAATTATGCAAGATAAAATCAAATCTTCTTGGATGAATGCCGGCGTTATTATGCAATTGCCTTCAACTATTTACATAGAAGAGGGAGTTTGCTTTGAGGGGGAATGTACTATAGAAAACGGCTGCCGCATCACGGGAAATTCGCTTATAACAAACTCATACATTAAATGTGGAAGTGTTATAGAAGACTCCGTAGTGAAAAATTCCGATGTTGGGCCCATGGCACATATCCGCCCGCTTAGCAACATACAAGACACGCACATAGGAAACTTTGTAGAGGTGAAAAAGAGCATCCTCAAAGGGGTAAAAGCCGGACATCTCAGCTATCTTGGCGATGCCGTGATTGATGAGGGTACAAATATAGGAGCCGGAACAATTACCTGTAACTATGACGGTATTAAAAAATATCAGACGATTATCGGTAAAAACGTATTTATAGGAAGCGATACACAGCTTGTAGCACCGGTTACGATAGAAGATGATGTGATGATAGCGGCAGGAACAACGGTTCCAAGCGGCAAAGTTACGAAAGGTTCTCTCGTGATAAGCAGAAAAAAACTCAAAACAATAGAAAACTTTTATTATAAGTTTTTCGGAAAAAAGTAAAGTATTCCGGAGTTTATCCGGAATAAAATAATTTAGGCGTTAAGAAGCTTTTTTAACGCTCTCTCATACCCTTCCAAATCCAAGTTATATTCTTCAATAGTCTCTTTTGCCGTAGCAATAGACTCCTCCGTTATATCACCGTTTGGCAATACGGTTTCACGCACCGCTTTGAGTTCGGCTGCCATCTCTCTATCTTCGTCCATCGTTCCCTCAGGATCATCGCTGTAACGGATAAGGTGGATAATTGTCGGATCTAAATGCCAGTTGTTAAAAAGTGTAGCCGTAACGTCTGTTGTTTGCGCTCCACATGCCTCTTTTTCAGCTGCAGAGATACATTTTCCATTTTTGATAGCATCCTGAATCAAAGCTGTTTTTCCATCTTCTATAAGTGTTTTACTGATGACGATTCTTCCCAAATCCACCAAAAATGCAGCAGGTGCCAAAGATGTCAACCTTTTGGATTGGTAACGAATAAGCCAATTTATCATAAGAGAAAGTTGTTTTTCACATGCCAAAGCAAACTGCTCTTTTGTCATATTATAAGGGGACAAATCAATTTTAAAACTTGCATTGACAGCACTATTGAGTGCAAAAGTTCTCACCGCATCTTTACCAAGAAGAGAAACAGCTTGTTGCACATTGTTGATAGTTCTTGACAAGCCGTACAAAGGAGAGTTTGCTATGCGTAAAATATCTGCAGTAAGAATAGGATCTTTTTCGATAGCGCGTTGCATATCTTCAAAATTGCTCTTTGAATCTTGATAAATACGCTCCACATTTTGAACAGATTCAGGAAGCGGCGGGATAGCGTCAATATTTTTTATTAGTGTTTTTGTCATGGATAACCTTATCTCGTGGTATTTGCAACATTTTAATACATTTCTCGCCATTCATGGATAAATATGAATCCTATTTCTTAGATAAAGCAAAGCTGTATATATTTGTAACAACTTTGAAGTAAACATTAAATATTAAAATTAAAATATAGTTTTTTTATAATTAAAAAGCAATATTTTTTTGGATAGAATTACCAAAAAATAAGGCTCTAAGAATGCTTATTCCATCCGATTTATTAAAAAATAAAAAAATTCTTTTAGGCGTTACGGGCTCCATCGCTATTTACAAATCATTGGAATTAATAAGACTTTTCGTCAAAGCCGGTGCAGAGGTAAAAGTTGTGATGAGTGCCTCTGCCAAAAAATTTATAAACCCTTTGACTTTTGAAACTCTCACTTCAAACCAAGTGCTCGACGACACCAATGAATCTTGGGCAAATGATCACAACCATATCAAAACTACACAATGGGCAGACCTTTTTGTGATAGCTCCGGCAACTGCAAACACCCTTGCAAAACTTGCAAACGCTATTGCCGACAACATGCTTTTGCAATGCGCCCTTGCCTATCCCGATGTAAAAATACTCGCACCCTCAGCCAATACCAACATGCTCGCACACCCTATCACTCAGGCAAATCTTAAAATGCTCGGTATCGCAAACTATGAGATACTTGACACGCAGGTAAAAGAACTCGCCTGCAAAACCGAGGGCAACGGTGCAATGGCGGAGCCGATAGATATTTTTTTCAAGTCGGCAAAAGTACTTTTGAGAGATCCGTTTTGGCAAGATAGGATGGTGATAGTCACAGGTGGAGGAACTATAGAAAAAATAGACGATGTTCGTTACTTGTCCAACTTTTCAAGCGGCAAAATGGGATCAAGTCTTGCAACGGCACTGTATTGCAAGGGTGCAGACGTTAATCTAATAGCAACACGATTTGATACGGATTTACCAAAAGAGATGCATACTATAGAGGTACAAGACTCCGCAGAGATGCTGGAATATCTGATAGATTCCGTCCGTATTGCAAAAAAAGGGAAGCTCTCCAAAGCAACACTGGTTCGTGATGAACATATCCACCTTATTCAAAAAAAACCTTATCTCTTTATGGCAGCGGCAATTAGTGATTATATTCCCGAATTTGTGCAAGAGGGAAAACTCAAAAAAGAGATGCTAGGAAAAAGCTGGGAACTCAAACTCAAACAAAATATCGATATTTTAGACTCTATCAATAAAGAGGGTATTATTACCGTCGGCTTTAAAGCAGAAATGGATGCAGAAAATGCCCTTGCCAATGCCTCTAAAATGCTTGGAAACAAAAATATTGATGCAGTATGCTTAAACATACTCAAAGACTCCTCAAGCTTTGGTACGGATACAAACAAGATAGAGTTTATCACTTCAGAAAAAATAGCCTCAATTCCACATGCCGAGAAATTAAGTGTTGCTTTTGATATTTTGGAACACGCAAAGAGTTTATGAATTTTTCTATGAATCCTCTAAGTGCTCTCACAAAAGCTCTCTCAAGCAATCCCAGCGAGATGAAAGCTCTTATAAAACTAGCCTCAGTGGATGTTTTAAAATCCCTTGGCGATGGAAAATACACCGTTATGCTAGGAGATAAAACACTCACTGCCCAAAGCGACAAACTCTTAAGTGAAGGGGCAAAATACTGGACACAGTTCTCACAGATAAAAGACACAACACCAAAACTCTCCAATCTTCTCAAAATGCCGCCGCTTTTACAAAGTCTTCAAAACATACCTATAGAATATTCTCTCAAAGATTTATCCACCCTTTTACACTCCAAAAAACCCGAAGCGATGATGAAGCAAAACATCCTTGAACATCTCGGCACTGCGGCAAATAAAGAAGATTTTACCAATCTCTCTACCTTGCTTTTTTCTTTGGAAAATCATACTTTTACCATTCCTCTCACGTACAACAATTTTTATTCTCTATTGCAATTTAAAAAAAGGTACAATTACAAATCAAAAAAAACGCAAATTGACTTTTATGCGGCATTAGAACTTTTAGGACCCGTCTCAGGGGTTATTGCCCTTGATGGCGGTAATGTAAGTGTGGATTTGAATGTTGCCTATGAAAAAACAAAAAACTTTTTGGAAAATGATATGAAAAACTTTTCTCACCCTCTACACATTGCACTTTGTGAAAATATAGAACCTCTTTATAATACAAACATCCATTCTCTCTTGGACATCAGTATATGAATCAAGTCAAACATATAGCCATTATTATGGACGGCAACGGCAGATGGGCGCAGTTGCAGGGAAAAAAAAGGGTAAAAGGGCATGAAGCCGGAGCGGAAGTGGTCAAAAAAATAACGACCTACTGCTCTAACAATAAAGATATCGAAAGACTCACTCTGTATGCTTTTTCTACGGAAAACTGGAAAAGACCCCGTTTAGAAGTGGAGTTTTTGATGAAACTTCTCGATAGATATCTCAGAAATGAACTCCCCGTCTATCTGGAAAATAATGTCCGTTTTGAGCCTATAGGAGATATTAAAGCCTTTTCCGAATCACTGCAAAAAACGATACGGGATGTAGAAGAAAAAACAGCCCACTGCGACGGGCTTGTTCAGTCGCTTGCCCTCAATTACGGTGCAAAAGATGAATTATTGCGTGCCTTCAACAAACTCAAAGCAAGCCCTGAAGATATCACCCAAACAATGTTGAGTGATGCGCTTGACTGCAAACATGATGTCGATTTATTTATCCGTACGGGCGGCGATCACAGATTATCCAACTTTTTACTATGGCAGGCGGCATATGCCGAACTCTTTTTCACGGACACTCTCTGGCCGGATTTTACAAGCGGTGATTTAGAGAGAATTATAGAAGATTTTACAAAAATTGAACGCCGTTTTGGAGGGCTCAAATAATGGAACTATGTATTGCTTTTATCTTTGGAATCGTTATAGGTTCTTTTATCAATGTTGTTATACTCAGAATCCCCAACGATGAAAGTGTCGTATTTGGAGCTTCTCACTGCACGGCATGTGGAAATACACTCAAACCTTGGCATAACATCCCTCTTTTTTCATGGCTTTTTCTCAGGGGCAAATGTGCTTTTTGCGGTGCAAAAATTTCTGCCCAATACCCGATAATTGAACTTTTTTCAGGACTTATTTTCTTAGTTTTGGCAAATAAATACGGCATAAGTTTTCCTATATTTTTGATTGCTCTGAGTTTTTTAATGCTTTTGGCTTTGTCGGTGATAGATTTCAGATACAAAATGATTCCCGATTCTCTGAATCTTTTGGCAATCCTTTTTGCGGTTCTTGGCGCATGGAATCTAAGCGGTTTATTGCTGAATCTACAAAATGCCTTACTCTTTGCGGGCGGTTTTACCCTTCTTCGTTTTGCCCTTTCTTATTATCTGACATCAAAAGCGCATAGACAAGCCAAAATGACCCAAACTTCTTGGACGAAACACTACCATACCTACCCCTTCATAGAAGCAATGGGAGAGGGCGATATTATGGTAGCAGCTACAATGGGAGCACTTCTTGGAGTAAAACTCACACTGGTGGCTATCTTTTTATCTGCGCTTTTGGCACTTCCCGTGATGCTGGCTCTTAGAGGAAGAAGCGTCGAAGAGCAGCGTGTCCCTTTTGTTCCGTTTTTGGCTCTTGCAACATTGATAGTTTATCTCTTAGATACCCCTATTTTGGCTTATATAGAGGCTAATTACTAAGAATGCATAAACTCCAAAAATATATTATCAACAATCTTTCCGTACTTTTTTTATCGATTTTTTTGCCGCTGTTTGCCATTGCATCGGTCGTTTTTTTGATAAAACTTGCAACTTATACCGCCGTTATTCAGTTAAGTGTGGCAGAAATGTCCAAACTTTATGTTTTTATCCTACCGGAAATTTTGTTTTATACCCTTCCGATTACTTTTTTTATCGCCGCGGTACTCACGCTTTTTAGGCTCTCTACCGACAATGAAATTGTTGTTCTTTTTGCACTTGGAATCCACCCGAAATTTATTATCAAAACTTTATTCCGTCCAGCGCTTCTTTTAACAAGCTTGCTCATTTTTGATTTTTTTATCCTTTTTCCACATGCCACGGTGCTCTCAAGCAACTTCGTCTCTTACAAAAAAAGCGAGGCTAAATTTAACCTCTCTGCCTCCGAATTCGGGCATAGTTTTGGAAGTTGGCTTTTATATGTAGGAAAAAATAATCCCGACGGAACCTACGGAGATGTCTTTTTGTTCAATAAAGATGAAAAAGAGGAGCTTCTTATAGGTGCCAAAAAAGCGCAAATTATCAATGATGGAGGAATTTTACATCTCAGGCTCAGTGAGGGTGAGGGTTATAGTTATTCTAAAGAAAAGTTTTCTCAGATAGATTTTGAGGTAATGAACATCAATGACACCATGACCACCGATTTGACAGAATATAAAACTCCGCTCCAATACTGGAAATCCGAACATAGACGCGAAAGTAAAACCCATATGTTTATTACAGATATTCTTTTGAGTATTTTCCCCCTTATTAGCCTTTTTTTGGTTGCAAGTATCGGCATTATCCATGCCAGACATCAAAAAGGGCAAGTATATTTATTTCTCTTTTTGGGAGTGCTTCTTTATTACGGAGCCACTTTAGGACTGCAAAAAATCTTGGTATTTTATACGATTCCCGTGGTGAGTCTCACATGGCTCCTCGTGACCTACATCATGTACAAAAAAACTATCGTAGCTAGATTCTGATGCGATGCGCCTTCACTATCGCCTATAACGGCACCCATTTCTTGGGCTCTCAAACACAAAAGAGTTCTACAAACACTATTTTTGGGCAACTCGAACATGTTCTTGCCCAGCTAGGGATACACGAAAAAGTTGTAGCTTCAGGTAGAACAGACAAGGGTGTTCATGCAACGGGGCAAGTGTGCCATATAGATTTGCCTCCGTTTTGGAGCGATTTGCCGAGACTCAAAAAAGTGCTCAACGAGATGCTTCCACATGCCATAGAGATCAAAAATATCCAAGCCGTCGACGATGATTTTCACGCCAGATACAGTGCCAAAAAAAGAATCTACCGTTACATCATCAAAGAGGGGAAAAGCAACCCTTTTGAGAATGATTTTATCACTTTTTTAGAGGATGTAGATTTTGAAAACATCCAAAAAAATATCAGGCTTTTTGAGGGGGAACATGATTTTGTATTGTTTATGAAAACAGGAAGCCAGAGCAAAAGCACAAGACGTAGCATCTACAAGTCTTTCGCTTACAAACACAAAGGATATACCGTTCTTCACTTTGAAGCCAACGGTTTTTTACGTGCTCAAATCCGCCTGATGGTGGGCGCACTTTTATGTTCCACATGCCAAGAAATAGATGAGCTTCTCTACTGCAAAAAAAAGCACAAAGTCAAACCCGCCCCAAGCAACGGACTCTACCTCACCCGCATAAAATACTGATAGAACAGGAATGCTTTTGAAAATAATTCACTTCAGCGACACCCATCTTGGTTTTAACGATTTAGAGATCTTAAACGAGCACAACATCAACCAAAGAGAGGCAGATTTTTATGACGCTTTCTCTCAGGTTGTAGAGCAAATCAAACACATCGAACCTGACTACATCATCCACACGGGCGATTTGTTTCACCGCTCAAGCCCAAGCAACCGAGCCATTACCTTTGCACTTGAACAGTTTAAAATCATCAACGCTTTGAACATCCCTTTTATTCTCATCGCAGGAAACCACTCTACTCCGCGAACAAATCTAAGCGCACCTATTTTAAAAATCTTTGAAAACTTTGAAAATATTTTTGTCTCTTACGAGCAGAAATACAAAAAAATCGAGTTTAAAGAAGTGGTGTTTCACGCCCTCCCCCACATGAACGATGAGACGACGGCACTTTCACAAATAGAACTTTGCGAAGCCAATATTGACACAAGTAAAAAAAACATTATGATGATGCACTGCTCCGTCGGTGCGAGTTATTTGATGCAGGAGTTTGGCGAGTGGGTATTTCCGACAAACAAGGAGTACATCTTTGAAAAAATGGATTATGTAGCTTTGGGACATTGGCACGGTTTTGGGCATGTGGGAAAACATGAAAATGTCTATTACAGCGGTTCAACCGAACGGACAAGTCTTAATGATAAACGTAATTCTAAAGGGTTTGTAGAGATTGATTTCGGAAGTACGACTTTAGTCGTACCAAAAAGTCAGTTAACTATAAAATTTACAGAAATAAAAATCCGCCCCATCGTCCAAAAAGAGCTCAACTGCGAAGACTACGAAAACGCCCTCATAGACACAAGCGACACAAAAGATGCCATCGTCGAAGTAAAACTTACAAATCTTACACCTCTGCAGTCTATCGACATCCAAAACGCCGACATCAAAAAACTCTTTCCACATGCCATGAGTGTGAGTGTCAAAAGAGAGTTTAAACTCGCTTCAAACGAAACAAATTTAGCCGACATTGAAGCTTTATCACTGGAAGAGTATTTTTTGGCGCACATAAAAGAGGACGCAAACGATACAGAGTTTGAACGGCTGAAAGAGAAAATCACAGAACTCTTTGCGCTATATGAGGAGTCCGCAGATGATACTCTCTAAACTTCACTTAGAAAATTTCAAAAAATACACCTCTTACGACATCGAGTTTGGCGAAGGGCTTGTGGGCATCATCGGCAAAAACGGAAGCGGAAAATCAACTCTCTTTGAAGCGATACTTTTTGCACTCTACGGCGAGATGAAAAACAGAGGCAATAGAGAGCTTATACGAAATGCCAACGCCTCTGCTAAAGATGCCGTGGTGGTTGAACTGGAGTTTGAGTTTGAAAATATTCTCTATAAAATACAAAGAGAGTTCCGAGGAAAAAGCCTCACCGCAAACGCAAAACTCTATAAAAACGAAGAGCTCACAACCTCAGGAGCAAAAGAGGTCACCGCTGCCATAGTAAACCTCACAAAGATGAGCAGAGATGCCTTTATGCACACCCTTTTCGCTTCACAAAAAGAGCTCACAAGCCTTAGCACTCTCAAAAACGAAGATAGAAAAAAGATGATACGCCGTCTTTTGGGCTTAGAAAAAATCGACTTTATCGAGAACGCTTTGGTAGAAAAAAGCCGTCAATTGGGACGAGAGATTAAGGCTTTTGATGAAGTGCTTTTAAGCGCCGAAGATGCAAAAGAAAAACAGGAGCAGATAGAAGCCAGCCAAGCCACCAAAGAGGCGTTTGCAAAAGAGATAGAATTCAAATCAAAAGAGCTAGAAACCATCAAACTTCATGAGCAAAAACTTAAATATGAGCTGGAAATTCTCACAAAAACCAAAGAACAAAAACAGAAGCTTTTCTCAGAATTTGAACTCATCAAAAACACAAAAAGCCTAGAGCTTCTCAATGAAGCAAAACTCATAGCCGAGAATCATGAACTCGAACACAAACAGCAAAAACTTCAAGAGCTTTCTCATTTTAAAACAGAGTATATTTCCCTGCAAGAAGAGCTCAAAACCCAAGAAAAACTCAAAGAGTTCCACCTTAAAAAAGAGGGACTAAACAAAGAGCTCGTCCAACTCAGAGAGCAGTACACCAAAGGTAAAAACGACATCGGGGCTTTAGAGTCGGCATGTGGAAACTATGATGCGCTTCTCTTAAACGCAAAAAATTTAGAAGTTACTCTTGCTATATTGCAAGAGCAAATCAGCGCCAAATACACCATAGAAAATGAGCTAAAAGCCGAAATTGCAGGCGAACAAAAACAGATAGCTGTCACAAACGAAAAAATAAAAAACTTAAGAGAACTCGGAAGCGATTCAGCTTGCCCAACCTGCACACGACCGCTTTTAGAAGAGTACGACAGAGTCATAAACGCTCTTGTCGAAGCCGTAACTAACACGCACCAAAAAAAGATAAGCGAATACCAAAAACAGCTCCAAAATGTTCTCACGCAAAAAAGCGCATTTGAGGCGGAAAAAAAGCTCAAAGAGAAAGAGTTTTTGGAGCTTTCAAACACCCTCAAAGTGATTGAGAGTAAACTGCGCGACCTCAAAATGGCACAAGAACATTTCAAACAAGTAGAGCAAAAAGGCTTAAAAAATAAAGAGGAGTTAAAAGCGCTGGAGCAGTACGCTTACGACGAAAAGCTTCATGAGAGCATCAAGACAAGTTTCACACTCCTAGAGCCACACTACAAACATGTCATAAGCCTAGAGACAGAGTTAAAACGCGCACCGCTCGTAAAAGCAGAACTCACAGCCCTCATAAAAAAGATAGAAGAGCTCACGGTGGCAGAAAAAGCAAAAGAAGCAGAGTTTCACTTGGTCATCTACGACGATGTAAAACACAAACACACGCTTGAGGAGCATGAAGCGACGCTTAAAACCATAGAGACAAAAACAACTTTTTTGAATGAGATAAAAGTGCAAATTGCCACCATTGAGGGGGTAATAAAAACACTCCAAAGTGCCCTTCTTCACAACGAAACACAAAAGAAAAAAGTGCAAACTAAAAAAGAGGATTTAGTCGATTATGAGAAAATCAAAACAAGCCTAGCCGAGTTCAAAACCCGCCTCAACGCAAAAATAGCACCACGCATTTCAGCCCTAGCCTCAGAGATGTTCGTGCAAATAACCAAAGGAAAATACCAACACATAGAAGTAAGCAACGACTTCGACTTTTTCATCTACGACGAGGGCAAAAAATACCCCATAGAACGCTTTTCAGGCGGAGAGATAGACTTGGCAAACTTAGTGCTACGCATAGCCATCTCAAAAACCCTCACAGAACTCAGCGGTGCAAGTAGCATTGGTTTCTTGGCGTTTGATGAAGTGTTCGGAAGCCAAGATGAGGGTCGAAGAATGGAAATACTCGAAGCCTTTCACACTATAAAAGAGCAGTACAGACAGATATTTTTGATAAGCCATGAGATGGAGATTAAGGAGATGTTTGAAAAAGTGGTGGAGTTATGATATTTAAAATTATTTCAAAATGTCATATTTTTAAATAAAACCATTTTTTTACGCCATGATAAATAAAAGTATCTAGGATTAGTTATGAATGAAATATCAGTTATTAACGAAGAAAACATCAAAAACAAAATCTTTACTATAAGAGGTTTACAAGTGATGCTTGATAGAGATTTGGCTAAACTTTACCAAGTACAAACGAAAGTATTAAATCAGGCGGTTAGCAGAAATATTGAACGATTTCCTGAGGAGTTTATGTTTCAACTGACAAAAGATGAGCTAGAAAATTGGAAGTCACAAATTGTGACTTCCAATCAAGAGATAATGGGACTAAGAAAAATGCCTTTTGCTTTTACAGAACAAGGTGTTTCTATGCTTTCGGCGGTTTTGAGAAGCGAAACTGCCATCAAAACAAGCATACAAATCATCAACAGTTTTGTCAAAATGAGAAGCTTTCTTTCTCAAAATGCCGATATTTTTAAACGACTTGAGCTTGTAGAAAAAAGACAAATTTCACATGAGATAAAAGCAGATGAGAAGTTTGAAAAGCTCTTTGATGCACTAGAAGCAAAATCCATCCAACCGACACAAGGCATCTTTTATGAGGGAGAAGTTTACGATGCGTATCTCTTCGTCTCAAACCTTATCAAAAGTGCCAAAGAGAGCATAGTACTTGTGGACAATTACATTGATGAGAGCGTTTTGACAGTGCTCTTAAAAAGAGAAAAAAATGTAACCGCCACCCTCTACACCAAAAACATCACCTCACAGCTAGAACTTGACATCAAAAAACACAACGCCCAATACCCCAAAATCACCCTCAAAAAGTTCGACGCCTCACACGACAGATTTCTCATAAAGGGTGCCAAAGAACTCTACCACATAGGAGCAAGTCTAAAA
>DZBD01000130.1 GCA_022729795.1 Sulfuricurvum sp. | reverse complement strand
TCCTTGACATGGAAGAAGTCGTTGGTTCGAGCCCAATCGTGATCACCATTTCTATAGATAAAACCATCCCCCTCAAAAGCCCATAAATAGGACAACTAAGGCTTCAAATAGTATCACTCAATACTTTTTTCATCTTATGCTTAGACATTGATAATACTCTAATTCTGTTGTGGGGGGTGAATGAAACCCCACCCCCACAACATATAGCTATTTGTGGGTGGGTGGATGGTATTTGGATGAGTGCCGTTAAAATTGGATTGAGCGGTCCATTCATGAGAGAAATATTAGCCAATTCATAATTTACTTGGTCACCTATGTTATACTAACGCAAGAATATTTATTCCTTCTGGGCTGGTCAAGTGGATGCGTGTGTTTAATAATAAGTAAAGGGTTGATATCTAATGTTTTATATTCTAGAAAAAATATTCAAAAAGAAAAAAGGTAAAGAAGACGTTTTTCTTATCCCGAATATTCTTAGAGAGAAAGTTTATCTTGAATTTTTTGCCACATTGGATATGGAAGCATACCTTAAGAAAAATCCAGATTTGGCTTTTGCATTGAAACAAAAGAAAATTAAAAGCATAGATACTCATTTTCGTACATTAGGATTGAATGAACTTTATCTTGGGACGCGTATATTAATGGAGGGTTTAGACTCATATCATAACGAAAATTATCTTGATATAAACAAGGGCATTGAAAAAGGGTTTGACGAAAGGAGTTTTATATCAGGTTTTGAACATTATCTTCTCTATGGGTACAAATCAATTTTGGATATGGATACTTTTTCAATAACTAAGATGATTATTGAAAAAAGTGGGCTTTTTAATCATGCGTTTTATACTTCAAAGTATACTGATGTCAAGAAGAGTAATTTTGATTCTATAGCACATTATTTACGCTACGGTGCAGAAGAGGGAAGAGACCCATGTGAAACATTTAGTACAAGCTATTATGTCAGCCGCTATCCAGATGTAGTAATTTCAGGATTAAATCCTTTAGTACATTATATTCTTGTAGGTAAAAACGAAAATAGAAAAACTTTTGGTTATGGGATGGAAACAACTTCAGTGGAACTTTTTGAACTTCCACTTGTGAAAAAGCCTATCAGCGAGATTAGTTTAAAGATTGCTGTCGTAATTCATGCTTTTTATATTGATGTATTGAAAGATATTATAACTTTGATTGATCATGTCTCACCTAAGGCGGATTTGTTTATCTCTGTAGCAGAAAATGCTGATATTGGAGAGATAGAACTATTTTTGAAAGACCAAGGGTATATGAATTTCATGATAAAACCGGTACCTAATAGGGGTAGAGATGTTGCCCCTTTTATTGTTGAATTTGCAGAAGCATTGAAGTCCTATGATGTATGTTGCAAGATTCATGGAAAGAAATCTCTTTATGGCGGAATTGAACAGAGTAATTGGAGAAACCATCTCTATAATAATTTGCTGGGAAGTAAAGAGATTGTAAATGATATTTTGAATGCTTTTATGGAGAATAAAAAGTTGGGATTGCTTTTTTCAGACAGCTACGGGATGATTCCCTATTGGGGATATACCTGGTTAACCAATAAAGGAGTAGTTGACAGACTTTTGCAGAGGTTGGAATTGCATCAATTGCAGCCTTTATTGGAGCAGACTTATATTGACTATCCTGTAGGTACTATGTTCTGGTTCAGACCGAAAGCTATTGCACAGATACTGAATTCTGGTCTAAAGTATGAGGACTTTCCTGAAGAACCGATAGGAAATGACGGTACAGTGGCGCACAGTTTAGAACGATTGTTTGGTTATATAACACGTCTGAACCGGTATGATTATATTGAACAGAACCATCAGCTTATGCAGTACACTAAAAATGTGACACACAAGAACTTCAATCAACATTATGCCAAAACATTAGATACTGCCAAGCGCATAGTAGGTGAAAAAAAGCATCTTCTTATTGATATTTTTGATACACTTCTGACACGAACTATTTTTTATCCGGACAATTTGTTTAGGATAATGGAAAAGGAATTTGATAAAAAATTCTCAATTACTTCAGATTTCTTGAAAGTCCGAAAAGCCACAGAATTTGCATTAAGATTCTCAGATATGCACACTGGCGATGTCAGTTATGAAGATATCTATGATCATATACATCTTCACAGCAACTATAACCTGGAGATGATAGAGTACCTTAGAAAAATAGACTTTGAGTATGAAATGAAAATGCTCATACCTAAGCCAGACACTGTAGAATTGCTTAAATATGCATATGATAAAGCTATTGATACACTGTTTGTCAGTGATATGTATTTGACAAAAGCACAGGTTATATCTATTTTTAAGAAACATAATATACCGTTTAAGCAAGAGAATATTTATGTTTCTTCAGACACAGGATATAGAAAAGACAATACTTCGTTATGGAAACATTTGGTTGATTCTAAACGTGTCAATCCTCACCAGGCACTGATGATAGGAGATAATGAAGTCTCAGATGCTAAACTCCCAGGTGATTTTGGTATCGGAACCTTCCATCTACTTTCGGAGGGAAACAGCTTTTTTGAGTCACCCTTTGGGAAATCATTTACTGAACAGTTTGGGCAAGTTAGTGAAACTGAGATGCTTCTAATGGGACCGGTAGTCAATCAAATTTTTGCTTCACCGTTCGAGCTTTCAGATACGGTATTGAATTTCTCTAAAAAATGTACACCTTATATGTTCGGATATACAGCACTAGCACCGTTCTTTTACCTTTTCCTTAGTAGTATTTATCAGAAATTTAGTGATAAGCGGATTTTCTTTCTTGCAAGAGACGGTTACTTTATACAGGAAGCCTTTCAGCATTTTATACTTACGAAAGATTTAAAATTAGAAAAAGAATCACAATATTTGGAAATCTCAAGAAGAACGGTATTGGGAGCTGTTGTAAAAAATGAAGAAAATCTTAAAAATATGATTTTGGATCTTGGTAATTATTTGGGAATGTTTAGTGAGTTGATCTATAGTCGAATAGGACTTGGTCAGGCATTTTTAATAGAGAGTGGAATTGAAGACTTTATGATTAATGACAAGAAAGGGCTGGAGCAAGCCTATATATTACTGTTGGAATATATAGAACTTATCAATGCTCATACAAAACCTGAAAATGAAAACTACATGCACTATTTAAATTCTATAGGTTTCTTTGAAGGGAATGAAGACATACTTATTGACCTTGGATATTCAGGTACCATTCAGAATTATCTTCATCAGTTGACAAAAAAGAAATTGATCGGAGAGTATTTTGTTACGACGAAAAAAGTAAAAAATGTTGAGGGTGAAAATAATGTCTTGTATGGTTATTTTGCAAATAAGATTGATCCTACCGATAATTATAATATCCTTTATAAATATGCTTTGATTTTGGAGGCATTTCTCTCTTCTGATAAAGGACAATTAATCTGTTTTGAACAAGAAAATGATAAGATATTACCTAAGTATAAAGAAAAAATAGAAACAATAACCATACAAAGAAAGATGATGGAAGGAATAAAAGATTATATCTCTAGTCTCTCTCTGGTACCGTTGGAGTTTGTAGATACACAAAATGAACGGATTAAAGCCATTTCTCTTTTTACTTATGAGTATATGATTAAAAATCGTCTACTTGATGAAGAATTGATAAGTATTTTTCAGTTGGAAGATGGGTTTACAGGGAATAATGTTTTGGATATTATGACAATTCTCAACTCCAGAGGTATTTAGTATTTGTAATTTTAACTTCAATTTACGAACATAATATTTGTCTAAAAGGAATTAATATTGTCGACAATATATTTACATGTTGGACCACATAAGACTGGTTCAACATATTTACAGACATTATGGGAGCAATCTTTTAAGGAGCTAAAAAAACATAATTTAGTATATCCAAAAGTTTTTTATATGGCAAAAGGACAACATCATTTAGTGACACATATACGTCAGAATATACGGGGGAAATCTTTCCAGAGTGGAATCTCTTTACTCAATAGTATCAAGAGTGATATAATTATTTCATCTGAGAATTTTTCTATATTAACCAAAAAAGAATTAGAAGAACTGCGTGAACTTTTTAAAAACAAGGACATTCAGGTTATTTATTATTTTCGAAATCCCACACAAAGATTTATATCTAAATGGCAGGAAACAATAAAGCATGGAGCAACAGAATCTTTTTTTGAATATTATACTAAGCATAGTATAAAACCATTAAAAAGTAACGAATTAAATCCATTACTGTTTTTACAGGATTTATCTGAAGTGTTTGGGAAAAACAATCTTCATATTATAGATTATCAGCAAGCTTATAGTAATAAATCTATGATGAAAGAGTTTGGAAAAGTAATAAATAAGATAGATGTCATAAGTGATATCGATATAATTGTAAATGAAATGGCCGACCTTATGGATATCGAAATCATGCGTTTACTTAATTATAAAGCTATGGTAGATGGCTCTCTTCATGGATCAAACATCAGGGAAGTATTTTATATGTTATTACGAAACGAAAAAATAAATATTAGTGGTGTGAAAGAAAAAATGTCTAAATATATCACTTCAATGGTATGTGGCGATACGCTTATAGACAGGCATGTTTATTTGAAGTTAAGACAACAGTATTCGACAAACTTTGTTAATGCTTTGTCTTTAAATAAAAATAAAAGTTATAAGTTAATTAATGATAGATTTATGATGGATCAAACTATCATATCTGAAGTAAATAATATTTATGATGTTATATTAGAGTATATAAATAAGTAGTAGATGTATATATAGTTGTGGGCATATTATATATTGGGGATGGGTACAGTTGATTAAAAGGATTGAGGAAAGATTTGGAAATATTGATAAGGAGAAAATAGAAGAAATTATTGATGAAGGAAGCCAAAAAAAAAGATTTTACTTAAACAAATAAAATTCAATCTGTTAAGTGACGAACTGAAGAAAGAAATTCTTCAATTTTATAGGGACGACAATTTCATGTTCGCAGGTATGTTTTTGAATGAAAATAAAAAAATATTTTAAAAGATTATGACAAGGGATGAAAAAATGTTAGCAACAACATCAAAAAAAACAGGGTTATTGATTTTCAAATTTATTCTTTTTCTCAGTTTGAACGCTTTTTCTTTTGTTTATGCAAAAAATTGTGAAATGTGGTATGAAGATAGTAATCAGAGGCAAGTAGGGTATTTACCTAAAGATGCAATTATGAAGTTCTATGATACGACTACATGGAAAAGATCACTTAAAGAAATGGATGTGTTTATGGTAAGGCTCAATGCATTATATTTTAAAAAAAATCAGTTGAATGACTATTTTATTAAAAATAAATTATATAAAGTATTAAAAACACACAATGTGAAATTAGCTCTCGATGTTCGTGGTGCAACGTTAACTTCATCGAGTCCAAAGAAGCATAAAGAATATAAAAGAGAGTTGAAAATGATTGGCAGACTCTCTAAAATGGGAGTAAAAATTGATTATGTTTTTTTCCAAAGTGCATTGTGTGAATCACAATCTCCTAAAAAAAGTTTTGATGTGAAAGCTCATTTAATGGATAAGGCAATAGGAGAGATTGTTATGTATGCGAAAGAAGTACATAGTAAATATCCTCATATTAAATTTGGTCTTATAGATGCATTGCCTATAAAAGGATTACCTTATAAGGAACCATATAGCGAGTTAAAAAAACGATTGAAAGCCAATGGCATCATTCTGGACAGTATACTTTTAGATGGTCCTTATAGTAGAATTGAAAACCATTTTAGAGGATTGTCCTGGCAGAAAATAGTAGCAGTTGAGAATTTTGTTAAAAATGAACTGGGAATAAAATTTGGGAAAATATATACTGATAATAGAGGCGGGATGAAATCGGATAGAGCTTTTTATGAAAACCTAATAAAAATGGCAAAACGTTATAAAAATGCTGGTGGTGATCCTGATTACTGTGTCTTAATGAGTTGGTTCCATTATCCTAAATATACAATCCCGGAAACGCAACCTTATACAATGACCTATGATTTTTTGAAACTTTCAAATGAAATGAAATAAGGTGGTAGACAAATTAGTGAGGCTCTCTGACAAAACAACTCACAGAAGCTGTACTCATAGCAGAGATAGATTTCAGCTTTCACAAGACCTTAATAAGAATCGTAAGAATGGCTACAAAAATTTACCTCACTTAATTTATTTCTATTTAATTTTGGCTATAATAAGCCCATTTTTAACGCTGCATTGTAGGCGGCGATAATACAAAGGGTTAATTTGAGCGAAAATCTTATCGGGTACATAGACAACCAAGGCAACATTATAGACACACAGAGTGCAGGAGAGAACTGCTCCGCAACACC